>CACAKI010000004.1 GCA_902533035.1 uncultured Bacteroidota bacterium | reverse complement strand
CTCAGTAGCATCTGCATTATAGTTACAAGCTGAAGCGTCCGTACAACCAGTACTAACTGTTACTTCACCAGAAAAAGCTACTGATAATATTTGTCCAAAACCATTAGCAACAAATGTTGTTGAAAATGGAGGGTTAGCATTCATTTCGTAAGAATCTGCTATGAAAGATTCTCCGCCCATTGATAAAACCCAAGTAAATTCTTCACCTGCTGCAAAACCATTATCTAAACCTGACTCTGAAGCCCATACTGCAATAGCGTATTGATCTTCTCCCGTCATTTCTGCAAAACCAGCACATTGTAATTCCCCGTCATCATTAGTAAAAAAAGCTCCTAACAACGATCCATTTGGTGGTGGAGCGCCTCCATTCCAAGAAGCCGCTGATCCAGATACTTGAACGGTCATGTTTGCATCTGTAATTGTAAAATCAAAAGGCCCTATTGCCATGTCTACTGGAGCATATTGGCAATCTGGGGCAGCAAAGACTGCTGATGCACAAGCATCTCCAGAATAATTCTCTGCGGTTGGGTCAGCGCAACCACCTGACAAAACAACACAATTACCTTCTAATCCAAAGTTATATGCTTCTGGACAATCACAAGTAGCCACTGGATATTCACAAGCTTCTGATAGCCACGTATAACCTAAAGCAACACAAGCATCTCCAGAATAATTCGTTGCCTCAGAATCTGAACACCCACCAATAAGCATACTCGCAGCATCAACAATTGTAACATTAGGGTCATCACATGTTTCAATAACTTCACACCCTATAGTTAATGGATACAAAATTTGTCCAAAACCATTAGCTACAAAAGTATCTGAAAAAGGTGCGTCTGAGTTCATTACAGACGTTAAGCATTCTACTCCGTCACCAGTTTGCAACAACCAAGTAAACTCCTCACCAGCCGCAAAACCATTATCTAAGCCTGACTCTGAAGCCCAAACAGCAATAGCTAATTGATCTCCAGTCCATGGCTGATAACCCGCACATTGTAATTCACCATCATCATTAGTAAAAAACGCACCTAAAATATCACCAACAGAACAATCTGGGCAAACATCAGCTCCAACTTGAACCGTCATATTTGCATCTGTAATTGTATACTCAAAGTCTTGTGCATTAATAATTGTTAAAGAAATTATTGAAAATAATGCCACTAGCATTATTTTCAAGGTTGATAATTGTTTTTTCATAGCTACTATGTTAATTAATGTTTAAAATATAATAACACCAAACAAAAACCCTACCCTAAGAGCATCATCCTTTATGGAGGTCTTTTTTGATATTATTTAATCTGTTATTTTCGTGGAAATGCGGTAAAAATGTACAAAATGGGGCACTCCACTTTTTATTAAATTTCTTAAAAATCTTCTGGAAAAACAAGAAAATTGTTGAAAACTTGTTAATAAAGTTTTTTTTTGTATGAAAAAGAGGTCGGAACCGGATTCGAACCGGTGTAGATGGTTTTGCAGACCACTGCCTAGCCACTCGGCCATCCGACCTTTAGATGGTGCAAACTTAGCAAAATATTGTGTAGTCAAAAAAATGTATTCTTATCTTTTTTTTTCTAAAACATATTCTACTTGAGGAACCTCTGCCTTTATCGGAGGTTTTATTTTTACAACTCTTACTTTTAATTTGACAATTTTAGAAAATGTATTTATCATACTATCTGAAATTCTACGAGTAATGTGTTCAATTAAATCAGAAGATATCTTCATTTCATGATTGACTAATGCAACAACCTTTTCATAATCTATAGTTTTATTTAGGTCATCTTTTTGTTCTGATTCAGAAAAGTCACCTTCTATCCATAATGTTGTTTTATATACACCACCTATCTTTTTTTTCTGATGGCAAACAACCATGGTAAGCATAATTTTTTATATCTCTAATTATAATTTTACCCATTTCCTAATCTCTCTATAGATTGGTCCATTCTATAAATAACCTCATTTAATCCCAATAATTCCATAATCGAAAACATAGATGGGCCTTGCATTTTTCCAGTAATTGAAATTCTCAACCCCGGCATAACTTTTCCAAATCCGATTTGAGAAAGAGTTAAATACTCTGTGAAGATTTTCTCTATATTGACTTTAGTAAAGTCTTTAGATAAAATAAATTTCGATTTTAATGAAAGTAAATGAGAGACCGTTTCTTTATTCCATTTTTTTTCAACAGCAGACTCATCATAATGATCGGGGCGAGAAAATAAGTATGTTGATTCTTGAATTATATCTTCGAAAAAAACACATCTTTCTTTTACTAATCCTATCACCTTCAATATATAGTCTTCATTTTTTTTCAAATCTTTAGGAAAAGTTATGTTTTTGAAAATCTCTTTATTGCTTTTTAACCTTAAATGTTGTTGATTAAACCATTTCGTTTTTTTTGATAGTTGTACCTAGCTCCTGACTTTCCTACTTTTTCTAAACTAAATTCTTTTATTAGTTCTTCAAGTGAAAAAATCTCTTGATTATTTCCGGGATTCCAACCCAAAAAAGCCAACATATTTATAAAAGCCTCTGGCAAAAAGCCCTTTTCTCTATATCCCTCAATATTCACATTCGTTTTTATATTTTTCCATAATATTGGAAATACTGGAAAGCCTAATCGGTCGCCATCTCTTTTACTTAACTTGCCATCTCCATCAGGATTTAAAATTAAAGGTAAGTGTGCAAATTCTGGCATTTCTTTTTCCCAACCAAAAGATTCGTATAAAAACACATGTAATGGAGCTGAAGGAAGCCACTCTTCACCCCTTATAACATGTGAGATTTTCATTAAATAGTCATCTATAACATTTGCCAAATGATATGTGGGCATTCCGTCCGATTTATACAATACCTTATCATCTAAATGGTTGGTGCTAAAGGATACCCATCCTCTTATTTTATCTTTAAATTTTATAGTTTGATTTCTGGGCATTTTGATTCTAATAACATACTCTTCATTATTAGATAGTTTCTTGTCTACTTCTTCAACTGGAAGAGTTAATGAGTTTTTCATATTTTGACGGGTAATCTGATTATATTGTGGAGATTGAACTCCTGCTTTTTTTAAATTCACTCGCATTTGATCTAATTCTTTCTCTGTATCAAAAGCATAATAAGCTACACCCGATTTAATTAATTTATCAACATATATATTATATAACTTTTTTCGTTCAGATTGCCTATATGGCCCATATTCACCGCCCAAATGAGGGCCTTCTTCAAATTTTAAACCACACCACTCTAGACTTTTTAAAATATATTCTTCTGCACCTTCAACATACCTAGATTGGTCAGTATCTTCTATTCGCAAAATCATTTGCCCTTTCATTTTTAGCGCAAATAAATAATTATAAAGAGCTGTTCGAACTCCTCCCATGTGTAAAGGCCCTGTTGGACTAGGTGCAAATCGAACTCTAATTTGATTTTTCATAACTATAAAATAACCCAAAGCAAATATAAGTTTAAATTGTATTTATAGGAGTTCTTAAATAGAAAAAGAATTTGTAATAATTTAAATTACTATTAAGTTCTGTTATAGAACAGTTAATATTATTAATTTTATACTATGAGTAAATCTTTTGATAATGTAACACGTAGATTGGTGCAATTCTCAAAATTATATTATAGAAATTTGATTTTGAGAGGAATATTATCATGTGCCACTATCCTTGTCATTTTTTTTATTGCAATTTGCTTGATTGAATATTTTGCCTTCTTAAATTCATTTTTTAGAAAGTTTATCTTTTGGACATATTTATGTATCATGTTAATCTTAATCGGTAAACTTATTGGTATTCCTATTTTAAATTTATACCGAACTATCAAAACGAAACAAGAAAAGCACCGTGTCGCTAAACTAATTGGAAAACACTTTCCTGAAATAGAAGATAAATTGATTAATATTTTACAGCTTAATGAAATCGAAGCCTCTTCTAAAGAGTTAATCCACGCAAGTATCAAAAAAAAATATCAAGAAATTAAATCCTTCTCATTTCAAAACGCTATTGATTGGAAAACGACAATTAATTACTTGAAAATTTCTTTATTTCCTGTTTTAATAATATTAATAATTTTTTTCTCCGGGAACACAAACCTCATTTCACAAGCTTCAAATAGATTAATCAATTATAATACTTATTTTGAGCCACCCGCTCCTTTTTATTTTGAAATACAAAATAAAAAATTAGAAACTCTAGAGAAAGATCCTTTTAATTTAAAGGTCCGTGTGTTTGGTGACAACCCCCCGAAAGAGCTTTATATTAACTATGACAGTCAAGACTTTAAAATGACTAAAATGAGTAAAAACACATTTAGTTATAATTTTAAATCTGTGGGGAAAAATACTGTATTCAAATTATTTCATAATGAAATTTATTCTAAAAAATATACCCTTATCATCTTGCCGACACCGATATTGCATAAAATGAATGTAGTTGTTTATTCACCAAAACACACTGGAATTAGTGTTAAAAAGTATGAAAACATTGGTGTTCTAAAGGCGCCCGAAGGAAGTGTTATAAACTGGGAATTCAAAACAAAAAATAGTAGAGAAATAGCTTTTATTTTGAATGACTCTACATTTACGTTGAAGCCTGATTCGACTGAATATAGCTCAATAAAAAAACAACTATTCGAATCCAGTAACTATTCTATAAGTACGGCTAATGAGTTTTTAGCTTTTAAAGATTCTCTTCACTATAACATCAATATAATTAAAGATGATTTTCCTTCGATTTCTGTCGAAGAAATTGCGGACACCATGAACTCAAAACAAAAATTAATTAAAGGTGTTATTAGGGATGATTATGGTTTTTCAAATTTATTGTTTACAATGAAAATTAAAAATCCAGAAACTGACACAATTATAACTGAAAATATAAAGATTAACTATAGATCTTCTAATCAGGCTTTTTTTAAGTTATTAAACATAAGTGAATTACCTATACAAGCAGGCGGAACATTAGAATATTTTTTTACGATTTATGATAATGATAGAGTCAATAATTATAAAAAATCTAAAAGTAGTCTTATGGTTTTTAAAAACCCTACAAAAGAAGAAATGTTAAATACTATTGATGAGACAAATACAGAAGTAGAGACTGAGCTGGAAGAGCAACTCAATGCTTTAAAGAATCTTTCAGAAGAAATTAAGAATCTTGAAAAAACAATTATTGACGAAGAGGTTTTAGATTGGAAGGTAAAAGAAAAAATTAAAAACCTATTGGAAAATTATGAATCTTTAGAAGAGTCTTTGGAAAAATTGGAAAATAAAATTTCCAATAACCAAAAGGCACGAAATGAAGTTGAAACATTAAGCGAACAATTATTAAAAAAACAACGGGAATTACAAAAACTATTTCAAGAAATTATGCCTAAGGAAATGAAAGAGTTATTTAAAGAATTGGAAAACTCTATGGAAGATATAAACAAAAAGGAATTACAAGAAAAAATTGAACAACTTAAACTGTCTAATGAAGATGTTGAAAAAGAATTAGACAGAAATTTAGAATTGTTAAAGCAATTTGAATTTGATCAAAAATTAGAAGAAATTCTTAATGACCTAGTCGACTTGAAAAAGAAAGAAGAAAAATTATCAAACGAGTCAATAAAAAAGAATGCTAACCTTGATAGTATTCAAAAACAACAAATAGAAAACATTGATGAATTCCAAAAGTTAAAAGAAAAACTAAATAAGTTAAAAAAACTTAAGGAAGAGCTAAATAACAATAACACAATAGAAACCACCGAATTAGAAAAGAATATTGAAGATGCAATGCAAAATAGTTTAAATCAATTACAAAAGAACAAAAAAAGACAAGCTTCCAAATCTCAAAAATTTTCTTCTGAAAAACTATCTCATTTAGAAGAAAAATTAAAATCACAACAAAAAGAAGAATCTATTGAACAACAAATAGAAAACATTGAAACGTTGCGACAGATTTTAGAAAATCTAATTTTCTTTTCTAAATCAGAAGAGCTGCTTATGTTGGAAATGAGTGCTTTAGATAAAAACGACCCACAATATGTAGACTTAATGCATAAACAAGGAGACCTTCGAAATGATGCGCGAATAATTGAAGATTCTTTGTTTTCTTTGAGCAAAAGAATTCCACAAATATCAGCTATAATAAATAGGGAAATAAATGTAATACAAGAAAAAACAAATGAAGCTATTGATTATTTCAGGGAACGTGAAACTTTTAAAGGCACAGCCAAACAACAGTACATCATGACAGCAGCAAATAATTTAGCTGTACTGCTTGGTGATGTATTAGAACAAATACAAAAAGAACTTTCTTCAGAACTCCCTAGTTCCCAGGAATGTCAAAAACCAGGTAATGGAAAGCCTAAACCGGGGGATTTAAAAAAAATGCAACAAGAGTTACAAGAGCACATGGAAAACATGAGAAAAGGAGAAAATCAAACACCATCAGATGAAGGGTTTTCTAAAGATTTGGTTGAAATGCTCGCTAAACAAGAAAAAATTCGACTAGCTTTAAAAGAATTTGAAGGAAATCTAGAGAATTCGGAAGACAATAAAACATTAAAGGAGATATTAGAAAAAATGGAAAAAACAGAGCAAGATATTGTTAATAAAAAAATAACTTTTGAAACTTTAACAAGACAAAAACAAATTGTAAATCAATTACTTGAACTTGATGAAGCGCTAAGAGAACAAGGTGAATCTGAAGAAAGGGAGTCTATACAAGGAGTTAATGACGACCGAGACGAAAAAAATATAATGTTAAAATATGAGTTGTTAAAATCCTACCAAAAAGAACTCTTAAAAACCACACCCCCCTCATTAACTAATTATTATAAAGAAAAAGTAAATGAGTATTTTAACAACTTAATAAAAGAAGATCTATAAATGAATATTATTAAATATGTATCTGAAGATGTTTGTTTTTCTAGAAGAAACCTACCGCCTAAATATAAAATCCGTGACTTTATAAAAAAGAAAAGAAAAGAGGTTAATTATATTTGTTTTGTTTTTTGTTCTGATAATTTTTTACAAAAACTAAATATTAAATTTCTAAATCATCAAGATTTAACAGATGTAATAACTTTTGATTATTCTACCACAAAAAAACTTACTGGAGATGTTTTTATTAGTATAGAAAGAGTGAGAGAAAACGCAAAATTATATAAAGTTAAATTTAAAGAAGAGCTCGGAAGAGTTATAATTCATGGAGCCTTACATCTAATGGGATATAAAGACAAAAAAAAAGAAGATCAAAAAATAATGCGAAAACTTGAAAATGAATTTTTAACACTTCTTATATGAGTATTTTTTAAAACTAATTATGATCTTATCGTGGTTGGCGGTGGGCACGCCGGATGTGAAGCTGTTCTAGCGGCTGCTAATCTTGGAAAAAAAATGTCTTCTGGTAACCATGAACATGCAAACAATAGCCCAAATGTCCTGTAATCCAGCAATGGGCGGGGTCGCTAAAGGTCAGATAATCAGGGAGATAGATGCTCTTGGCGGGGGCTCTGGAATTATCACTGACAAAACCATGATACAATTTAAAATGTTAAATAAATCAAAGGGGCCCGCCATGTGGAGCCCAAGATCACAAAATGATAGAATGCGATTTGCTGAAGAATGGAGATTATTATTAGAAAATAATCATAATATTGATTTTTGGCAAGACATGGTAATTGAATTAATCGTCAAAAATAAAACCGTAAAAGGGGTCAAAACAATGCTCGGATTAAATATAAAGGGAAAGAACGTTGTTCTAACAAACGGAACATTTTTAAATGGAAAAATACATATTGGAGAAAAAAACTTTAAAGGGGGGAGGACTGGCGAACGATCATCTATTGGTCTTAGCGGCTTTTTACAAAAAGCCGGATTTAAATTAGGAAGAATGAAAACGGGAACACCCCCAAGAATAGATGGTAGGACAATAAATTATAATTTACTTGAAGAAGATACCGGAGACGCTAACGCTGGGAATTTTAGTTTTTTAAGTCAGCTTTCAATAAAAGAACAAAAACCTTGCTTTATTTGCCATACAAACAAAAAAGTACACAAAATTCTTGGAGAAGGATTTGAAAAATCACCAATGTTTCAAGGAAGAATAACCGCAACAGGGCCACGGTACTGCCCTTCAATAGAAGATAAAATCACAAGATTTAAAGAAAAGGAAAGGCATCAGATTTTTATTGAACCAGAGGGTTGGAACACCTGTGAAATTTATGTGAATGGATTCTCTACCTCATTACCAGAGGAAATACAATATAAAGCTTTAACAAAAATACCAGGGCTAGAAAATGTAAAAATGTTTAGACCGGGATATGCTATAGAATATGATTACTTCCCACCAACACAATTAAAACATAGTTTAGAAACAAAATTAATTAAAAATCTATACTTTGCGGGGCAAATTAATGGAACAACCGGCTATGAAGAAGCGGCTTGCCAAGGCTTAATGGCTGGTATAAACGCGGCTTTATCTATAGACAAAAAAGACCCTATCATCTTTAAAAGAAACGAATCTTATATCGGCGTTTTAATAGATGACCTAATAACAAAAGGAACAGAAGAGCCGTATCGAATGTTTACATCTCGAGCTGAATTTAGAATTATACTTAGGCAAGATAATGCCGACATGCGACTCACCCCAATTGCCGAATCCCTAGGATTAGCAACAAATAAACGAATAAAAAAGCTTAACGAAAAAAAAAAGATACATCGATCAGCTCCAGACTTTAATTAAATCATCATCATTTACACCACAAGAAATAAATAAAATATTAGAGAGAAATAACGCATCTAAAATATCACAAAAAGTCAAAATAGAGAAAATATTATCCAGGCCTCAAATCCAAATAAAAGACCTTGAAAAAACAGATTTTTTTAAATCATTTTTTCAAAAAAATGGAAAAAATACTGAGGCGCTTGAGCAATTTGAAATCAACACAAAATATAAAGGCTACATAGAAAAAGAAAAGGTTAACGCAGAAAAACTAACCAGATTAGAAAACATTAAGTTGCCGAAAAATTTTAAATATGAAAAACTTCTTTCAATATCCTCAGAAGGAAGGCAAAAACTCAAAAAACAAAAACCAGAAACAATAGGCCAGGCCTCTAGAATATCAGGAGTGTCCCCCTCAGACATAAATGTTCTTTTAGTTCACTTAGGAAGATAATTGTTCCACGTGGAACAATTATAACTACTTGGTTTATAGTGTTTTACATTTTTTTAATGGTCCTTACCCTAACCCCCTTGGTAGTATTAATAAATAAGAAATAAATACCTGGGTTTAAAAAATCAACATTCAAAACGTGTGGGGTTAAATCCCCTGCTGGCTTTACCGGACTAATTAACTCATGAACAATTTTACCTAATTGATCAATTAAAACAAATGAGGAAACTTGATCGCCACAAACAATGTTTAAGTTATTTGAAAAAGGATTAGGAAAAATGGCTAACAATTCATTATCAAAGCTATCTAAATCAGTTATAGGATCAGCCTCATTAATAATAATAGTAGTTGTATAGCATGTTATCCCTCCTTCCTCATTACCAACACCAATAATAACAGTCCCCTCAACAACCCCATAATCCCACTGAACAGCAATAACGTTATCAAAACCTGATGTCCACAAAATCTCCCCACCATTAACTTCCCACTCTAATTCATTTTGCTCACCACCAAAAAAACTATATTGTGATATTTCACCCTCCTCAACTTCAGTTGGCCCTATAATCAAATCCGATTCAATTAAAGCGCAAGCATCAAAATTAGCAACTAGTGTTACTGGGCCCGAAACCATAGAAAGAGTTGTCTCTAAATCAGTCACATTATCTATTAGGGCGTCCCCATCTATAATTTCCCAGTAAAAATTCACCAATTCATATGGAATTGCCTCTATTTCAATAGGAACGCCTGAATAATACGTTCCTGCCCAAGGGGTGTTGGTTGGATTTAAATCAATGCTATTAATCTGAACATCACCCTCACCTTCTATAATAACATTTAAGTTAATCGCTTCAACATCATAACAGTCCTCCATACCGCTAACAATAACATCAGAACATCTAGTTAAAATGTAATCGCGTAATTCTTGGACATTATCTTCCCACTCCTGTATATTACCACCCCATCTTTCAACTTGCTGGGGCATTTCTGGCTCAATAATAGAAATTAAACTATCTAAATGTGAAATCATAAAATCACACGAAAATGTACTATTTGACAAATCAGCATATCTATTTATATAATCAGCAGTAAATTCTTCATTTTCAAATAAAGAATTTAAAATTGGAACATGGCCTTGCCCACCAGGATCCCCAAGACCCTCTGGATCACAAGGGTCTGCCTCTGGTCCAGTTTCAGGAATTCCAGTATAATTAACATAATGACCAAAAGTAGCATCCATATCCCAAAGAGCATACCTCCACTTCTTTTTATCTCCATCTGGATTTTTACCTCTCCACCAAGCGGTGTTCCAATTCAACCAATCCATGCAAACAACATAAGAGTTTAATATAAAATAATCTATTAAGCTACCTGTATTATATACACTTTTTACATATTGATAATTATCCGGGTCGGTCATGTCATTATCAACTATAAAATCTCTCAGCGTATTCCATTCTTGTTGCGTAGTGTTATCTCCTATATCAGTCCAGGTTCCGCCCCAAGTTTTTAAAAAATCTACATTTCCGTAACCCTGATCATAATAGTACTCTGTGAAATCTAAATCATCCACCTTTTCCCTCATATCATAAACCCCCCAATAATCCCCATTTACATATACAATACAAGACTCATGAGAACGCTCATCTAATCTTAAATCCCCAACTTGAGAAAGTGACTGAATGTATTGATCTCTTATGTGGGCGGGCGCACCCCAAGTAAATGGATAATTATCATTAGCAGCTGCCTTAATTATCAACCTTTGATATTCTTCTCTATCTTTTATTCTGAATAATTCATTTCTAATTGCATAATTATACCCGTGCTGATCCCTTGTAATATAATCAAATCCTCTTTGTGGATAAGCCCAAGAATCATTTCCATGCTCATTAAATTCTCCTGTTGCCTCATCCATTAAAACACCTTGATTGTCAAAAATCTCAAATGAACCCATAGGTTTAATTTGATTTCCATTTAATAAATTATCTACCTGGTCCCCTGAAATAGAAATTACACTTACGGTGTGTGGGGAATCGATAAAGTATGTATTTGTTTCTACAAAGCTGGGTAAATTTTGATTAAGCTTATCATATACAATAGCACGAACAACTGTAGTCTCATCAATAATAATTGGATCACCCCCCTGTGATATTGTGCCATCAAAAGCTATATCAGCAAATAACTGATCACCATCATTAGGCCAATCTCCATTTGTTGTATAGTAAATCAAAACGCCTGTATCCTGGGTAGAAATCAAAAGTTCTAATTGCCCATCATAAAACCCTGGACTTAAATTAAACTCTGGCAAAGAAGCATACCCAACACTACTATTCTGGTTAGATTCTCCAGGAGTAGGTGTGTCAAAAATACCCCAATCAACAGAACCATCTAAAACCCTTCCTTTTGAGTGATTTAATTGGTTTGATGTTAAATTAAAATATGATAATAATTCTCCATCTGGATTACATAATATTATATGCTCATTATATTGTGTTTGTGATAATTTAAAGTTGGTGTGTGGCGCATCACCATATTGCCCATTACCATACATTAGGTTTCGACCTGAGGCATATATTATTTCAAAACTATTTGGTTGAATAACAATCGATTCTGTAAACTGCCACTTCATTAGATTGTCTAATTTATCACTTAAATAATAGCCATTTAAATCTATAGGTGAATCCGTATTGTTATATAATTCAATCCAATCCTCATAATCACCACAATTACTTCCCTGATTATTGCAGTTTGATGCCCCATACTCATTAATTAAAAGGCCTTCTGTGGAAGTAAAAACACACGTCCCACTTTCTATACTGGCGTTTATATCATAATTATCAGCACTTGGGCTAGTACAACCCTCTATCATAGGGCACAAATTATTCATTTCTCCTGGTGTTGGACAAAGAGAAAAATCCCAACCCACATCATAGATTTGGCCATCAGGAAAAGATGCAAAAGAAATATCCTCATACTGCGCTGAATATGTAATATTTATAATTGTGTCTCCGTTAGGATTAATACAAATAATACTTTCTCCTCCGTTATTTAATTTTGCATCAATGTGTAATAATCCTTGTTCTACATCCTTATCAAACCACAAAACCTTAATTTCGCCACTCGCAACAGTGGTTAAACTAGCATCTGCATCTCCTATAATTGTTCCTCCATTTAAATCTCCAAAATAGTAACCAGCTAAATCAAGAGATTCCGAAGAAAGATTAATAATTTCAACGAAATCCTCCGGCTCACCAAAATCATCTAAACAACAACTTCCATTATCAGCTAAAAACTCATTAATTTGAATTTGTGAAAATGAAATAAAAGGAATAAGCAGTATTATATATAGGTAATTTTTCATCTAGCAAATATAATTTATATTTGTATTAAAATTAAATCTTATTCAGATAATCATGATTTTATCAACTACTGAAAAAATCCCTAAAAAAGAAGTTGTCGAAATACTCGGCATTGCTAGAGGAAGCACTGTTAGGGCAAGAAACATCGGAAGAGATCTTTTTGCTGGATTAAAAAATATAATAGGGGGAGAGTTAAGTGAGTACACAAAGCTACAAGCAGAGTCTAGAGAGCAGGCGCTTCAAAGAATGATAGAAGATGGAGAAAGGCTAGGAGCTGATGCTATAATAAATGTTAGAATCTCAACATCTGTCATTACACAAGGTGCTGCTGAAATTTTGGCGTACGGAACGGCAGTTAAAATAAATTAACATGAATTTTAGTGTGTTTTTTTTGGGTTGTGTTATTAGTGGTTTTTATGTGCCTAGTATATTATCAAATATCCCAATCAGAAAAAGAAGATTTTGAAGACAGAGATAATTAATATTAACTGTCATGGACTTTTATCAACTAATTATTTTTGTGACCCCGGCAGGACTCGAACCTGCAACCAACAGAGCCGAAATCTGTCATTCTATCCAGTTGAACTACGGGGCCAAAATGACCACAAAAGTATTAATTTTTTAATCAATACGTTATATCTTTATATTTAGATATAAATTATGAGGATTTTTCTTTTATTTTTTCTATTCGTTTTTTATAATTCATTCTCACAGTCTAGAGTGGGGGAATGGAATATTCATCTTAATTACACTGAGGGAACCTGTCTGTTTTCTAAACAAAACACCATCTATACTGGAACAAAATCACAATTTTTTACATATAACCAATCTGATAATAGTATAGAATCCTTTTCTAAATTAAACGGCCTAAATGATAATAGTGTTACCGCTATTAATTCCGACCCTGATTCTAATATTTTAATAATTGGTTATGAAAACGGAAATCTTGATTTAATGTCCGGAGCTCAAATTATTAATATCCCATACATTAAAAACGCTAATAACATTGTTGGAAGTAAAAAAATAAATAATATTCATGTCAACGAAGGGGTTGCATACCTTTCTTGTTCATTTGGATTAGTAACAGTCAATATTAGTAATGCTGAAATTTTAGATACTTATTATTTTTGGAATAACGGATCTTATGGTGCTGTTTTCGATTCTTTTGTTTTTGATTATTCCGTGGAAAACCCATATTTATCTGGGAAAATCTTTGTTGCAACTGATTTTGGTCTTTTTTCTGCATCTAAAAATAATCCTAATTTATTAGATCCTAATAGCTGGATTACAGAATACTCTATTTTAAATAACGTAGGAAAAATAACACCCTCTTCATTTACAAATGGAGTTAAAAAATTACTTGGACAAAATGAGAAAAATGGTGAATTAATTTTATTCCCCAATAATTATAATGAAACAAATGCCACAACTGGATCGTGCGAAATATTAATTTTTTCAAAACAAAAAAATCTTTTTGTTGCGCAAGAAATCCCTGAAATATGTAATGCCAATGAAAGTATTGTGTCTGGCTACATAAAAAACAGTGCACTAATGGGATTTAGTTTTAGTAAGTTGTTTTATATAGATAGCCTAGATGGTGTAACCGGAAAAAACCCAACCTCACTAAATATAGACATGTTTTCAATTTCACCATTAAATTCACTCAATGGGTTTAATAATTTAATGTTTAACAAAAATGAGAAAGGAGATGTAATTAAAATATATTTTTCTGACGCAGTAAGGGGGTTAACACAGTGTGTTATATATCAAGGTGATTTTTATTTTGAGAACACCTTTATCCCTAATGGCCCCTCGGCCAACACCTTTGGCGACATGTCTTTTTTGGGGGATGAATTGATTATTGCTCATGGGGGGAAGAACAGCTCCTGGAACAATCTTAATATTATAAAAGAGTTATCTATTTACAGCAATAATACTTGGGAGAAAACATCTTCATTAAAAGATTTAGAGATCAACGATCTCTTGACTATTTCCGGTTCCGAAAACCAATTCTTTGTAGGAAGTTGGAATGGTGGTCTTTTAGAATTTTCTAATAAAAGTTTGATTAAAATTTATAACGAAAATAATAGTTCTTTACAAGCCATAACTAATGATGGGTGGATTCGAATAGGTGGGTGTTGTTTAGATGCAAATAACGATCTTTGGGTCACAAACTCTCAAGCAGAAAGCCCTATTTCTTTTTTTAAAAATCAAGTTTGGGAAAGCTTCACATTAAGCTCTATCTCAACAAACACCATGGTTGGAAAAATTCTTTGTGCTACTAACGATCAAAAATGGATACAATCAAGGGGTGAAGGAATTATTGTGCTTTCAAGCTCAAAGAATAATGAAATTTTAAATGAAAAAAAAATAAATTCATCTCCTTCTTATGGTAATTTACCTAGCAACACAGTTAATGCTTTTGTTGAAGATTTAGATGGATCCATTTGGGTTGGAACATCAAATGGTGTTGGGGTTTTTCATTTTCCTAATAATATTTTTAGTTCATCCAATTTTGACTGTGAAACCCCACTAGTTGAAGTAGATGGTTATGTAGAAAGGTTATTGTATAATACAAACGTTCTTGATATTAAAATAGATGGTGGTAATAGAAAATGGTTTGCTACAGAAGGAAAGGGTGTTTTCTTAATTTCCGAAAATGGAACAGAGGAAATATACCACTTTACTTCTGAAAACAGCCCCTTATTAAGTAATACTGTTTATAACATTGAAATTAACCAAAAATCCGGTGATGTTTTTTTCGGAACGGAATTAGGCTTATGTTCCTTTAGGTCTATGGCTACTGAGGCGCAAGAAAACTTTAAAAATGTATTGGTTTTTCCTAATCCAGTGAAAAAAAATTATTCTGGATTGATTTCCATATCTGGACTTACAGATAACACAAATATAAAAATAACTGACATTTCTGGGAACTTGGTGTTTGAAACTTACTCTGAAGGTGGGTTTGCGTCCTGGGACGGTAAAAATTTCTCTGGAAAAAAAGTTAAAACGGGAGTATATTTGTTTTTTTGTACTAACAATGACTTTAGCGAAACTGTTGTCAAAAAACTTTTAATTTATAATTAATGTTAATTAATTCCGAGGGTATTGTTTTAAATCATATTCATTTTTCAGAAAATGATTTAATAGTTCGAATCTTAACCAAACAAAAAGGTCTTATTTCATTTTTAATAAAAAATGGTCTGAAAAAGAAAAAAAAATATTTACAACAACTTATGGTGATTAATCTTTCTTTTCATCACAAAACCAACAAAAACCTTCACTACATAAAAAGTATTGAATTTAAAACCATCTCCGGAAAAATATTAATGAACTACCAAAAGCGTAATACTGTTCTTTTTTTGTGTGAAGTGATAAGTCGTTGTGTAAAATCTGGGAATGAAGATATATACCTTTATAATTTTATTGAAAAAAGTATTTCTTGGTTAAATTCCGATTATTGTTCAGGTAAATTTTTTGATTTATGGTTCTTAATCCATTTTACCAAATTTTTAGGTGTAGTACCCGACTACGCCAAAATAAAAAATATTGCAGGTTATTCATTTGACCCACAAAGCGGTTCTTTTATTTTAAGTAAAAACGAAGACGCTTTAAATTTATGGAACTTGAAAATGAGTGAGGTTTTGTACGATTTTTTATGTAAAAATGTTGAGGATTTAGAAAATTTTTCTTTAAGTTATAACGATTATCCAATTCTCATTGAGAATGTGCTGAAGTATTATGCGATACATGTTTCTAATTTTAATTATAAGAAGTTAGTATCTGTTTATACAGAATTATTATGACGAAAAATTATTTTTTTATTTGTGTGTTTTTGATGTCTTTTTCTGCATTTTGTCAAAAGATTATCATTGTAGACGAAAATAATAATGCTATAAATAATGTGGCCGTTTTTAATGAAGACAAATCTATTCATGTTCTTTCTGATTTTAATGGAATAGTGAATTTATCTCGATTTTCGAATAATGAAAAAATTTATTTACAACACCCTAAATATAATTCAAAGCCAACATTAAAAACCGAATTATTAAAAATCGGTTTTTGGAGAGTTCAAGAAATGTTATATAAAATTGAAGAAGTGACTTTGAGTTATAATCAAAACAAAAATAATATTAAAAATAGTTCTGCTAAAAAGATATTTATTACAAAAAAAGAGATCGAAAAAATGAACACTGAAAACCTTGCTGATTTATTAGAAAAAAAGGGTGGAATTAGTGTTCAAAAAAGTCAATTCGGAGGAGGGAGTCCTAATATCAGGGGTTTTGAAGCAAATAAAATTTTATTAGTACTAGATGGGGTTAGACTGAATAATGCGATCTACAGATCAGGGCATTTACAAAACATTATTACTATTGACGAGTCTATTTTAGAAAGTACAGAGGTTATTTTTGGGCCAAGTTCCGTATTATATGGAAGTGACGCCCTAGGAGGAACAATAAACATGTCTACAAAACGTCTTTATTTTTCGAATTCACCGAAAATAGAAACTTCTTTTTTTTCAAGATACGCTAGTGCTTATAATGGGATATCATCGCATCAATCTTTTTTATATGAATCTAAAAAGTTTTCCATTTTTAATGCCTTTTCTTTGAAAGATTACGGTGATGTGAAAATGGGAGAAAGAAGAAGTCATGGTTATAATAATTGGGGCCTAATGAATTTCTACGTGAATGAAAATGGTGATATTGTGATGAACGAAAATCCTAATATTCAAAAAAACACCGGATTTCAACAGTTGGACATTGTAAATAAAATGCTATTCAAAATAAATGATGAATGGCGAATGACCTCTAACATTCAGTATTCTACTTCTTCAAATGTGCCAAGGTTTGATAAACTAAATGATTTAACTGATGAAATCTGTGAGAAGTGTGATTGTGGAAACAATCTACCCAAATACTTATATTGGTATTATGGGCCACAACAAAGATTTTTTAGTAGCCTTTCTTTTTTAGGGTTTCAAAATCGATCTTTATTTGATCAATCTGAATTTATTTTAGCTTATCAACAAGTCACTGAGTCTAGAAACCAGCAAAAATCAAATGAGGACAGTATTACAAAAAGAAAAGAAATTGTTGATGTGTTTAGTTTCAATCTTAATTTCAAAAAGGGTAATTTTTCATATGGATCAGAATCGATATATAATCTTGTTGCTTCTGAAACTAATACCCAGCAATTTGGAATAGGCTCAACCAGATATCCAGCTGATGGCTCTTCTACTTTTTCTTCTGCCGTATATTTAAATTATTTGAAAAATTTAAATAAAAAATTTCTTTTTGAAGCTGGCATAAGAAACACTTTTTCTTATTTAAAAGCTGATTTTAGTGACAGTATCCCTAGAAGTTCAATGGGGTTGGAAAAGTCTACTATTTCGGCAAACTGGAACAATCTTTCTGGTAATGGAAAAATAACTTTTTTTCCTTCAGATTCTTGGAAAATTAGCGCTGTTTTATCTAAAGGTTTTCACGCTCCCAATATAGATGATATGGCAAAAGTTTTCGTTAAAGGAAATAATATATCTGTTCCAAATATACATTTGAGCCCTGAAGTTGTTTACTCACAAGAAGTCTTTGTTTCTAAAGAAAGTAAATTGGGAGTTTTTTATTTTAACGGATTTTTTACACAAATCAAAAATGCTATTCTAAAAGACAGCATACAAGTTGATCTTAATGCATCTATTAATGGAGCTCCTGAATTATTAGTTTCAGAAGTTTTTTATGAGGGTGATTCTTATTATACTTTTGCTAATCAAAATACTAAGCGTGCTGATATTTTTGGATTTACTTTTGGGTTTGACTCTGAATTAACAAAAAACTTTAATTTAAAAGGAGATATAAATTTCACAAAAGGGATTAATCGACATAGCGAACTGTCAGTACCGCATATTCCACCTGTTTTTGGAAAATTATCTATTCAAAAAAATGGACCAAAACTATCTTGTTTTCTGGATTTTCAATATTCTTTAAATAAAAATGTTGAAGATTTTGATTTAGCTGGAGTAGATAATTTAGAGGAAACTCCTTTTATTAATATTCATCCTAACCATTATTTAACAAACCAAGAAGTTATTTACTATGGCCTACCTGCTTGGTCGATATTAAATTTATCCTTATCGTACAAGTTTTCTGAAAAAATAAATTGTCAGTTTTCTATAAACAATCTATTTGATGAGCATTACAAAAGTTTTGGGTCTGGAATTAGTGGTCCAGGTAGAAATTTTATAACAACATTCCGTATTAATTATTGATATACTTCACGCTGGTTAACATTGCTTCTAAATCTAATAAATAATTTGCTTTATTTTCTCCTGGTGCATATAGGTAAAATGACGCCAAGGTTTTTTGTTGATTTACCGGATTAATAATTAGTGTTGTAAAAAAACTACCACCCATAAAATCTCCTTCCATTTTCCATAGACCCTTAATGTTAATCTTGTGTTCATCAATTGTAGTTAGTGAGTCAATGTATAATTTTGTTCTTTGTTCAACACGAGCAAAAGCCCCTTCTATATCACTAGATATATTGTTTTTAGCTATTCTGTTTTGCTCAAATATAATGTTTGCAACTGTAGGCTCTAAATTAAATGAACTTATTAAAATAAGTTGTGATGATTTTTTTTCATCTCCTCTTAAATACAATAACCTTTCTAAAGAATCCACAATAAAAAAATGGTTTGGTATAGATAAGTTTATATTAAATTTGTTCTCTATATAAATTTGTATATCCTCGGGGGTTTTTTTTGTATAGTGATTTTTTCTTTTAGTGATTTCCTTGTCTTTAATTTTAACAGCAACTGATTTAGCGAATTTAATTATCTCTTCTTTACTATTTTGTTTCACAGAACAAAAATAAACGGTTTGATTAACAGCCCATACATCTTCTTTTTTTTGAATATTAAAAGATTCTGAATTATTTAGAAAAATAATATTTTTATGTGTTTTGAATATATTATTAAAATCACTCTCTAAAATTGGAATCACATGGAAAAAGTTTTTTTCCTCACCATATAGTTCACTCTCTAATAATGGTGTTTGTGGGGCCATTAAATTCTTTTGAAATAGCCCAAAATCATTATCTGAACATTTTTCACCTTGAATTAATATAATTTCTAGTGGTTTGCCTGTGGAATTTATTTTTGTTTGAAAGTCACATGACTGAAAAAAACATAAATACCATACAATAAATAATATTAATTTTCTACTCATAATCTGCATTAACATAAATCTTTAATCTTTTTCCAGTAACTATTTTCGTTGTTTTCATGTCGTTCCAAAGTAAAATATCTTTAACTCGACAATTATATTTTTGTGCTATTTTACTTAAAGAGTCGCCTGATTTAATTTTATAATTTATCTTTTTTACCATCTCTTCGTAATCAGGGTATTTTATATCATCCTGTAACTCATCTAGTTGCTTATAAATAGTATCCTTATTGGTGATAAAATACTCTATTTTTGAAATAGGTAAATTAATGTGGAAATTTCGATCTGGCACATTTGGAACAACCCCTATTTTATAAGAAGGGTTTAATTTCTTGATATGATCTAGATCTAAATCAATTAATTTAGACAGGGCATCAAAACTTAATTTTCTATTTATATGTAATGTGTCTATATCTTCATTGAAAATCTTTATTTCTTTTTCAGGATAAATTCCATAATCCTCTGCATAATTCATCACATATATTGCTGCAATTAATTTAGGTATATATTCTCTTGTTTCTTTAGGCAAAAAGGGTCTATACTCCCAATAATTTTTTTTACCACCTGATCTTTTAATAGCTTTTAACACTCCGTATTTTCCAACATTATAGGAGGCAATTGAAGTTGTCCAGTTATTAAATCTTTCTTGCGATTCTAGAAAATACTCGCATGCCGCTTTAGTAGATTTGGGCACATCCATTCTTTCATCAATATAAGAGCTAATCATTAAATCATATTCTTTTGCTGTATTAAACATAATTTGCCACATTCCCCTTGCGCCAACAGGAGATTTTGCAGTCGGATTAAAGCGAGACTCAATAACCGGAAGGTATTTAAGCTCTAAAGGAATATTATAATTATCTAGTATTGGTTCTATTATTGGGAAATAGTATTCTGTATAAGTTAACATTTTACTAATGTTTGATCTACCCCTATAAATATATGCCTTTATGTGTTTTTCAACTGATGAATTATATACTAACTCAATCGGTGTTTTTTCGTTTAAAGAATCTATTCTTGCTATTATTTCGCTTTCATTAAATTGGATTTCTTGAGCATGAATTGATAAAAAGAAGGCGAAAAATATTAGAGTTTTTTTATACATGATTTTTTAAAATTTCGTTTCCAAAATGTAATAACTCTTTGTCTTTTCCTTTTTTTCCAATTAATTGTCCACCAACTGGAGCATCATTTTTATATTGAAAAATTGGAATAGAAATAGCCGGATTACCTGATAAATTTGCTTGAACAGTAAAGACATCCTGTAAATATAATACAGTAGGATCATTGTGTTTTTCTTTTAGTTTAAATGGAATTGTCGGGCTCGTTGGCAATAATATAAAATCACAAGATTGTAGTATTTTTTCTGTTTCTTTTTGAACCAACCTTCTTATTTTTTGAGCTTTAGAATAATAGTTGTCATAATACCCCTCGCTCAATACAAATGTACCTAACAATATCCTTCTTTTAACTTCTTTTCCAAAACCCCTGGACCTTGTTTGTTTAATAATTTCTGACCAATTTTTTGTCATTCTACCTTTACTATATCCATATTTTATCCCATCATATCTCGCTAAATTTGATGACGCCTCTGCTGTGGTTAAAATATAATACGCTGGAACTAAATATTTCAATATCGGCATCTCAAACTCTTTTATATTATGCCCTGCGTTTTTTAAATTATGTAAAAGTTTTGCAAATGATTTCTTAACATCCTTATGTAGTAATTTGTGTTCTGATGCATCTTTAATGACGCATATGTTAATCTTTTTAGGGGGTTTTGTTTTTATTTTATAATCTGCTTTATCAAAAACACAAGTAGAGTCAAAATTATCTTTACCAGAAATTACCTCCATTACTCTATCAATATCCTGTATGGATTTTCCCATAGGCCCTATTTGATCAAAAGAAGACGCATAAGCTATAAGCCCATGGCGTGAAACCATTCCATAAGATGGTTTAAAGCCTATGATACTACAAAAAGAAGCTGGTTGGCGAATAGAGCCACCCGTATCACTACCCAGGCTAACATGACACAAATTAGCAACAATAGCAGCAGCGCAACCACCAGAAGAACCGCCAGGGGTCAGATTAGAATTTAATGGGTTTTTAACAGGCCCATATGCGGAATTTTCGTTTGTAGAACCCATAGCAAATTCATCACAATTAATACGACCTATAATAATTGCATCTTCAGCTAATAACTTTTCTATAACAGTAGCAGAATATGTTGATTCAAAACCATTTAAAATCTTAGAAGATGCTGAAACGCAATGCCCTTTATAACAAATGTTATCTTTTATTCCTACAATTAAACCTGCTAGCCCTCCTGCTGAATTATTTTTAATTTTTTTATCTATTTTTCTTGCTAAATCTAAGGCGGTTTTTTCAAAAACTTCTAAAAAAATATTTAAAGACTTTTTTTTCTCTATTCTTTCTATAAAATGTTCAACTAATTGTACACAATTAATTTTACCAGAGAAAATTTCTTTTTGGAGATTTTCTAAATTAGAATATGGTTCCACGAAAATTATTTGCTTTTTGTAGACTTATCTACATCATCATCATCATCATCTTTTAGGCCTTTTTTAAATTCTTTTACCCCACTACCTAATCCTTTCATTAATTCAGGTATCCTATTTGCCCCAAAAAATAAAATTATTACACCTATAATTACAGCCCATTCCATCCATCCAAATCCACCTATTAATAAAATGTTTATATTCATAATATATTGTTTTTATAAAAGTAATATTTTTTTATCATTATTAATTACTCTTTATCCAATTGATTGGATTTATTTTTTCAAGACCTTGCCAAATCTGAAAATCTAATATACCAGTGTCATTTTCTTTTTTAGAAAAAATAACACCAATAAACTCGCCTTCTGAAACCGTCTGACCAATCTTGACATTTGTGTGTTTTAAATTGGCATAAACTGTTAGGTATGTTCCGTGTCTCAACATTATTGCTTTTAAACCATTTTGCATTATAAGTATTTTTGAAACCACGCCATTGTAAATCGCTCTCACTTTAGTGTCTTTTTCAACACCTATTTCTATACCATTATTTATAAGTTTTATCCCTGGCAAATCCTTATGGTAAACTTCTCCAAAGTTAGAAATTAAGACCCCTTTTTCAACTGGCCAAATTAATTGACCTTTATTATTTTCAAAAGCCAACCCTTGTTGTTCTGCATTATTATTTCTCATTGCCAGTTCTTTTTGAATTTTAATTATTTCGTCTTCTATCTTTTTTGCCTCTATTTTTTTTTCTTTTATATAATTAATTAATTCGGTTTCGCGATTAGTTAACTGGTTTGTTATTCTTTCTTGTTCTTTTTTTAAAAATTTAAGAGAGTCCTTTTCTGCATTAAATTCATTTATTAAAGTGTTTTTTAGACTAATTCCAAATTCTAAGTCTTCCTTGAAAACCATTAATTGGTGTTTTAAAAAATCTAATTCGTATAATAAATTTTGACGTAAATTTTCTTGATTTTTATAATATATGTATCTATTTAAAGCATCTTTAAAAGAGGGTGTTGAGAAAATAAAATATAAAAAACTAGCTTCAAATTCATTAAAATAAGTGAGTTGAATTAATTTTTTATAAGAACTTAGGATTATTTCTTTTTTCTCCTCTGTTTGTTGAATTTTTTTTTCTATTTCTTGTTTATAAATTTCAATGCTATCTTTTTGGAGTATTATCGTTCTTTTTAAATTTTCACGTAACTCAATATTAATCATTAGCGCTTTCAACTCCTCTACTGATATATTTTTTTGTTTTTGAGCCGAATTTAACATTTTTTTTGACAACTCAATTTCCTCAATTAAATTGGTTTTTTTATCAATTAATGTGTTTGTGTTTGTGTTTGTGTTTTGAGAAAATGTGAAATTAGTTAATAAAACAAGTAGAATAAATAGCCTCACGTAAAGTATATTTTAAAAATTATCTATTTTTTCTTTTAAATTTTTATTATTCGGATCTTTTTTGAAAGCCTCTTTCCATTGTGTTTTAGCTCCAGAAATATCATTAAGTTCAAATAATATGTCCCCATAATGCTCATACATCACAGCGGAATTCCCGCCATTTTGAAAACAGGCATCCATCATCTTTTTAGATAAAGTGAATTTTTCTAATTTTGTCAATTTTTCATCTATTTCTTTCCCTTGTTGATACAGCACCCAAGCATATGTATCTAAAAAAGATGGTTCTGGGCTTTCTTCAGTTAGCTCTAGGCACTTTAAAATCATTGATTCTGCTTTTAATAAATTATCTAACCCACCCCTTAAAGCTAAATAATAGCTGTAGTTATTTAAAACAATAATATATTCTGGATTAATTTCTAAAGCTAAATCATAAGATTGATCTGAGTCCTTATGCTCTCCCAATTTATGATAAACATCCCCTAAAATAGAATACATTTCTGATTTTAAAAACGGATCATCTATAGCATAATTTAGTCCCTTTTTTAAAGTTTTTATTGCATTTTTATTGTCCTTTTTATACATAAAGGCAAGGCCCTCATAATAATAAAAAATGGAATGGTATGGAAAGTAATCCAAAGCTTGTTTTGCATACATCAAGACATCATCTAATTGATTTTCAATTAAATTAATATTTAGCACTTTTTCATATAAAACCTTATCTTTTAAGCCATAATTAATCGCTTGAATATAATTATTTAACGCCTCTTTCTTTTGGGTATTTAATAAATGAAAATCCCCCAATACTACATAGAACATAAATTCTTCTGGGTACATAAATATGCAGTGATTTAAAATCTCAGGAATCAAATTTTTATAATTTTCCAACATATTGTTATCTGAAAAAATTTCAAACAAGATGTCTATTTTTTGATCTTTAGTGATTTGAGAAGATTTAATAATCTTAAGAAGCAGGTCCTTTTCTAATTGTATTTGATTTTGAGTTTGTGCAATTTTATAAGAGGCTAATAATGCCGTTGCGTTTTCTGAATCTAATTTTAGTATTTCTTGATATATTTCATTAGCCAATTGATATTCACTTTTCAAAATATATAACTCTGATAGTGTTTCCAGAAAAATTAACTTTTTTGGATCCTTCTTATGTGCGTCTAAAATAATTTGAATTGCTTTTTCTAACTGATTTTGTTTTTGAAAAATTTCTGATTTTAGAATAATTAAATCCTCTGTATCAGCAATGTTTTTTACCGCCTTTTGTATAATTTTTAACGCTTTGTTATATAGTTCTAAATTAATATAAGTATATATCGCCTCTAGATAATATATTTTATTTTTTGGATCAATTTTTATTAAATCTTCTAAAACTTCTGCTTGTTTTTCAAATTCGAAATTTTGATAATAAATATCAATTAATACATACGCATACCAAATATTTCTAGGGTCTAGTTTTTTTGCTTGTAAAATACATTCTTTAGCCTCCTCAAAATTATTTAAACTTAAATGTAATCTAGATAATTGATAAAATGCAGTCGGCTCATTAGGGTTTTCCTTAATGCAATTTTCATATTCTATAATTGCTTTTTGATTCTCGTCTAACATTTTATGTTTTTCAGCTAAAAAAAAATGATGCATATATTTTTTGTCTGATAACTCTATAGTGTTTTTTGATTGTGAAAACAAATAGCTTACACTAAAAACTAAACAAAATATTATTTGTGGCACAACTCTCATGATTTGTTTAAATTAGAATATGGTCCAATAATTAATGACTTACTTTTAGTGTTATACTCTACATTTTTTCCCAAAATAGAGTCTTTTAAATTCACATTTTTAACAATTGTGTTTTCTTGAATAATCGTGCCCTTCAGCACCGACCGTTCAATAGTACAATTATCTTCAATGGAAACATTGGGACCAATTTTGGAATTTCTAATTATTACATTATCACCTATATATGAAGGTTGGATAACTTTAGTATTATTTGATGAAGATTGGTATTTTCCTGTTTTTAACAAATAAGTATTCGTTAATAGTAAATTATTTGGATTACCACAATCTAACCAATCTTCAACTTCAATGGTCGTGAATTTACTTCCCTTTTGAGTTAAGTTTTTTAATGCTGTGGTTAATTGGTATTCATTTTTCTCTAATATGTTTTTTGAAATTATCCTTGCTATTTGTTCTTCTAATTTTTCAGCTTTTTGAAAATAATACACTCCTATAATGGCTGATTTCGAAACGGGCTTTAAGGGCTTTTCAACAAAATCAATTATTACACCTTTTTTATTTGTCTTAACCACACCAAACGCAGAAGGATCTTTAACTTTTTTAACAAAAATACAACCATCACTTTTTTGTAACTCATTAAAATTAATTCTTTTTTTCAAAAAGAAAAGCGTGTCTGAAAAAACAATCATTAACTTTCCTTTTAATAGTTTTTTGGCACAATAAATTGCATGCGCGGTTCCTTCTGGGGTTTTTTGATAAAAGAAATATATTTTTATTCTTTCATCAAAACCCTTGCTTACAACTTCTTTTAAATCACTTTCTGTTTTAATGTTTTTTTTCTGTAAAATAAAACCTATTTTCTTTACTTTTCCATAATCATATAGCTCTTCTATAATCCTGTGAATAATTGTTTTACCAGCTAATTTTATAAGCGGTTTTGGTGTTGTTGGGGTTATTGGTCTAAGTCTAGATCCAACGCCCGCCATTGGAATAATAATATTCATATTTTTAACCTGTGCTTCCGAAGCCCCCTTTACCTCTTTTGGTTTCATCAAGACAATCTGTTTCTTGCCAATTTATTTTTTCATAAGCCGACAATACTAATTGCGCTATTCTATCTCCATTAGTTATTTCAAAATCTAATTCTGAGTGATTTATAAGGATAACCCCTATTTCTCCTCTGTAATCTGAATCTATAGTTCCAGGGCTATTTAGAACTGTTATGCCGTGTTTAATCGCCCAACCGCTTCTTGGCCTTACTTGCGCCTCATGTCCGATTGGTATCGATATATATATTCCTGTGGGTATTAATTTTCTAGATTTTGCTTTTAATATAATAGTCTCATTTAAGTTTGCAAAAAGATCAACTGCAGAGGCCCCCTCTGTTTGATACTTTGGTAAAGGATTGTTTGATTTATTAATGATTTTACAATTGACTAAGCTCATTTTTTGTTCTATTTAAATTCTCAGAAAAAACAACTATACAAAGGTACAATACTATCAACATTAAATTATATAACCACCAGTTTATTTCAAAATAAACCGCAACTATATATATAGTAACTGCCAAAATTAAATAACTTAAAATTTTTATTTTTTGATAAGGTATATAGTAGTAGCGCCTGGAAAAGAAATAAGAAATTAAAGCCATTGTAAAGTAACATATTAATGTTGCCCAGGCCGAACCAATATATCCAATTGTTGGAATTAAGATTACATTAAAAACAATTGTAATAAAAGCTCCTATTAAGGAAATATAAGCTCCATATTTTGTTTTATTTGTTAATTTGTACCACATCGATAAATTATAATAAATCCCCAAAAATAAATGAGCTAATAATACAATGGGTATAATCTCTAAACCTTCTTGATATTCTTTAAAGGGCGACATCCATTCAATTACAGCCGTAACATATTCTATATTTAGAGAAATTGTTAAGAAAATAAATGAAGAAAGTATTACAAAGTAGCGCATTATATTAGCATAGTTGGATTTAAACTTTTCTTTTTTAAAATTATTAAAATAATATGGTTCAACAGCATATCGATACGCTTGCACAAACAAAACCATAAATATTGATAATTTATAAGCAAGTGTATATATCCCCGCCTCTTCGCTTCCTAAAAAACGGTCTATTAGAATTCTATCCAAAGCCTCATTTGTAGCATATGCTAATCCCGCAATAATTAAAGGAAGTGAATATTTAAACATTTTTTTTGTTAATGAAACTGAAAAACTGGACAAACTTATTTGATCGTAAAAAGTTGGCAATAATAGTAAAAATGTGAGCCCACTTGCAATTAAATTAGATATAAAAACATAACCAATTCCTATTTCTGAATTATATACCATATTGATCCAATCAAAAAATTCAGGATTTATTTCTAATAACTTTGGGCATCCTAAAATGAAAAAAATATTCAAAGAAATGTTTAATGCAACATGAATTATCTTTATAACTGCAAATTTCTTTGCTTTTTCTTCCTGTCTTAATTTAGCAAAAGGAAAAACACACAAAGTATCAATAACTGTTATCAAACATAACCATACGATATATGTAATAGGGAGTGAAATAATGGTGTACTCTTTTGGGAAAACTTGCAAGATTGTTTGACCTATTAATAAACAAATTATAGATGATAACAATAAAATAAAAGCAGTGGTAGAATATAGTTCCTTTTTGTTTTTTGCTTGATTGGAAAAACGAAAAAATGTGGTTTCCATTCCTAAACTAAATATTATCGCAAGAAAAATCATAACAGAATAAAAAACCGATAGAACCCCAAAATCCTCAGCTGGAAACACAGTAATATATAAAGGAACTAATAAAAAATTTGCAAGTCTAGCTAGCACTGAGCTAAGGCCATAATATAGTGTTTGTGAAAAAAAAGATATCTGTAATTTCATTTTCAATAATTAGGTTTTCTTTTTTCTAAAAAAGCAGAAACCCCTTCTTTAAATTCTTTTGTTCCAAATAGCTTACCAAATTCCTTTTGTTCAAAAGTCAATCCATTTTTGTCAAAGTTTTTATTTATACATTTAATGGCTGATTCTAAAGATTTTGGAGAGTTTTTAATACACCCTTTAGCTAAATTTTTTGCGACTTGCAATAAATCTTCTTGGGTTGTTTTTGCATTAATAAGGCCTATTTTTTCAGCAAAATTAGCATCAATAATTTTTGATGTTAATATCATTTCCGTTGCATGTGTTAAGCCAACCGTCCTTACAAGCCTTTGTGTTCCGCCATAGCCGGGAATAATACCCAATGAACATTCTGGAAGCCCCATTTTGGCATTCTCAGAAGCAACACGCATATGACAACAAAGGGCCAGTTCTAATCCCCCACCCAAAGCATATCCATTAATTGCTGCAATAATTGGTTTTTTAAAGTTTTCGATTTTGTTAAATAAATTATCTTGTCCCTTTTTGCTCAATGCCTCACCTTCTTCTACAGAATATCCTGAAAATTCTTTTATGTCTGCTCCAGCAACAAACGCTTTTTGACCAGAGCCCACTATAATTACCACCCTTATATTTTGATTGTTTTCTAAAACTTGAAGTTCAGATGAAAGCTCCTCAATAACATCTTTATTTAATGCATTTAAATACGACTCTCTTTCTATTTTTACAATTGCCAACGAAGATTCTATTAATGTGTTTATGTGTGTCATTTGATAATTCTTTTTAGTTTATTTTTGGGATTTGGACAAAAAATGTTGTGCCCACTCCTAATTTAGTTATAAAACTAATCTCTCCTTGAAAATCATTAATAATATTTTTCACCATCGCTAAACCAAGCCCCATTCCAGAATTTTTTGTAGTGAAATTTGGTTCAAATATTTTATCTATTATTTCTTGTTCAATACCTAATCCATTATCTTTAATTTGAATGCACCAAAATTTACCATTATTATTTATTTCTACTGTTACTTTCTTTTCTTTTTTAGAAGGAATGGCTTGAATCGCATTTTGTATTAAATTATTTAATACTCTTGTTAAATGTGTTTTGTCCATTTTGACATAGCAGTCTTTTTGTTCAAATTCAAATTGCACACCTTCTTTTTTATATAGATCTGTTATTTTTCCAACTTCTTTTTCTAATGCAAATTCTTCCAAGACCTCTTTGGTTAAACTAGCAAAATCAGAAAAGGCGGAAGCAACTGCTGACATCGTGTCTATTTGTTGTAGCATTGTTGATGTAAATTCTTTTACTTTTTGATTTAAGTTTTCATCATTTTTTTGAATTGTTTTTTCAAAATGTTGAACACTTAATCTCATTGGTGTTAATGGGTTTTTTATTTCATGCGCTATTTGTTGAGCCATTTTTTTCCACGCACTTTTTCTTTCACTTTTAGCTAGCTTGTCTGCCTTTTCTTTTAATTCTTTAATAAGGTTGTTATACTGTGTAATTAACATCCCTAATTCATCTTTAACTGGCCAAACAATTGGTTCATTTTGTTTTGTTATTTCTACGTCTTTTAGTTTTTGAGTCACTATTTTTAAGGGTTTAGTAATTTGCCTTAAAAGAAAAATCGCTATCAAACCCGCTATAATAAATAAAAATGTATATATCTTAACTAAGACCATAACCTCTGTTTTTATTTCTTCGTTAACATCATTTAACTCATTGGAATTATATGGAATATTTAAAATACCATATGCTTTTTTGTTATGATATAAAACAGTATAAATTTCTAGAACTTCTTTTTTATCTCTTATTTCTCTAACTGTGTTTGCTTGTACTTCAATTTTTTGATTTATGGTGCTTATAAGCTTTTCTGGTAAATTAGAAATTTGTAAATTATTTTTGTCTGATGTTCCAACAAGTCTACCTTTTAAGTCATATATATTAATATTTAATTTGTGGATTTTTGAAAGTTTCGTTAATATGTCCGTTTCTAAAAATTCATTTAAAGAAAGTGTTTCAGGGTGAGTCATATATTTAATAGATTGTGCAACCGCCCTATCTTTTCTTTTTAATCTTTCTTTATGATATTCTTTATTTTTAGATTGATATCGAAATATAGTTGTAACACCTACAGCTAAAAAAGAAAAGAAAATTAACACCAACATAGACATTAATATTCTGTGACTTAATTTCAGTTTTCGCATATATTAAAAATAAGTTATTTATACAGTATAAACGAGTGGAGTGAAAAATTATTTTTTAAGAGCCTCGGCTCCCGCAACAATTTCTAAAATTTCTCCAGTTATAGCAGCTTGTCTTTGTCGGTTGTAACTTAATTTTAGCCCCTCTTGTAGTTCTTTTGCGTTATCAGTAGCTTTGTGCATTGCCGTCATTCTTGAGCCATTTTCAGAAGCTATCGATTCTAATAAAGATTTAAAAGTTTTTATTTTAATACTGTTTGGTAATAAATCTTCTAGTATTTCTTCACTAGATGGTTCAAACTCATAACTGCTCTTTTTTTGTTCATTATTCTCAATTTTTTGTATTGGTAATAACTGTTCGTGTGAAGGAATTTGTACCGCTGCATTTTTAAATTTATTATAAACAAGAAACACCTTTTCCCATTTGCGATTTAAAAAATCTGTCATTATTTTTTCTGAAATTAAGGAACTTTCTTCGAAATTTGGCTTTTCAATAATATCAGTGTTTACGTCTATTATACTGAAGCCTTTTCTTCTTAAAATGGGGTCTGCTTTTTTTCCTAAACAAAGTACTTCATTTTTTGTTTTAGTAAAAGATGTTTTACAAAGTTCTTCTAAATACTTCACTAATGATGTATTAAAACTTCCACAAAGACCTTTATTAGATGATAAAAATAAAAAAAGTGTTTTTTCTCCTTCTGCTTGCTGAGTTAATCCCCCTTTATTTTCTGAATTTGCGCTTAAATCTGCAATTAATTGACTCATCTTTTCAGCATAAGGTCGCATTTTCTCTATCCTTTCTTGAGATTTTTTTAATCTAGCCGCTGAAACCATTTTCATAGCGCTAGTTATTTGCATGGATTTAGAAATCGATGTAATTCTAGTTCTTATTTCCTTTAAATTACTCATCTAAGAAATATAATTTTTTTTGATTTTTTTACACGATTCTTCTAACCCCTGAATAACTTCTTCAGATAATTTTCCCTCCTTAATAGCAGATAAAATATTTGGATGCTCTTTTCTCATGAAATTCAAAAACTCTTCCTCAAAATCTTTTATTTTTTCTAATGAAACATCATTCAAAAGACCCTTGGTTCCACAATAAATTATAGCAATTTGATTTTCAACTAACATTGGTTGATTTAAACCTTGTTTTAATATTTCTACATTTCTTCTTCCTTTTTCAATAATTGTTGTGGTTGCCGCATCTAAATCAGATCCAAATTTAGAAAACGCTTCTAACTCTCTGTACTGTGCTTGATCTAATTTTAGTGTTCCCGCTACTTTTTTCATAGATTTTATTTGAGCACTTCCCCCTACCCTTGATACAGATATACCAACATTAATTGCTGGTCGAACACCTGAATTAAATAAATCTGACTCCAAAAATATTTGACCATCTGTGATGGAAATTACATTAGTAGGAATATATGCCGACACATCCCCCGCTTGAGTTTCAATAATTGGTAAAGCAGTCAAAGACCCACCTCCCTTCACCATTCCAGAAATAGATTCAGGTAAATCATTCATTGTTGCCGCTATCTCATCTGAGTTTATAACCTTAGCCGCCCTCTCAAGTAATCTAGAGTGTAAATAAAAAACATCCCCCGGATAAGCTTCTCTTCCTGGTGGTCTACGCAATAATAATGAAACCTCACGATAAGAAACTGCTTGTTTTGATAAATCATCATATATCACAAGCGCATGTGATCCTGTGTCTCTGAAAAATTCCCCTATAGAGGCCCCAGCAAATGGAGCATAAAATTGTTTTGGGGCGGGATCTGATGCGTTTTCTGCAACAATAACAGTATAATCCATCGCTCCGTTCTGCTCTAATGTTTTTTGAATATTTGCCACTGTCGATCCTTTTTGCCCTATAGCAACATAAATACAATAAACAGGGCTCCCTTCTTCAAAAAATTTTTTCTGATTAATAATGGTGTCTATTGCAACTGATGTTTTCCCTGTTTGTCTATCACCAATAATTAACTCTCTTTGGCCCCTTCCTATAGGAATCATAGAGTCGATCGCCTTAATTCCTGTTTGTAGTGGTTCGCTAACGGGCTCTCTAAATAAAACACCTGGGGCCTTTCTTTCCAATGGCATTTCAAAAGAGTCCCCAACAATCTCACCCTTACCATCAATTGGTTTTCCTAAGCAGTCTACCACCCTTCCTAACATACCTTTTCCAACTTTAATAGAGGCTATTCTTTTTGTTCTTTTTACAACATCACCCTGTTTAATAGAGTGAGATGAATCCATAAGAACGGCTCCAACATGATCGGATTCAAGATTTAAAACAATACCCTGTGATCCGTTTTTGAATTCTATAAGCTCCCCTGATTGAACATCGCTTAATCCATATATTCTTGCAATACCATCCCCAACCTCTAGAACCACTCCAACTTCTTCAAATTGAGAAACGTTTTCTAATCCGGCTAATTCTTTTTTTAATATTTCTGAAACTTCTGCTGGTCTAATTTCTGACATAACTTAACTAATTTAAACTTTAAAACTACTTTTAATTTTATTAATATGATTTTTTACTGTTGAATCAAATTGTTTATCATTTACTTTTATTAACACACCGCCCAAAATACTTTTATCAATCTTTTCATTTAACAATATCTTTTTTTCTTGACCTAATCTTTTAATAATAATGCTTTTTAATTCATCATTCGCTTTCTTGGCGGTAACTAAATCAACATACATGATTTTCTTCTCTTTCCTATATAACAAATTATATTCTTCTAAGATTTGAATTAATATATTTGCTCTTTTGTTTCTAATAACAAAATACAAAATCGACATGGTTAAATTGTCTAATTTATCTTTTAACCCTTTATCAAAAAAATCTTTTTTCTGAGAAAAAGAAATAACTGGATTTATCAAAAAATCCAGTATGGTCTTGTTGTTTTTGAAAACCTGTATGAGAATATTTATTTCCTTATAGGTTCTTTCTAGACTATCTTTTTCTTGACATAAATCAAATATTGATTTAGCGTATCTTTTTGCAACAACTACACTCATTTTACATCCAATTTCTCTAGACTTTTGTTAATTAAATCTTGTTGCTCTGAATCGCTTTCTAATTTTTTTTCTAAAATTTTTTCTGCTATTTCAACTGAAAGAGAGGCAACGCTCTTTTTTATCGAGTCCATTGCCGCTTGTTTTTCTTTTTGAATAGAGTCCTGAACCGATTGAAGTCTCTTGTCCATTTCTTGATCAATAAGTGTTTTTTGCTCTAATTTATATTCATCCACAAATTTTTTTGCTTCTGAAATAATAGCCTCTCTTTCTGCTTTTGCCTCCATTACAATATTATTCTGATTTTCTTTTAATGAACTTATTTCATCTCTAGCTTTTTGAGCCTGATTTAAAGCATCTCTGATTCCATTTTCTCTATCATTTAACGCTTTTAATATTGGGCCCCAAGCATATTTTTTCATAAGTATTAAAAGAAGGACAAAACATATTGTCATCCAAAACAATAAACCTATGTCTGGTTTGACTAATTCCATATAAATAATTTTATGTTTTTATACTACCTAACCTTTAACTATGAAATAGTGAAAATTACAAGCAAACCAATAACCATTGCAAAAAATGCTGCGCCCTCTACTAGAGCGGCCATAAGAATCATGTTGGCTCTTAAATCATTAATTGCTTCTGGTTGCCTTGCCATTGCCTGCATTGCGCCATTTCCAATTTGTCCAATTCCAACACCCGCACCAAGTGCCGCTACTCCAGCCGCTAAAGCTGCAATACCATACCCCGTAACATCTGTTGCTAATAAAACTGTTAATATTTCCATTTTATAAAAATTTTGAGTTAATATTCATTTTAAAAATTCTAATGCTCCTCTACTGCCATGCCAAAATACATTGCGGCCAACAATGTAAAAACATATGCCTGTAAAAAAGCTACTAATAATTCTAAGGTCATCATAAACAAAACAAATAAACCAGAAAAAATAGAAACCCCATATCCTGCTAAAGGGTGCATTTCTCCAAATATAAATATCATGCTAAAAAAAGACAAGATAATTATATGGCCAGCGGTAATATTAGCAAATAACCTTATCATTAATACCAGGGGTTTTAAAAAAACCCCGAAAATTTCTATTGGTGTTAAAATCAACAATACCGGCTTTGGAACTCCAGGCATTGCAAAAATATGTTTCCAATAATATTTTTTTCCACTTAATGTTGTAATAATAAACACTAAGGAGGCCATCACCATAGGGACGGCTATATTTCCCGTTAAATTTGCTCCTCCAGGAAAAAAAGGAACCAATCCAAGTAAATTATTAAGGAATATAAAAAAGAAAACCGTTAATAAAAAAGGTAAATATTTCTTATAATCTTTTTCTCCTATTGCAGATTTAGCAATATCGTCTCTAATGAACAGAATTATCGGCTCTAATAATGATTGTATACCGCGAGGTGCTTGGTTTGTGTTTTTTCTATACCTATTAGAAATCGTAGTAAAAATAATCATTAACAACATGATGCTAAACAATAGGCTAAAAACATTTTTTGTGATGGAAAAATCCCACAATTTTGCTGTTTGAGCTTCATCTAATTCACCAGAATCATTTATGCAAACTACATTTCCGTGATCTAATTTATAATTTTTATATGTATCATGCCCGTGATTAAATTTTGATGACATAAAAACACTCAAACCTCTTTCTTTATGAAAAAGAATAATTGGTAGAGGTATTGAGTATGATTTACCTTTCCAGTCAAAAACGTGCCATTCATGTGCATCATAAATATGATGTAATATCATGTCTCCAGCATTAAATCCCTCGTTTTTATTGTTCTCGGGTCCGGCAGAAAAAGAAGTTTTTGGAATTAAAACCAAAAAGAAAACCAATAAGGAAATCGTCTTATAATAATTGGTTTTTATTGATCTTAAGTGTTTCAATTTTTAGCTAAAATTAATATTAATTAAAACTACGACACAAAAATAAATTATTTTATGACTTAATATCACTTTTTTTGAATTTATTTTTCAACCTTTTTTTACTTTTTTAAATAAAGCGAATAAAGCAAAAATAATTCCCAAAAAACTACAAAGAATTGTGTAGTATTTTGTTTGTAATTTTTCATCTATTTTAAAGCCTATTAAAAAAAACACAAACACAATTATACAAATCTCCAACCCAGCGCTTATAAATTTGTATACATTTTTTTTCATTTTTTTTTATAAAACAACCAGCCTAAAAGCGCAGTATATAATAAGTATAAACTTAAAAACCAAATAAAAAAGAGCTCCTCTATTTCTTCACCCATAATCATCCCATAAACAATAATAAACATTATCGATAACACCATCTTTAAGGCGGTTAAAAATAGATGAGATTGAACAAATTTTTTTCCTTTAGATACCACTTTCTCTAAAACACTGATTTGAAAAATAGAAAATGAGAAAAAATACATAATAGCTAATGAATACCAGCCATTTTTTTGTAAATCATAATTAGTGCTAATATTTAGTATTATTAAAATAAAAAAGAGAGTTAGAGTAAATAGTAAAATTATCTTAAATTTTGGACTCATTTTCTTTTTTGTTGTCTTCTTTTTTTTCAGTTAAATTCGATTTTTTGTTTTTAGAAAACGCTTGATCTTTATTTTCTAAAATTATTTTGGTTGGTTGTACTTGTGGTGCTAAACCCATAACACATTTTCCGCTAAACATAGCCCCCGGCTCTATAGATAATTTTTCCGTTTCTATATCTCCGTATAATTTGGCTGTTTCCTTAAGGATTAATAATTCTTTTGACTTGATATTTGCTTTCAACTCACCCGAAATTACAGCTGAGCCACACTCAACCTCCCCTTCAATTAAACCGCTCTTTCCTAAAACTAAACGACCCTTTGCTTTTACAGTGCCCTTTAAAGCCCCATCTATACGAATATCTCCAGGTGCGTTAATTGAGCCCTCTAAAGAGCTCCCTTTTCCAATACTGTTTACGGAATCGGTATTGTTTTTCTCTAGTATTTTCATAAAATAGGGGTTTTTAATTTATCAAATATACAAATCCTATTATTAAGTAAGGTTGACTAATCAATGTATTTTTTTTGAAAATAAATTTTATACTCTTGTGTTGTTTTTTGTTTTAATAATGAAATAAAATTATTTTTTGAAATAACCATTTTATCAATTCCTTTTTTTATATAAAAATCTCCCCATTCAAGATCCTTTAATGTAGACTCATAATACACCAAGGCTTCAGTTATATTTTTAAAATTCGTAATCTTAATAATTTGTGTTTCTTGATTTAATAAGAGGTTGTTGATTTGTAATTTTTTTTCTCCAAAATTATTATTATTATACTTTGATATCATACTTTGTAATTCTGGTATATCTATTTTTAAATCCGAAACTGTAATAATCATATAATGTTCAGTGTCTGGTTCCATTTTATATAAGTCTTTATCCTCTTCATAAAAAGAGCCATATAAAACGTTTAGTAGTTCTACGCTTTTTTTACCCTGAATTGTATTTGGGTGCTCTTTTTTTATTTTTTCTAAAGCTTCAATAAACGGCTTTTTTCCCTGTGTTTTGGAAATACAAAAAGCTTCTATCATTTTGATATTTAAGTCGTCGGGGTTATTGGTTTTTAAAACTTGACCAATCATGTTAAGCGCCCCTATATAATTTTTATTTGCATATAAATTATATATTTTTTCATATTCACTTTTTTCTTCTTCAGGAACCAGTAACTCTCCTGTTTTTGGGTTTATATATTTATTGCCAGGGAAGTCTTTTTGAATATTGGTTAGTATTTCATTTTTTGCTACATCTTCCTCAAGGATATCATATAAAAAAACCAACTGCATATACACCAAAAGTTTGTATTCAGTGTTATTAAATCTTTTTAACATTTCTTCATATGTGTCCACAGAAAGATTATAATCAAAAAATTTGTTTTTTAAATGAATTCCTAGATTATAATACGCCTTTTCGATTTGAGCTAGGGTGGAATCCTGTGCTGTTTTTGTTAATGGGATTTTAGATAAATAATATTCTCTACTGTATTTTTCTTTTATTGTTGGGCCCCCGTCATCTATTTCTTCACCTGACTCTTCAGTGTCTATTTGGTTTTTATTTTTTCTTCTCCAGTTATTTTCATTTTTTCTATTACCCCATCTGGTTAAAAATTCTGAGTAACCAAAACTAATAGCGGTTGGGTTATAAAAATACCACCCCCCACCCGTAGGTAGACTAGCTTGATTTTTATTATACTCATATAAATTAAAATTCCCACCAAAATTATCGTCTTTAGAGTTGTTTTTTTCCTCCATATCTTTTTGTCTTAAAGAATCAATGTATTCATCAATTATATCATTTCTTTCATCCTCAGGTAAAAGCCCCAAAGACAATAAACTATCTTGTGTGTAAATTAGATTTTGATTATATACAACATCTTTTAAGTCTTTATATGTTTTATTGGTTTGTGCATATCTATCGTCATCCAATTCCATTAGCATTATAATGGAGTCGTGTTGTATGTAGGCATTTTTATAAGATTTTTGATTCAAATATATTTGTGATAATTTAAAGTGAGTTTGTAATTTTTGGTTGACATTAAATAAAAAAGAATTTAAAGATTTTTGATAATTTTCAATAGCGCTTATTGTATCTCTGTCGTTTAATTTAATTTCCCCTATCGCAAAATAAATTTGATCCCTGTAGTCTTTGTTTTTTACATCTTTTAACATTTTATAATACTCTTTTAATAAAATAGTTGCATTTCCAGATGAAAAAGCATATGAATTTGCTTTATTTAAGGATGCACGAAAGCTCATTTCATATTCAGGGTTTGTTTTTATGACTTTTTCATAATTATCTAACGCCCTGTCTCCTTGTTCTAACCTTTCATATAATTGACCTAGAATAAAATAAACCCTAGCTTTTAGCTCCCTGTCCTGGTTTACGCCCAAAAACTCTTCTAAATACTCTGTGGCCCCCTTATAGTTTTTAGTTTTTATTTTTATTTCAGCATATGTTAAATAGGCTAACGCTGTTTCTTTTTTATTTAACGACTTTTCTTCTAGTAAGTATTTTATTGTTTTTTCTGCTGTTTGGAAATTATCTAGTTTAATGTCACATTTTGCAGACCAAATAATAGACTGGTTAATTAATCCACCCTTTGGATATGATCTAATTATGTATTTAAATGTGTTCAGTGCCGCTAAGTACTCTTTCTTATAAAATCTAGCCTGAGCCATCAAAAAATAGTTATCATCAATCCATTTATTTTTCTCTTCATTATTAATTGTCATAGAGTGTTGAACAATGACTTTTGTTGTTTTTTCAATAGCCCTGTCCATATTGGGGAACACCTGGCCTATGATTTCTTGTTGATTAATTTTGTCTACTGGAAGTATGTTTTGATAATTTTCTTGGTGTGATTCTTTTATTTTTTTAAGACCCAATTTAACACTTTCGTTAGCGTTAAAATATCCGTTGTATTTTGCAGTTGTTTGGTGATAGGTTTTACTAAAAAAATTATCTCTAGTGGTAGAGCAACTTGACACAAACACCATGAGTGCGATCAAATGAAGTATTATTATTTTTGTTTTTGTTTTCAATTATTTGATTTAGAATTATAATATTCTTAACTATATATAAATAATTTTATTTTAAATTTTATAGAGTTCCTTTATGTTTTATCTTTAATATTCCAACTATCTTGTGAACAAAATTAATTGAAAAATAGCTTATGAAGTCTTTTTTAGCAAAATTAATGATAAAATATCGCGTCGTGGTGTTTGAAAAAGAGTCTTTAGAAAAATTAAAGACATTTTATATTAATCGGTTTTATGTTTTTTTAGGGTTGAGTGTAATATTTTTATTTTGTTTTCTCTTGTCTTGTGTTATTCTAACCTTTTCACCATTGGGTAATAAATTTTTTGATTACTCTAAAAAAAACGAAATCGCTGATTTATATCTACATGTGGATTCAATTTCGCATTTATTAAGCCTTCAGTTGGATTATACAGAAAATTTAAAACTAATTTTAAATTCAACAGAGGATTTAATTGTTGGTGATGGGCCAAGTGTTCTTTTTTCTTTACAATCTCTACATAAAAAAATCACTGAACAAGATTCTTCTTTGGTAAATTTTATAAAAAAAATGGATAAAGAAAGCGTTACCTCTTATAATAAACGAATATTCGGAAAACTAAAAACAAGCGTTCCCACAAGTGGCATAATAACATCTTCTTTTAATATTAGTGATGGTCATTTTGGTGTTGATATAGCAGCACAAGAAAATTCGGGAGTTTTCTCTGTGTTGGGCGGAACGGTTGTTTTTTCAGGGCACTCAAATGATGTTGGGAATTTTATCGTAATGTCTCACGAACATAATTTTCTATCTGTTTATCTTCATAATTCAACCTTATTAAAAAAAACAGGTGATTTGGTTTTAGCTGGAGAAAAAATTGCTTTAGTGGGAAGTTCTGGGAAATTGTCTAGCGCCCCACATTTACATTTTGAGTTATGGTACGGAACAATACCAGTAGACCCTGAAAAATATCTAGATTTTTAATAATTATGTTTTTTAAAAAGCCTATTGTTCGATTTTTAGCTAAACGAAATAACAATTATGTAATAGATTGGTCAAAAAAATCCATTCTAAACCAAAAAAAAATTTTCAAAAAACACATGAGTGTTTTACCTAAAACAAAATTTGGAAAAAGTATTGGGGCTACAAAAAACATGAATATCAAAAATTTTCGAGAAGCGTCTCCAATTAACACATATGAAGACATTAGGGGTTTTGTTGAAAAAATAGCTGATGGAGAAATTAATGTTTTGTGGCCAGGAAAGGTGTTGTACTTTGCAAAAACATCTGGAACCACAAGTGGGGTTAAATACATCCCGTTAAATCGAGGAATGTTAAAACATCAAATTAACGCATCTAAAGAGGCTTTGTTATTATATGCTTATAAAACCCAAAAATATGATTCCATAAACGGTAAGATGATGTTCTTACAAGGCTCCCCTGTTTTAACAAAACACAAAAATATTTATACCGGTCGTCTCTCTGGAATAGTGGCTCACCACATTCCGTCTTTTTTAAAATCAAACCGCCTCCCTAGTATAAAAACAAACTCCATAGAGTGTTGGGAAGAAAAATTATTCGAAATTATAAACGAGACCATTGGGTCTGATTTACGTTTAATTGGCGGGATACCACCTTGGATTATAATGTATTTTCAAAAAATTTTAGAGAGATCTAAAAAAAATAAAGTTCTGGATGTTTTTCCAAATTTGTCTTTATATGTACATGGTGGTGTTAATTTCAACCCCTTTAAAAACACACTTAAAAAAATGTTACCCGGTATTGATTTTCTTGAATATTATCCAGCATCAGAGGGTTTTATTGGATACCAAGATAATATTGAAAAAGATGAACTTTTATTGTTAACTAATCATGGTGTTTTTTATGAATTTATTGATTCTAGTGAATTTTTAGTTGGTAATTATAATCGGTTGTCTTTAGAAGATGTTGAGTTGAATAAAGATTATGTTTTAATATTGAATACCTGCTCGGGGTTGTGGTCCTATAATATTGGTGACACAATTAGGTTTGTGAGTTTAAATCCATATCGAATAATTGTTACTGGTAGAATAAAGCATTTTATTTCTGCTTTCGGGGAACACGTTATTGGAAAAGAGGTTGAGTTAGCACTAAAAAATAGTTTAAGTAAATATGGGGGGGAAATAGCGGGGTTTACCGTCTGTCCAAAAACTAATCCTAAAAAAGGCCTTCCTTATCATGATTGGTTTATTGAGTTTTTAGAAAAACCATATAATTTTTCTTTGTTTTGTAAACATTTAGATGATGGGCTTAGACGGCAAAATATTTATTATAATGACTTAATTAAAGATTTTATTCTCAAGCCCTTAGTGGTTAATTGTGTAAAAGTTGGTAGTTTTAATAAATATATGGCCTCTATTGGTAAGTTGGGTGGTCAAAATAAGTGCCCCTCATTATCAAATGATAGAAAAATAGGGGATTACTTAAATAATTATTTAGAATAAATGATGGGTAAAAAACGCGTTGCTATTTTGGGGTCAACCGGCTCTATTGGAACACAAGCTTTAAATATAATACATGAGTTTTCGGATGATTTCGAATTAAAATTAATATCAGCAAACAGTAGTAAAGAGTTGTTATTAAAACAATCTCTTTTTTTTAAACCAAATCATGTGGTTGTTAATACCGGTGATGGTTATAATTATTTGAAAAAAAACTTAAAAAAAAATGATATAAAAGTTTATTGTGGTAATGATGTTTTGTGTGATTTAATTGAGTCTAATGATTTTGATATTATTTTAGTTGCTATTGTTGGTTTCGCTGCTTTACTTCCTACTATTTCAGCTATTAAAAGTGGTAAAAAAATTGCTTTAGCAAATAAAGAAACTCTAGTTGTTGGGGGTCAAATAATTTCATCATTACTAAATGATTATAATGGTGAGATTATTCCTGTGGACTCTGAGCACTCTGCTATTTTTCAATGTTTACAGGGTGAAAAAATAAGCACTGTAAAAAATATCATATTAACAGCTTCTGGTGGGCCTTTTAGGGGTTTTTCCAGTAAAGAACTCGGTGATGTTTCTGTAGAAAAGGCTTTAAAACACCCTAATTGGAACATGGGTAATAAAATCACCATTGACTCTGCAACACTTATGAATAAGGGATTTGAATTAATTGAAACTAAATGGTTGTTTAATGTTCCTTTTAATAAAATAAAGGTTGTTGTTCATCCTGAGTCAATTATACACTCTTTAGTAGAGTTTCTAGATGGGTCAGTAATAGCACAATTAGGACAGCCTAGTATGTATATCCCTATTTTATATGCCTTAAATTATCCGAAAAGAGTTAGCTCTTCTGCGCCAAAACTAGATTTGGTGAAAATAAAATCACTTCACTTCGAAGAGCCCAATAAATCTGTTTTTAAACATCTTGATTTTGCGTATGAGGCCATAAGGGTTGGTGGGTCTTTTGGTTGTGTTTTAAACGCCTCGAACGAGGTTGCTGTTTCTGCGTTTTTAAACAAAAAAATTCGTTTTATAGATATGGTAAATATTATAGAAAAATCGTTAGAAAAGATTACTTTTGTGCAAAACCCTAAATTAGAAGATCTATTGGAGATTGATTTAGAAACCAGAAAATTTGCAAAAACAATAATTTAAAATTTTTATTATGTTAATAATCCTTGGTCAATTTTTTTTATGCTTAAGTATTTTGATTGTTCTTCATGAAGCTGGTCACTTTGTGGCTGCTAGAATATTCAACACAAAAGTTGAAAAGTTTTATCTTTTTTTTAACCCTTGGTTTTCTTTGTTTAAGAAAAAAATTGGCGACACAACATATGGGATTGGGTGGTTACCATTAGGGGGGTATGTGAAAATTGCTGGTATGATTGACGAATCCATGGATCAAGAGCAAATGAAAAAACCAGCAAAAGATTGGGAGTTTAGAAGCAAGCCGCGCTGGCAAAGATTAATTATTATGTTAGGTGGGGTGGTTGTAAATTTTGTTTTAGCGTTCTTTATTTATGTTTTTATGTTCGGATATTGGGGGGAGAAAAAAATAGAACAAAGCCCTCTTTCTGTTTATTCTGAGGTTGTTGATTTGGATGACTTCCCTTTAAAAACTGGTGATCAAATTCTTTTTGTTAATAATAAGGATGTCAAAGATATGTGTTGGTTGGATGTTAAAATGGAGCTTGTTTTGTGGGGTGATAAAAAAATTATTGTTTCTAGGAATGGTCAAAATCAAACTATTGACTTTTCTCAAGAACACATTAACCCTATAATTAATCGTAGTATAATAATTGATGATACCCCCTTTGAAATAGATTCTATTTTAGATGGTGCTGCTAAAAATGCTGGTTTAGAAAATGGAGATTTATTAACCTCTATAAACGGCCAACGACTTTCTAGTCGCCAAGAATTTGTTTCTTTTTTTCAAAAAAACGAAAACAAAGAATTTGAGTTTTGTTTTGAAAGAGGGGGAGAAGAGTTTTGTGATAAAAAAATAAAACTTCCTAAAAAAAATAATGATGGCTTGGTTTTAATCGGGGTTGTGGCTAAAACAGCTAATGAGTTTTATGTGAAGCATTCTTTTTTTAGTTCTTTTCCTATCGCTCTTAAAAAAACAAAAAAAGAAATTGTAAACTATTTAGGTCAGTTTGGTTTATTGTTTAAAATGGATGATGGGGCAAAACAACTTGGTGGTTTTATAACCATCGGCTCCTTGTTTGGTTCTAGTTGGGATTGGGAGCATTTTTGGGGACTAACGGCTTTTATTTCTATAATGTTGGCAATTGTAAACCTGCTTCCAATTCCCGCATTAGATGGTGGGCATGTTCTTATTTTACTAATAGAAATGATTATGGGGCGAGATATTAACCCAAAGATATTAGGATATATTCAGGTTGTTGGAATGGTTCTTCTTTTAGGGCTTTTTATATTAGCTAACGTGAATGATGTTATTAGGTTGTTTCAATAAAAATTTATTATGGATTTAAATAAAATATTTAACGATTTAGAAATTAAAAAAACCAATCAAGCTTCTGCTATGGGTTCGAGTTGGTATAATGGTGTTGAGCCGAATATTATTTCTGTTTCACCGGTAAATGGAAAAGAAATTGGAACAACGCGGTTTACATCTAAAGAAGAGTATAATAAAATAATCTCTTCTTGTGAGGAGGCTTTTGTTTTTTGGAGAATGTTGCCCGCCCCAAAAAGAGGAGAGGTTGTTCGACAGTTTGGGGAAGAGTTAAGGTTAAAAAAATCTTCATTAGGAGCTTTGGTTTCATATGAGATGGGTAAATCTTTACAAGAAGGTTTAGGTGAGGTTCAGGAGATGATTGATATTTGTGATTTTGCTGTAGGTTTGTCTAGACAGTTGTGTGGTATTACTATGCACTCTGAAAGACCAAAGCACCGAATGTATGAACAATATCACCCCTTGGGAATTGTGGGTGTGATCTCTGCTTTTAATTTTCCTGTTGCTGTGTGGGCTTGGAATACCGCGTTAGCTTGGATTTGTGGAAATGTTTGTGTTTGGAAACCCTCCGAAAAAACACCCCTTTGTGGTATTGCCTGCCAAAAAATTATGGCTAATGTTTTAAAAAAAAATAATATGCCCGATGCTATTTGTTGTTTAATTAATGGTGATTATAGTGTGGGGGAGTGGTTAACAAAAGATAAAAGGGTTGCTTTGATTTCAGCAACCGGATCAACAAGAATGGGTCGTGTTGTGGGCGCAGAGGTGGCTAAGCGTTTTGGTAAATCTATTTTAGAGCTTGGTGGAAATAATGCTTTAATAATTACCCCTGATGCTGATATTGATATTAGTGTTGTTGGAGCTGTTTTTGGGGCTGTTGGAACCGCTGGACAAAGGTGTACTACCACAAGAAGGTTGATTGTTCATGAGTCTATTTATGATTCCGTGAAAGAAAAATTAGTTAACGCTTATAAGCAAATAAAGATAGGAAACCCCCTAGATGAATCAAACCACATGGGGCCACTTATAGATAGGGGCGCGGTGGATATGTATTTAAAGGCCATTTTAAATGTTCAAAAAGAGGGTGGTGTTGTTGTTGTTGGTGGGGGTGTTTTAAGTGGTGATGATTATGTTTCTGGTTGTTATGTTAAACCCGTTATTGTTGAGGCAAAAAATAATTATAGTTGTGTACAAACAGAAACCTTTGCTCCTATTTTGTATTTATTAAAATACTCTGATTTAGAATGTGCTATAAAAATGCAAAACGATGTACCTCAAGGTTTGTCTTCAGCAATCATGACCACAAATTTAAGAGAGGCGGAAAGGTTTTTGTCTCATGAGGGGTCAGATTGTGGTATTGCCAATGTTAATATTGGAACATCCGGCGCTGAAATTGGTGGGGCTTTTGGTGGTGAAAAAGAAACTGGTGGTGGTAGAGAGTCTGGCTCTGATGCGTGGAAGGCATATATGAGAAGGCAAACTAACACAATTAATTTTTCAACCGAGCTACCCCTTGCGCAAGGAATAAAATTTGATTTTTAATACCTATTAAGTTTAAATTCGTTTTCCTTGTCCACAATTGGGCGGCTTTCTGCGTTAGAAAGCTCCCAGGCAGTATAAAAAATTAACCTAGCTATTTTTTCTACTTTTTCATAAACTAATTTTTCCATAGTATCTGTGTGTTTGTGATAATCCTTATGGACTCCACTAAAATAAAATATTGAAGGAATGTTTTTTTTTGCAAAATTATAATGATCTGATCTATAATAAAACCTATTTGGGTCATTTGGATTATTAAAGGTGTAGTCTAATTCTAGGTTGGTGTATTTTTTATTTGATTTCTCAGAAATATTATGCAGGTCTGTGCTTAATTTGTCTGCACCTATTAAATAAACATAGTTACTATCATTTGGATGAAACTTATCCATTCTTCCTATCATGTCTACATTTAAACACGCAATTGTGTTTTCTAATGGAAACTCTGGGTTTTCAACATAATAATACGATCCTAACAACCCTTTTTCTTCTGCTGAATTTGGAAAACACAGAATGCTTCTTTTAAATTCGTATCCTGATTTTTTTGCAAGCTGAAAGGCTGCTGCTATTTCTAAAAGCGCGGCTGTTCCTGTTGCATTATCGTCTGCGCCGTTATGAATTAAACCATCAATTATCCCTATATGGTCATAGTGTGCTGTAATTACAATAATTTCATTTTTTAACTCTGGGTCTGTTCCTTCGATAAAGGCAAGAACATTCTTTCCTGTAAAAAAATCATCATTGTTTTGGGTTGCTAAAAAAACACTTTTGTTAATTAATTTGTTATATGATCTTTTTTTGGATTTTATTTTTTTTTGAATTTTTGCTGTTTTATTTTTTCCTAATATATCGTTAGCCATTTTTTTACTTATGTAAAAAAATGGTATTGGTTCTTCTTTTTTTGAAAGAGAAACCCCTGGATGATTTATTTTATGTTCCACTCTTTTATAGTTTGATTTATAATTTTCTGTAATGAACAAAACCGCTTTAACTCCATTTTGTTTTGCCATGTTTAATTTCATTTTCCAGTTAGACTCCGGGCTTTTTTCTTTTCCTCCAGAAACAAGATAATTACCATTATTATCTTTTGGTTCTCCATTAAAAATCATAATAACCTTTCCTTCTACATTTGTGTTATAGTCACTATATGTTTCTGTGTCTATACCGTATCCTAAAAAAACAATATCTTTTGACCTAATTCGTGTTTGGCTAAAGTTTGGATAGGTATAAAAATCTTCTTTAAATTCATATTGAACCCCATCCACTTTGATATTAGCGCTCTCTATTAGCCTTTTTTCAAGTGGTATTTCTTGATAATAGGTAGAGTCTTTGTATGGGGGTATTCCAAGTTGGTTAAAATAATTAGACATGTATTCTGCCGCCATTATTTCTCCAGGCTGACCAACCTCCCTTCCCTCCAAAGAGTCTGATGCCAAAATAGTAATGTGTGTTTTTAGTTTTTCTACTGTAATTTGGTTTCCAACAACCTCTATTTGTGAGAGGGTTTGCCCCCAGATAAATAGTAATAATATTAGTTTTTTCATTATTTAATTTTTTTTATTTTATTTTAATCTATACTTTACCTGACCCCCCTCTATATATACACCCTCTCTTCTTAGTATTTCTTGACCAAGTAAATTATATATTTTATTGTTGTTTTTAGAGTTGTTTATAATTTCTAAAATACCCGTTTCCCCACAAGGCAACCCTGTGTCACAATCGATGTATTCTGTAACCATCACATTTATATAATCTATAATGGTGTCTGTAATAAAATTGTCTACATATAACGTGTCCCAAATGGTTTCATAAATAAAATTATCTACATATAACGTGTCCAAAATCGTCTCATAAATAAAGTTGTCTATATATAACGTGTCTATTTCTAACACCTCTATATATTCAGTTTCTATAACGGTGTCTGTAATAAAATTATCTACATATAACGTGTCCCACAGTGTCTCATAAATAAAGTTGTCTACATATAATGTGTCTGTTTCTAACACCTCTATATATTCGGTTTCTATAACGGTGTCTGTAATAAAATTATCTACATATAACGTGTCCCACAGTGTCTCATAAATAAAGTTGTCTACATATAGCGTGTCCCATAGTGTCTCGTAAATAAAGCTGTCTACATATAACGTGTCCCACAGTGTCTCATAAATAAAATTATCTACATATAGCGTGTCACAACCATTGTTTATTATTTCATAACCACAATCTAAAGACCATGTGTCTTCACTATCACACAGAAAATTATTCGATTGTGAGTATGCTGTTGGATTAGACACTTGTATGCATTGAACGGGGTTGTTTTGACAAAACAACGTGGTTAGTCCCTCGTTTAATATTGTGTTTAGTTCTAATAAATAATTATTCATTATTCTTAAGTTTGCTAGCTCTAGGTTTTGTGATAAATCAATATTATATAAATAATTGTCATTTATTTCTAATGTTTTTAGGTCTGTGTTGTTGGTTATGTCAATGTTAAAAAAATTATTATCATTAAGATATAAATAATCTAGTGTTGTGTTAGAGCTTAAATCGAGTGTGGACAACATATTATTTTCTGCGCCCAATGTTGATAAAAACGGATTGTTAGAGGTGTTGATTGTTGTGAGGTTGTTGTTTTCTGTTTCTAAATACTCTAAAAAAACATTTCCTGTAACATCAAGCTCAAATAAATTATTGTCTGAGCAGTTGAGGTAATCTAAAAACACGTTTTGTGAAACATCTAGGCTTGTTAACCCTGATTGATTTTTAATGTATAGTGTTTCTAGTGATGTGAAGCCCCCTATCCCTGTTAAATCAGAAATATTATAACCACTCTGTGTAATGCTTAGGGTCTCTATTCCACTAATCTCACTGTTTAACACGGCCGCCTCCCCGTCTATTTCGTAAAACGAAATGTTTGTGTAGTTCTCTAACCAGTTCACAAAACCCTCATCTGGAATAATTGTGTATTGAGAAAAAGAAAGCGTTGGTGTTGTTAATAGTAATAATATTAGTTTTTTCATGGTGTGTGTTTTTTTAAATTTTTTCAACCCTTCTTTGGTGCCGACCACCCTCAAATTTTTCTATTAAAAATATCTTGATTAATTCTATTGATTTTTCTAAAGAAAGAAAGCGAGCTGGTATAGAAATTATATTAGCGTTGTTGTGTTGTCTTGCTAGTTTGGTTATTTCTTCATTCCAACAAAGTGCTGCGCGAATTCCTTGGTGTTTATTTGCCGCCATACTAACCCCATTACCGCTTCCGCAAATTAATACCCCAAAATCAGCACCAGTTAAAACCTCTTCAGAAACTAGATGTGCGTACTCTGGGTAATCTACGCTTTCTTTGGTAAATGTTCCAACATCTAAAACCTTGTGGTTTTCTTTTTCTAAAAACTCTACAATTTTTGATTTGTATTCTATTCCCGCGTGATCACAACCTATTGTTATTTTCATTTGTTTTCTGGTTTCATTTGTGGAAAAAACAAAACATCTTGTATTGATGTTTTGTTTGTTAAAAGCATTGTTAGCCTATCCATACCTATTCCTATTCCTGATGTTGGCGGCATACCATATTCAAGCGCTGTTAAAAATTGGTTGTCTATAATCATCGCCTCATCATCACCCCTTTCCCCCAGCCTCATTTGTTCCTCAAGGCTTTTTCTTTGCTCTATTGGGTTGTTTTGTTCTGAGTAGGCGTTTGCTATTTCTTTTCCGTTAATAAACAACTCAAACCTTTCTGTTAACCCCTCTTCGCTTCTGTGTTTTTTTGTTAGTGGTGACATTTCTATTGGGTAGTTTGTTATGTATGTGGGTTGAATTAGTTTTTCTTCACAAAACTCCCCAAAAACAGCATCAAACAATTTCCCCCTCCCCATTGTTTTGTTTGTTTCTATGTTTTTTGACTTACAATATTTAAGTAGTTCTTTTTCTGTCATTTTAGATATATCATCCCCTGTTTCTTTTTTAATAGCCTCAAAAAAGGGTGTTCTTTTATATGGGCCTTTAAATTCTATTTTTTCTCCACAGTACTCTATTTTTGTTTTTCCACAAACACTTTTCACTGTTTCTTCAAGTAAACTTTCCACAAAACCCATCATCCAATTATAATCCTTATAAGCCACATAAAACTCTAACATTGTAAATTCTGGGTTGTGTGTTCTGTCCATTCCTTCGTTTCTAAAATCTTTTGCAAACTCATAAACCCCTTCTTTACCACCAACTATTAATCTTTTTAAATATAGTTCGTTGGCTATTCTTAAATATAATGGTGTGTCTAGTGTGTTGTGGTGTGTTATAAATGGCCTTGCTGCTGCGCCACCCACTATTGGTTGTAATATTGGGGTTTCAACCTCTATGTACCCTTCTTTGTTTAATCTACTTCTTATTGCATTAAAAATATTTGTTCTTTTTTCAAAAACACCCCACGCCCCATCGTTTACTATTAGGTCTAATGATCTTTGTCTGTATCTTAATTCTGTGTCTTTAAACGCGTCGTGTGTCACGCCCTCTGAGTCTGTTTTTACTATAGGTAGTGGTTTTATAGACTTAGATAAAAGGGTTATTTTTTTTACAAAGACGCTGACTTCTCCCACTTTTGTTTTAAAAACCCTTCCCTCAACACCAATAATATCACCTATGTCTAGGTGTTTTTTAAAAACGTTATTATACATTGTTTTGTCCTCCCCGGAACAAATCTCATCTCTATTTAAATACAACTGTATTCTACCCTTAAAGTCTTTTATTTCTGCAAAAGACGCTTTTCCCATTATCCTTCTACTCATAATTCTTCCCGCCAAACAAACGTTTTGAAGGTTGTTTTTTGTTTCTGAATAATTTTCTTTTATTTCTACGCTTGTTGTTGTTGTTTTAAATTCTTCTGCAGGAAACGGGTTTATCCCAAGTTCTTTTAATTTAATTAACGACTCCCTTCTTATTTTTTCTTGTTCATTTAATTCACTCACAATTATTATGTTTTGTCAAATATAAATATATTAACGAAAGAAATGAATAGAGTTATTTTTAAAAATTTAGGAATTATAAAATTCAAGGAGGCTTGGGAGCTCCAAGAGTCTCTTTTAAAGTCTATTGTTGAGACAAAAAAAGAAAATAGAAATAACCCTGAAAACAAAAAAAAAACAAAAAGTTATTTATTGTTTTGTGAACACCCGGGTGTTTATACGCTTGGAAAAAGTGGAAATAAAGACAATTTATTATTAAATAGTGAGTCTTTAAAAAAGGAGGGTATTGATTTTTTTAAAATCAATCGTGGTGGGGACATAACTTATCATGGGCCAGGACAACTTGTTGTTTATCCTATTTTTGATTTGGATAATTTTTTTACAGACATCCATAAATATCTTCGTTTTTTGGAAGAGGTTGTTATTCTTGTTTTAAAAAAATATAACCTTTTAGGTGAGCGATTAGATGGGGCGACGGGGGTTTGGTTGGGTGTTAAGGGTGGTTTTCCTAGAAAGGTTTGTGCAATGGGGGTGAGGGCGAGCCGGTGGGTAACTATGCACGGTCTTGCTTTTAATGTGTCTGTTGATCTTAGTCGGTTTGGTGGCATTGTTCCTTGTGGTATTACTGATAAATCCGTAACTTCTTTGTGTGTTGAGTTGAAAAAAGAGGTTCTTTTAGAAGAGGTTTCTGTTGTTTTTCAAAAAAAATTTAAAGAGGTTTTTAATATAGATTTGGTTGATGAAAAGGATTTTTAATTATTTTTTTTCTTTTGTTTTTTTACTTGTTTTGGGCCTGTATCTTTTTGGTTATGGTTATATTTTTCGTGGTTTAAAGTCTACTTATTTTAGGTTTGAAAAAAGCGCACAAGTGGATGATGCAAGGTTTTTTTATAATGACACTATTAAAAAATCAGTTACACCTTTTGTTTGGCCAAAGTCTGTTAATTATAATAAAAAACCCCTCTCTTTAAAATTAAGAAAAACTTTAGAGGAGTATAAAACACATTCTTTTGTTGTTATACACAAAGACAGTCTTGTTTTTGAGGAATATTGGGAGCGTTGGTCTGTTAAAAATAATAAAAGTAATTCTTTCTCTATGGCGAAAAGTATTGTTTCGGTTATTGTTGGGATTGCTGTCGATGATGGGTTTTTGTCTGGTTTTGATCATACTGTGAAAAGCGTTTTTCCTAATATGGTTTTTTTTGAAAACAAAAAAGATGTTACTATTGGTGATTTGTTAAATATGTCCGCTGGTTTAGATTGGAAAGAAAATTATTTTAATCCCTTTAATGTTACCGCAGAGTCTTATTTAACAAAAAACCTACCTGGTCTTATTTTAAATCTTTCTTTCATAAAAGAGCCGGGATTAGATTATTATTACCAAAGTGGCTCAACTCAATTGGCCTCATTGATGCTTGAAAGGGTTTTGGTTGACAGTCTTGGTATTGGTTTTTCTGACTACGCGACAGATGTTTTTTGGAATAAAATAGGAGCAGAAGAGGATGCTCTTTGGTCTTTAGATAATAAAAATGGTGTGGTAAAAAGTTTTTGTTGTTTTCATAGTAACGCTAAGGATTTTGCTAAAGTTGGTAGGTTGTTTTTAAAGCGGGGGGTTTTAAACGACACCTCTGTTGTTTTAAAAGATTGGTATTTTGATAGAGTTTTAAGCCCTAATCTTGTTGATTTTTATTCTTATGGTTGGTGGAGGGGTAGCTCTTTGGGGGTTTCTTTTTATTATATGCGTGGTTTTTTAGGACAGTTTGTTGTTGTTGTTCCTGATTATGATTTAATTATTGTTCGTTTGGGTAGAAAAAATTTAAGAAACAAAAAAAACCCCGACCTTCCCACAAAACCGTTTGAGGTTTATGTTTCTGAGGTTTTAAGTGATTATCTTTAGTTTTGAGAACAAACTCTATTTTAGATATAAAAAACCTTTGTGTTTCTTTTTTTGAAGATAGTTCAGAAAAAAAAGTTTTGGATAATTTTTCTTTTTCTTTTAAAAAAAACACAACAACTGCTATTGTTGGGCCGTCAGGTTGTGGTAAGTCTATTCTTTCTTTAGCTTGTTTAAATCTACTACCTAAAACAAACAGCATTTCTGTCTCTGGTAATATTTTTATAGATAAAAACGTTTGTGTTCTTGGTTTTGATAAATCTGACAATTTATTATATAGGGGTCTTTATACTTCTATTATTTTTCAAGACCCTTTTGGTTCTTTAAACCCTGTTTATACTTGTGGTTATCAGTTAAGTGAGTGTTTATTAAAAAAAAATAAAAATTTAAGTAAAAAAGAATTATTAAAGTTTTGTTTAGGTTTTTTTAAATCTGTTGAATTAGAAAACCCTGAAAAAATATTTTATTCTTATCCACACCAACTATCAGGTGGACAATTACAAAGGGTTTTAATTTCTTTTTCTTTAGCTTTTAATTCTAAAATTATTATAGCTGATGAAATAACAACCGCTTTAGATCCATATGTAAAAAACAAAATATTAGTTCTATTAAAAAAGTTATGTAAAAAAAACAAAATATCCCTTTTGTTAATAAGTCATGATGTTAGTGTTGTTAAAAATTATTCTGAGGAAATTTTAATAATAAATAAAGGTAAAATTATAGAACATGGTAAAACAAGTGTTGTTTTAAATAACCCTAAAAATGTCTTTACAAAATCTTTAATTCTTTGTAAACCTTTAATTATTAACAATCCATTTTTTTTACCTTTTTTAAAAGACGGTAAGTTTATTAAAAAAAAACCCATTGTTTTTAAAAAAAATATTTCTAAAAATATTTTAGAATTAAATAATTTATCTGTTTTTTATAAAAATTTTACTGCTTTAAAAAACATTAATTTAAAATTAAAAGAAAATGATATAATAGGTATTATTGGAAGGTCCGGCTCTGGAAAAACAACCCTGTCTAATATTATTTCTTTAATTAATAATAATTATACTGGTGATTTTTTATATAAAAATAAAAACATAAAAAATTTTAAAAAAAATGATTTAAAAAAATTAAACAAAAAAATTCAACTTGTTTTTCAAAACCCAGAATCTTCTTTAAACCCAAAACAAAAAATATTAGACTGTTTAAAAGAAGTATTATTAATAAATAATATAAATTTTAAAAATTATAATTCTATTATTTTAAGTAGTTTAAAAAAAGTTGATTTAGATAAATCTATATTAAATAAATATCCTCACCAATTATCGGGTGGTCAAAAACAAAGAGTTTGTATTACTAGAGTATTATTATCTAAACCTGATATAATAATATTTGATGAATCCGTTTCTGCATTAGATATAAATACTCAATCACATGTTTTAAACTTAATTAAAAAATTATATATAGATAATAATTATACTATTATTTATATTTCTCATGATATAAGCACTGTTTCTTTTCTTTGTAATAAAATATATGTTTTAAATAAAGGGTATAT
>CACAKI010000003.1 GCA_902533035.1 uncultured Bacteroidota bacterium | reverse complement strand
AAAAGGGAGACAAACGCCTCCCTTTTATAAGTATAAAAACTCTATTAATTAATAAATAATTACTCTTTCACTTATTGTTTTAGAGCCATTAGAAATAGTATAAGTATAAAGACCACTTGTTAAGCCCCCTTTATCAAAAGAATACTCATTATGTCCTAATTCTGTTTTAATATTATCAACATATACTAAATTTCCTAAAATATCATATACAGAAAATTTAACATCATTTGAGTTATTATTACCAAAATGAATAATAGTAGATTCTCCAAACGGATTAGGATAAGTTCCTAGTCCTTTAAATTCTCTAGAATCTACAAGCTCACCTATTTCAGAGTTATTACCTTCTTCAACAATCAAAACAAGATAATTTAACATGGAATCATCTGTTACCTCTACAGGAACCATTATTCCAAAAACCTCATATTCAGCAACTATATCAAGAGCAACAACTAGTGGATAAGTTCCTACTACATTAGGAACATCATCTGAATAAAGTCTCAAACAACCATATCCTCCCCCAGGGAAAACACAAGAATTTTCTGTAATATTACCATCTGCATCTTGAGAAGCACATTCCCATTCAAACCCCATCGGCAAACCTGTAACTGAATTTACCGCTATACTATTTAAGTAAACAGGATCAAATAACTGAGGACCATTCCCTAAATCATATTCAATAACAGTGTCAGAAGGTATCCTCATATCAAAGAAAGTTTCATAACTATCTCCCACGGTTGCATGTGATAATGCGGTTGTTGAATCTGTTAATTCATAAGCCGTATCTTCAAGGCCTAAAATACCTGTAAAATCAGTATTTGGAACACATTGTGATATTCCAAAAAAAGGAATTATTCCAATAAGTAAAAAAGTAAGTAAAGTTTTTTTCATGTTATAAAAATTTATTTTGTTATACATTTCTTTCTAATTCTTCCATGTAAAGATAATCAATCGCCTCATCTAAAGTAGGAACACAAGTGAGATCTTTATTTTCAAGCAAAAAATCTCCAACCACTAAGATAAATGATTTATTACTGTTTTTCCAAAAAGAAGAGTACTTTACCAAAGATAATATCAAAGAATTTTTGTTGATAAGTTTTATTTTAAACTCTATAATTAAATTAAAAGGATCCTCTTTTAAAACATTTAATTTTTTGAAAAATTCAGTTTCATTAAAAGATTCAAATTCTGATAAAAAAAAATAATTATCTCTTTTTACTAATTTCATGAGATTTTAATTTTAGAAGCTAACAAATACAAAATAGCCATTCTCACTGCAACTCCATTTTCTACTTGATCTAAAATAATAGATTGATGAGAATCAGCAACTTCACTAGTAATTTCTACACCTCTATTAATAGGCCCAGGATGCATAATTAAAATTTCTTTATTTAAACTTCTTAATACTTCATTATTAACACCGTATAACATTGCGTATTCTCTTAAAGATGGAAAAAATTTTAAATTTTGACGCTCTAATTGAATTCGCAAAACATTAACCACATCACACCAATTTAAAGAATCTTTCATATCAAAACTCACCTCAACGCCTAAATCTGATATATTCTTTGGAATTAATGTAGGAGGACCGCACACTCTAACATTTGCTCCTAATTTTTTCAAACAAAATATATTTGACAAAGCAACTCTAGAGTGTTTTATGTCACCTAACAAAAGAATATTTTTTCCTTTTATATTATTTATTCTTTCTATTATAGAATAACAATCTAACAATGCCTGTGTGGGGTGCTCATGTGAGCCATCTCCTGCATTAACAACAGATGCATTGATGTTTTTAGAGAGAAATAAAGCTGCTCCTGGATCTGGATGACGAACAACAATAATATCTACTTTCATTGCTAAAATATTATTAACAGTATCTACAAGCGACTCACCCTTAGAAAGAGAAGAACCAAGAGAAGAAAAATTAAGAATCTCAGCTGAGAGTCTCTTTTCAGCTAACTCAAAAGAAAGTTTAGTCCTTGTTGAATTTTCAAAAAATAAATTAGCAATTGTAATATCTCTCAGTGTTGGAACTTTTTTAATTGGTCTATTAATAACTTCTTTAAATCTTGAGGCAATGTTAAAAATTAATATTATATCATCATAAGATAAATTTTTTATGCCTAATAAATGAGTAGAACTAAAATCTTTCATTAGCTAATTAATTATTCAATATAACATTATTTTCAACTCCCCAATTAACTACAACATATTCTGCTTCAAACACATCAATAGATTTTCCTATATACTTTGGCTCTATAGGTATTTGTCTACTGAACCTTCTATTTATTAAAGTTAAAAGCTCTATAGATCTTGCCCTTCCAAATGAGCCAATAGCATCTAAAGCAGATCTAATTGTTCTTCCTGTATACAAAACATCATCAATCAAAACAATATCGAGATTTTCAATATTAAAATCTATATTAGTTTCATTAGGGGTTAGTATTCCTTTTTTTCTTCTAAAATCATCTCTAAAAAAAGTTGTATCTAATTCTCCATATTTAATATTATAGTTTGTTATATCAGCCAATCTAGAAACAATTTGATTAGCTAAAAAAACCCCTCTAGGCTGCAACCCAATCAATATTGTATTAGAGAAGTCAGAGTGAGTTTCAATAAGTTGATAGCATAGTCTATCAATAATTATTGAAATTTGTTTAGAATTTAAAATCACTTTATTATTCATGATAAAAAAAAACCTTCTTTTAAATATAAAAAGAAGGTTTTATAAAATTTAGTTTTAAAAATAAAAAATAATTATTCATCCATTTTGTTTTTTAAATCAGATAAAGCATCAAGGTCACCCAAAGTAGACTTTTCAACACTTTCTCTCATTTTTTGCACCTTTTTATTTACAGCTGATTTTTCTTTTTTCTTTGCTACAGCTTCTTTTTTTACTTCTTCTAAAAAAACTTTTGAATGAGAAACAACAATTCTAGTTGAATCTCTGTTAAATTCAATGACTTCAAAATCCAAAACTTCACCTGATTCTATTTTATTTTTATCTTTTTTCAAAGAGTGTCTTGCAGGACAAAAAGCTTCCAAACCTTGTTCTTTAAAAAGAACTGTAGCTCCTTTATCAAAAACATCCAAAACTTCACCTTTATGAATAGATTCTAAAGTAAAAATCGTCTCATATACATTCCAAGGATCTTCTTGTAATTGTTTGTGACCTAAACTCAAACGTCTGTTATCTACATCTAATTCTAAAACAACCACTTCTATTTCATCTCCTAATTTAACAAAATCTGCAGGATGCTTTATTTTCTTGGTCCATGACAGATCAGATATATGAACCAATCCATCTATCCCCTCTTCTAACTCAACAAAAACTCCAAAATTAGTATAATTAGTAATCTTTCCTTTAAGCTTTGAATCTACTGGATATTTCTCTGCAATACTCTCCCAAGGATTAGGTGTCAATTGTTTAATTCCTAATGACATTTTTCTCTCATCTCTATCAAGTGTAATAATTATTGCCTCTACTTCATCTCCAATATTAAGAAAATCTTGAGCAGATCTTAAATTAGCTGACCAAGACATTTCAGAAACATGTACTAAAGCCTCAACGCCATCTTGAATTTCTACAAAAGCACCGTAATCAGCTAATACAACAACCTTTCCTTTAACTTTATCCCCAACCTTCAAATCATCTGGTAAAGATTCCCAAGGATGACTAAATAATTGCTTTAAACCAAGTTGAATTCTATTTTTATTATCATCAAAGTCTAGAATTACAACTTTTATTTTTTCATCTAATTTTACGATCTCATTAGGATGATTAATCCTACTCCACGATAAGTCAGTAATATGAATTAACCCATCAACACCTCCCAAGTCTATAAAAACACCATAAGCTGTTATATTTTTCACAATACCTTCTAAAACCTGTCCTTTTTCCAACTTCGAAATAATTTCTTTTTTCTGTTCTTCTATATCTGCCTCAATTAAAGCTTTATGAGAAACTACAACATTTCGAAAATCCGGATTGATCTTAACCACTTTAAACTTCATATTCCTTCCAACATAAATATCATAATCTCTAATTGGTTTTACATCAATTTGAGACCCAGGTAAAAAAGATTCTAACCCAAAAACATCTACTATCATTCCTCCTTTAGTACGACACATAACAAATCCATCTACAATATCTCCATTATCATGAGCCTCATTAACTCTACTCCATGACTTTAAATATCTAGCTTTTTTATGTGAAAGAACTAATTGGCCTGTTTTATCCTCTTGCTTGTCTATAACTACCTCTACTTTATCACCCTCTTTTAATTCAGAATTATATCTGAATTCATTAGATGATATTACACCTTCTGATTTTCCTGAAATATCAATTATCACATCTTTTTCTGTTTTCTTCAAAACAACACCTTCTATAATATCATTTGCATTAAGAGAAGCTAGCGTTTCAGAGTATAAATCTTCTAATTTCTTATATTCCTCTTCAGTATACATTTGTTCATTTTCGAAATTCTCCCAATCAAATTCTTCAGAGCCTGCATCTTTGTTAAAAGAATCTTCAGAGTTAACAATAGCCTTTTCAGCCACTTCATTTAACTCATTTTTATCATCTTCAGAATCTTTTATAATATCGTTATTTTCTTCTATCATATTTAGTTAATTATAAATCAAGTCCGCAAATATACAAACTTAGATAAGTTTAAAAAATAAATTCTAAAATTTAATTAATCATTATATTTGAAAAAATTTATCTCTATTCATTTTGAAACACTTTGTTTTACCTACATATTATGACTCGGAACTAATATCTGAGTTAAAAGAAATACGTACAAAAAACGAAAAAAGAACAGATTACAGCCCAACGAAAATCTCTATTGGAAAATTAAATTTTTTTATCCCTAAGTATTTTGGTTTTTGCTTTGGCGTAAAAAATGCTATTGAAATTTGCTATAAAACAATTCAAGAAAACCCTCAAAAAAAAATATATTTAATTAGCGAAATTATTCACAACCCTAATGTAAATAATGACCTCAAGAAAAAAGGAGTAAAATTTTTGCAAAAAAGTAATGGGGAAACAATTATACCTTGGAATAAGGTCACAAAAAATGACATTGTTATTATCCCTGCATTTGGCACTACTAAAGAAAATATGAGCATCATACAAAAAAAGGGAATTGAAACAAAATCTTATGATACCACCTGTCCATTTGTAACAAAAGTTTGGAATAGAGGAAATGACCTAGCCAAAAAAGATTATACTATATTAATTCATGGAAAACCTGAACATGAAGAAACAAAAGCAACTTTTTCAAACTTTAAACATAATACACCTAGAATCATTATTAAAAATATAAAAGAAGCTAAATTATTGTCAAAATATATATTAAATCCAAATGAACCTGATTTTAAAAAAACATTCAAAGGAAGATTTTCTAAAAAATTCAATCCAAAAAAAGATTTTCAAAAAATTGGAGTTATAAATCAAACAACAATGCTTGCTGAAGAAACACAAGAAATTTCATATTTTTTTGAACAAATTATGAAAAAAAAATATGGAAATACCCACATTAAAAATCACATAGCCAATACAAGAGACACTTTGTGCTACGCTACCAACGAAAATCAAACAAGCATAAAAGAATTAATTAATTTAAATATTGATTTAGCTTTTATCACTGGAGGGTACAATAGCTCTAACACATCTCAGCTTGTTAAAATATGTGAAAAATATTTTGGAACTTACTTCATTTCTTCAGAAAAAAAACTTATCTCAGAAAATGAAATAATTCACTTTGATATGAAAAAAAAGATAGAAAAAATCCAAAAAAATTATTTACCAAACAAGAAAGTAATAAATTTTTTAATTTCCGGAGGAGCATCTTGTCCTGACAGTGTTTTAGAACGACTCCTAGAAAAAATCTGTAAATTCTACAATCAACCTATAAATAAGAAAAAAATAATTAAAAATTTTTTATTAAAATATTAATTACATATTCCTTCTATATCTACCACCAACTTGAAATAATGCATCTGAAATTTGACCAAGAGAGCAACACTTTGAGATTTCCATTAATGATGAAAAAATATTTTTATTTTGAACAACTGATTTTTTTAAATTATTTAATTGAAGCTCACTCATCTTTGAATGATTCTTTTTTAAATTATTGACTGTAGAAATTTGATTTTCTTTTTCTGTTTTTGTTGAACGTATTACTTCTTTAGGAATTATAGTCGGTGAACCTTTTGAATTTAAATATGTATTAACACCAACAATAGGAAATTCACCTGAATGTTTTAAACTTTCATAATGTAAAGATTCTTCTTGTATTTTGGATCTTTGATACATAGTCTCCATAGCTCCCAACACACCTCCTCTTTCAGTAATTCGATCAAATTCGTTTAATACAGCATCTTCAACTAAATCAGTTAATTCCTCAATAATAAAAGATCCTTGCATTGGATTTTCATTTTTAGCAAGACCTAATTCTTTATTAATTATTAATTGAATCGCAACAGCTCTACGAACAGATTCTTCAGTAGGTGTAGTAATAGCTTCATCATAAGCATTTGTATGTAAAGAATTACAATTATCATATATAGCATATAAAGCTTGTAAAGTTGTTCTTATATCATTAAAATCTATTTCTTGAGCATGTAAAGAACGACCAGATGTTTGAATATGGTATTTTAACATTTGTGATCTTTTATTTCCCCCGTATTTATACTTTAAAGCCTTAGACCAAATTCTTCTTGCAACTCTACCTATAACAGCATATTCTGGGTCAATTCCATTAGAGAAGAAAAAAGATAAATTAGGAGCAAAATGATCAATGTTCATTCCTCTACTTAAATAATATTCTATATAAGTAAATCCATTCGCTAAAGTAAATGCTAATTGAGTAATAGGATTTGCGCCAGCTTCAGCAATATGATACCCAGAAATAGAAACAGAGTAAAAATTTTGAACATTTTTTTCAATGAAATACTCTTGAATATCTCCCATAACTTTTAGAGAAAATTCTGTAGAAAAAATACATGTATTTTGAGCTTGGTCTTCTTTTAAAATATCAGCTTGAACAGTTCCTCTAACCTTTTTTAAGGTTTCTTTTTTTATTCTATCATATATTTTTTTTTCTATCACATCTTGACCTGACACTCCTAACAACATCAAACCTAGACCAGTATTACCAATGGGTAATTCACCCTCATATTTTGGCCTTTTTTTATTCTTATAAATTCTATTAATCTTCTGATTAACTATTTTTTCAAGACCTTGTTTTTTAATATATAATTCACATTGCTGATCAATAGCAGCGTTCAAAAAATATGCTAAAATTATTGGCGCAGGCCCATTAATTGTCATTGAAACAGATGTTAATGAATTAACTAGATTAAATCCAGAATATAATTTTTTAGCATCATCTAAGCAACAAACCGAAACTCCAGCATTTCCTATTTTACCATATATATCCGGTCTATAATCTGGATCACCTCCATACAAAGTGACAGAGTCAAAAGCAGTTGACAACCTCTTTGCAGGCATCCCATAACTCAAATAATGAAATCTTTTATTTGTTCTTTCTGGACCTCCTTCTCCAGCAAACATACGAGTAGGATCCTCTCCCTCTCTTTTAAATGGAAATATACCAGATGTAAAAGGAAATTGACCTGGAACATTTTCTTGTAATTGCCACCTTAAAATATCACCTAAATCTTTATATTTTGGTAAACTAATTTTAGGTATTTTTAATTCTGAGAGTGATTTAGTATAAGTTTTGATTGAAAGCTCTTTCTTTCTAACTTGATACTTGAAGATTGAATTCGAATATAATTTTTTTAACCCACTCCATCTATTTAACAATGCTTTATTATTAGAGTCTAACTGATTTTCTTTTTTTGAAATAATAGATTTTATTTTCTTTTCTAAATTTAAATCCCCTCCTTGATTCTTAATTATTTTTTTTGTTGAACTCAGATTATAAATCTCACTTGCTATATTTTTTTGTTTTTCAACCCAAATATTATACTTTCTATTTTCTTCTGAAATTTCTGATAAATATCTGATTCTTTTTTGCGGAATAATACAAATTCTATCGTATGTTTCAATTTCTGAATTAGATAAAGAAAATTTTGAAAAATTATTTTCTGAAATTTTCTTAAGTATATAACTATATAAAGAAGTAAGACCTGGGTCATTAAATTGTGAAGCTACAGTTCCAAACACAGGCATTGAAGCTATTTTTTGAGCAAACAATTGATTGTTTCGCTGGTATTGTTTCTTGACATCTCTCAAAGCATCCAAAGCACCTCTTCTATCAAACTTATTAATAGCAATAACATCTGCAAAATCTAACATGTCAATTTTCTCTAGTTGTGTAGCGGCTCCATATTCAGGTGTCATGACATATAATGAAACATCAGAGTGATCTAAGATTTCTGTATCTGATTGACCTATACCTGATGTTTCTAAAATAATTAAATCAAAATTAGCAGCTTTTAATATTGATATTGCATCATTAACATGAGCTGATAAAGCCAAATTAGCCTGTCTAGTAGCTAAGGATCGCATATAAATTCTAAAATTATTTGAAGAATTCATTCTAATTCGATCTCCCAAAAGAGCTCCTCCACTTTTTCTTTTAGATGGATCCACACAAATAATACCAATTTTTTTATCCTCAAAATCATATAAGAACCTACGTAACAATTCATCAATTAAAGATGATTTACCAGCGCCACCTGTTCCAGTAATACCTAAAACTGGGACTAATGATTTAGCAGATAACGCACGAACTAATTTTAAATCTTTTTTGACTAGGCTAGGGAAGTTTTCAGCTGCAGAAATTAATCTAGAAATATTTTGATCTAAACTCAAATCATTAATACAATTTTTAAAGTTTTTTCCAACTGGAAAATCAGATTTTTTCACTAAATCATTTATCATCCCCTGCAATCCCATTTTTCTCCCATCATCTGGATGATACACTCTTGTTATTCCATAATCATGTAAGTCTTTTATCTCCTCTGGTAATATCGTGCCTCCTCCTCCAGCAAAAATTTTTATATGTGAAGCGTTTTTTTGTTGAAGAAGATCATACATATATTTTAAATACTCCATATGCCCACCCTGATAAGAGGTCATTGCTATTGCATTTACATCTTCTTGTATAGCGCAATTAACAACTTCTTCTACTGAACGATCATGCCCTAAATGAATAACTTCACAACCAGTAGCTTGTATAATTCTTCTCATAATATTTATTGCTGCATCATGACCATCAAATAAACTAGCAGCAGTAACTATTCGAATCTTATTTTTTGGTTTATATACTGTTTGAGACATAGAACTAAAATGATAAAATTTGTTGAGTTAAAGAATTTATTTTTGTTAGAGTATCTTCATGTTTCTTTTTTTCTAACATCAAAACTTTTTCAGGAGCATTTTTAAGAAAATTTTCATTAGATAGTTTTTTCTCTACAGATTTTAAGAAAGATTTTTGATAGTCTAGTTCCTTTTGTAATCTGATTTTCTCTTCTTCTTTATCAATATTGAAAGGTAGTTTTAAATAATATTTATTTGTTTCTAATAAAAAAGGGAAAGCGCCTTCAACCTTTTCTTGAACTATATTAACATTAGATATAAAACACATTTTTTGTAAAATTTGAACTTGCGAATCTTCTAATTTTTCTTCTAAAAAAAGCTCAATATCAGATTTTATTGGCACACCTTTTTCTTTTCTTATTTGTCTGATTTTAGAGATTAATTTAAATAGAAAAGAAAAGGATTGTAATAAGTTTGTATTTTTTTTCTTTTCCTTTGGCCATTGTGCATATACTATACTTTCATTATTTTTTCTTGATTCAAGTTTCTGCCATACTTCCTCACTAACAAAAGGCATAAATGGATGTAAAACAATCATCAACCTTTCAAAAAAATAAATTGTTTTCTCCTTAGTTTTGATATCGATAATTTGATTTTTTGGCTTAATTAACTCCAAATAAGAACTACAAAAATCATCCCAAATTAATTTATAAATTTTCATCAAACATTCAGATATTCTGAATTTTTCAAATGACTTATTAATGCTAGCTAATTCCTCAGAAAATCTATTATCAAACCAGTTTACACTAATTTCATTAATATTAGTTTGATTATCACTAGAAATACTCCAGGAGTCAACTAACCTATATGCATTCCAAATCTTATTTGAAAAATTTCGACCTTGCTCACATAAACCTTCATCAAATAAAAGATCATTTCCAGCATTAGAAGAAAAAAGCATACCAGATCTCACTCCATCAGCTCCATATTTATCAATTAATTGAATTGCATCAGGGGAATTCCCTAAAGATTTAGACATTTTCCGTCTTTTTTTATCTCTTACTATTCCTGTGAAATAAACATTTTTAAATGGAATTTTATCATAAAAAGAAAAACCTGCCATAATCATTCTAGCAACCCAAAAAAATATTATATCTGGCCCCGTAACTAAATCATTCGTAGGAAAATAATATTCTATTTCTTTATTATTTTTATTAGTAATACCATCAAAAACACTAATTGGCCAAATCCAAGAAGAAAACCACGTATCTAACACATCTTCATCTTGTTTCAAATCTGATAATTCTAAAGCTTCAAGACCTTTGATTTTATGAATTTTAATTAGTGCTTCTTGCTTATTTTTCGCAACTATAAACTTGTCATTTTGATAATAAAAAACAGGAATGCGATGACCCCACCATAATTGCCTTGAAATGCACCAGTCCTGAATATTTTCCATCCAGTGCTTATAAGTATTTTTAAAATTACTTGGAAAGAAATTTATTTTATTAGTCAAAACAGCTTCTAAAGCAGGTTTTGAAATTTCTTTAACATCACAAAACCATTGCATAGATAATTTTGGTTCAATCACTACATTTGTTCTTTCGGAAAATCCAACTTTATTTTTAATTGATTCAGTTTTACTTAACTGACCAGCCAATTCAATATCTTTAATGATTTGCTTTCTAACTTCAAATCTATCTTTACCTATATATAATTTACCATCTTTATGAATTAAACCATTTTTATCTATAACAGATATGATTTCTAAGTTATTTTTTTTTCCAATTTTATAATCATTAATATCATGAGCTGGAGTAACCTTGAGGGCTCCTGTTCCAAATTCTGGATCAATATATTCATCAGCAATAATTGGAATTTCTCTGTTAAGCAAAGGAACTAAAGCTTTTTTTCCAATTATAGATTTATACCTGTCGTCATTCGGATTTACACAAATACCTGTGTCACCTAAAATAGTTTCAGGTCTTGTAGTAGCTATAGTTATTACGCCATCTGAATTTAATAATTTATAATCTATATAATATAAAGCTGAATTTTGTTCTTTATAAATAACCTCTTCATCTGAAATAGCTGTTTTGGCCTTTGGGTCCCAATTAACCATTCTCACTCCACGATAAATTAATCCTCTTTCAAACATATCAATGAAAACATTTTTTACTGATTCTGACATGTCATCATCCATAGTAAATCTCACCCTATCCCAATCACAAGAAGCTCCTAATCTTTTAAGTTGATTTAATATTATCCCACCATGCTTTTCTTTCCATTCCCAAGCATGTTCTAAAAATTCTTCTCTAGAAATTTCAGATTTTAAAATCCCTTCTTTTTGTAACTTTTCAACAACTTTAGCTTCAGTAGCTATTGATGCATGATCAATACCCGGAACCCAACATGCATTAAAGCCTAAGAGTCTAGCTCGTCTTACTAATATATCTTGTATAGTATTATTAAGAACATGCCCCATATGTAAAATCCCTGTAACATTTGGCGGAGGCATTAATAAAGTATAATTGAGTTTTTTTTTATCAACATTAGAAGAAAAAAAATCATTTTTTAACCAAAAGTCATACAATCTACTTTCTACATCTAACGAATTATATGTTTTACTTATTTTTTGTTTCATAACTTATATGAATTCAACAAATCTACAATATTTATGTGTTTTTACCGTTCACATTACGGAAATTTGAATTTGTTTAATTAAATATAAAAAGTTAGATTTGTATCCCTAAAAAAAAGAAAATGAAACTAAAACTTATACTTTCTATTTGTGCATTTTGTTTTTTCTCATTTATAACTGCACAAGACAATATAATTGTTAACCCAAATGCTCCTGAAATAACTTTTGAAAAAGAATTAATAGATATGGGAACTTATAACCAATATGATGATGAAAGTTCTCGTTGTGAATTCAAATTTACAAATACAGGGAAAGAACCCTTAATTATTGAGAAAGCAAAAGGAAGTTGTGGCTGCACAGTTCCCGAATGGCCTAAAGAACCAATTGCTCCAGGAGAAACAGCGGTTATTAAAATAAATTATGATGAAAAAAGAGTAGGTCCATATACAAAAACAATTACTATAACATCTAATGCTAAAACATCTCCAAAAATAGTAAAAGTAAAAGGAAAAATAATTGCCAGCGAATCAAATAACAGCCCAATACTAACCCCATCTGGAGGAGCGCCAGTAGTAAAATAATTTTTTTTCCATGCCAAACATTTCTAAAAAAGGAAAAAGAATGCCTGAATCCCCTATCAGAAAACTTGTTCCTTTTGCTGAAAATGCAAAAAAAAAAGGAGTAGACGTAATTCATTTGAATATTGGGCAACCTGATATTTTACCTCCAAAAAATGTATTAAAAAAAATAAAAAATTTTAATATCCAAAAAATAGAATATAGTCATTCAGCTGGCATTGAAAGTTATAGAGAAGGTATAGCAAATTATTATCAAAAGCTTAATTTACATATTTCAAAAGATGATATTATCGTGACAACAGGCGGATCAGAAGCGCTAATTTTCACTTTAAATAGCATTCTAGACCCAGGTGATGAATTAATCATACCAGAGCCATTCTATGCAAATTATAATGGCTTTTCAGAATTATCAAGTGTAAAAATAAAAGCGGTAATTTCAAAAATAGAAAATAACTTTAAGTTACCTGATATTAAAGATTTTGAAAAAAAAATATCACAAAAAACAAAAGCCATATTAATTTGCAATCCTAATAACCCTACCGGCTACTTATACACAAAAAGTGAAATAGAAATACTAGCAAAAATTGTAAAAAAACATAATATATTTTTAATAGCAGATGAAGTTTATAGAGAGTTTGTTTACGAAAAAAATAAACATCATTCAATTTTAAAAGAAAAAAGTATTCAAGAAAACACTATTGTAATTGATTCAACTTCAAAAAGATATAGTATGTGTGGAGCCAGAGTAGGTTGTGTAGTTTCAAAAAATAAAGAATTTATTGAAACATGTTTGAAATTTGCTCAAGCAAGATTAAGCCCACCAACTTTTGGTCAGTTAGCAGGAATAGCTGCTTTAAAAACAGAAAAAAAGTATTTTGAAAAAGTTATTTCTGAATATGAAAATAGAAGAAATGTGTTAGTGAGAGAATTAAATAAAATTAAAGGAGTTATATGCCCAAAGCCAAAAGGTGCATTTTATTGTATTGCAAAACTACCCATTAAAAATGCAGATGATTTTTGTAAATGGATTTTAAAAGATTTTCACTTAAAGAAACAAACATTAATGATGGCTCCAGCAAGTGGGTTTTATAGTGAAAATACAACAGGAAAAAATGAAGTAAGGATTGCGTATGTTTTAAAAGAAAAAAAAATACTAGAAGCTTGTAATATTTTAAAAAAAGGATTGGAAAAATATCGAGAAGTACGAAAATTTTAGTTTCTTGGATATAATAAATATTTTTTTCTTATTTCTAAAAAACCTTCTATATCTTTATTCCAAGAGGATCTGATTTCTTCCGCACTCCAACCAGATTTGATTTTTTTTTGAAAAGTAGAATTTCCCGCCAAAGTATTAAAAAAACTACTGAAAAAAGTTTTATTTTTTGGGTAATTCTTATAAAACTGAATAATCAAATCAATATCAATCTTTGAAAATGATAAGTTCTCTATTTTTTTAATATTCATTTGATTAGAAATTAAATTGAATTTTATCCCAAAACAATCTTTATTTTCAAATTTTGGCTTTTTACATTCTTCTCTTGAAATAGGATAAAAAGAATACCTAACAGGATCAATATAATCATTTGTGTTGTTTACTAACTTTTCTAAATTTTTATCCTTATACTCAGGAGCGCCTATGACTTGAAATGGAAAATCAGTCCCTCTCCCTACACTTATTGATGTTCCTTCAAAAAAACATAATGTTGGATATAATTTAATAGCGAGATTTGTCTTTAAATTTGGAGAAGGTGGAAAAGGCAGAAGAGAGTCTGTAAGAAGATAATTTATTTTTTCTTGAAATTTAATCACCTTTAAATCACAAATCAATGAGTCTGCCAGCCAATATTCTCCATTTATCATTAATGCATACTCGCCTATAGTCATTCCATATAAAACTGGTACCGGATGCATTCCCACAAAGGATTTGAATTCTTTATTTAATATCGGCCCATCCACATAATTAGAATGTAAATTATCCCTATCTAGAACAATTAAAGGAACATTATTTTCAGCACAGGATTCCATTACATAATGTAAAGTAGAGATATAAGTGTAAAACCGAACTCCTACATCTTGAATATCAAATAAAATTACATCTAAATTACTCATCATTTTAGATGATGGTTTTTTTTTCTTTCCATATAAAGAAAAAATAGGAATATTTTTATAAAATTCGTTTTTTATATTTTCACCTGCTGCAAAATTAACATTAAACCCATGCTCTGGAGAAAATATTGATTTGACATTTAAACCTAAAGCAATTAGACTGTCTATCAAATGCACATTACTGATGTTAGAATTTTGATTAACAACTAAACCTATATTCTTATCCAACAAAAAAGGTATATATAAATCTGTTTTTTCTATAGATTTACCCTGAGAAAATAGCAATTTTGAGAAAAAAAAATAAAAAACCAAACTAAATTTTATAATGATTTTAATCTTCTCCATATCTTTGAATTTAGTTAAAAAATAACAAAGTTGAATACAGAACTATTTATAGCAAAAAGATTAAACCAAAAAAATTCAAGAAAAAAATATTCTAAATCAATAAGCAAACTCTGTGTTTTAGCTATCACCTCAAGTATTAGCATTATTATAATATCTATTTGCATAGGAAAAGGATTAGAAAAAACTATTACACAAAACTTTATAGAAATTAATTCTAATATTACAATAGAAAATTATTACAACATAAAACATGAAAATAACATCAAACAAAATAATATTTACATACAAGAAGAAGATTTAGAAAAAATTAAAACCCACCCTCAAATCCTAAACATAAATCCAGTTATATCAGTATTTGGAATAATTAGTAAAAAAAATAATTTTTCAGGTATTATACTCAATGGATTAGATCAAACATATAATTGGGAAATTTTAAATAAAAAAATAAAAAAGGGGAATAAACCTATTAATAAATTTGAAATTTTAATTTCTGATTTTCAAGCAAAAAAAATGAACTTAAATGTGAATGATACAGTATTATTAAGTTTTATAAGAAAACAAAAAAATAGTTATAATGACACACATAGCAATATGATTGTAAGTGGAATATATAAAACTGAAATTGAAGATTTTGATAAAAATATTTGTTTCACCAATTTAAATTACATTCAAAAAAAATTAAGATGGAAAGAAAAAGTTAGTTATTACCAAGTGTTTTTAAAAAATAATAAAAAAACAGAGGAATTAAATAATTTTTTAAATCAAAAAATAGACCCCATTTCAAGTAATCATGAAATAAAATCATTTTCCATTTATGAAAAATACCCACATATTTTTAATTGGATAATTTTATTCAAAAAAAATATAATATTAATTACAATTATTATGCTTATTGTTTGCTTAATCAACATCACTAACTTTCTACTTGTATTGGTGATTGAAAGAACACATATGATTGGTGTTTTAAAATCTTTTGGATCTAGTAATTATCAAATTTTAAAAATATTTTATTATAGAACATTAGGTATAGTAACAAAAGGGTTGGTGTTTGGAAATGTAATAGGTTTAATTTTGTGTTTAACCCAACAAAAATTAAAAATCATAAAACTAAACCCTTCATCATATTTTGTAAGTGAAATACCAATATATTTTGATTTTTATAGTATATTTCTAATGAATTTTCTAATATTGGCATTAATTCCAATTGCTATTATGATTCCATATTTTAGAATATCAAATTTATCAATTTCAAATTCACTAAAAATAAAATGAAATATTCAAACCATATAACTGAATTAATAGGAGAAACTCCTATGGTGAAATTAAATACCATAACCAAAAAAGTAAGTGCAACTATTTTAGTAAAAATTGAATCATTTAATCCAGGCCATTCAATAAAGGATAGAATTGGATTACAATTAATTAATGATGCGGAAAAAGAGGGAAAATTAAAAAAAGGAGGTACTATAATTGAAGCCACATCTGGCAATACTGGAATGGGCTTAGCCTTGAATGCAATCAAAAAAGGATATAAATTAATTTGCACTATGTCTGATAAACAATCAAAAGAAAAAGTGGATATTTTAAAAGCAATGGGAGTAAAAGTCCATATCTGCCCAACTGATGTTCCTGCAGATCATCCAAGTTCATATTATTCTATTGCAAAAAAATTAAATACAGAAATACCTAATTCGTTTTACCCTAATCAATATGATAATTTATCAAATACAAAAGCTCATTATTTAACAACTGGAAAAGAAATCTGGGAACAAACATCCGGAAAAATAACTCATTTAGTGGCAGGAGTTGGCACTGGGGGAACAATTACTGGTTGTGCTAAATTTTTAAAAGAAAAAAACAAAAATGTGAAAGTTTGGGGAATTGATCCTTATGGCTCTGTTTTTAAAAAATATCACGAAACAAATATATTTGATGAAAAAGAAATATACCCATATATGACAGAAGGAATTGGAGAAGACATTATCCCTGAAAATGTTAACTTTAATTTAATTGATTTATTCGAAAAAGTTAGTGATAAAGATGCTGCTTTAATGACAAGAGACATAGCAAAAAAAGAAGGTATACTAGCTGGTTATTCATGTGGAGCAGCACTATGTGGTTTAATGCAATTAAAAAATAAACTAAAAAAAGATGATGTTGTAGTTATAATTTTCCCAGACCACGGAAGTAGATATCTAGGGAAAATTTTTAATGATGATTGGATGAGAAAAAATAAATTTTTATAATAATTAAGCTTGACCTTTTGGCCCTCCAAAATTCATAGGAACTTTAGCACCCTCTAAATCTTTTATATTCCCATTTTTAGATTCAAAAGTTTGAATATTTTCACCCAACACTCTTAATAATCGTTTTGCATGTTGTGGGCTTAATATAACTCTAGAATTAACTTTCGCTTTTGGGAGACCCGGCATCACAGAAATAAAGTCAAAAACAAATTCCGAAGGAGAATAATTAACTACTACCAAATTAGAATAAACACCTGAAGACATTTCTTCTTTTAACTCTATATTTAATTGGTTTTTCTTTTCTTTTGATTTCATAAAAAATTATTCTTTTTTATTATCCTTTTCACCTTCAAGAACTTTTTCTACGTTTTCCTCATCAATATTACCTTCTTGTTCATCATTCATCATTGATTCATACTCAGATTTAGAACCCACTATTATAGTTTCATACTCTGAAAGACCTGTGCCTGCTGGGATATTATGACCAACAATAACATTTTCTTTTAAACCTTCTAAAGTATCTACTTTTCCACTCACAGCAGCTTCATTTAAAACCTTTGTTGTTTCTTGAAAGGAAGCAGAAGAAATAAAGCTTTTTGTTTGTAAAGAAGCTCGTGTTATTCCCTGTAAAACAGGTTTAGATGTAGCTGTCAACGCATCTCTAGAAGCCATCCTTTTTTTATCATTTCTTTTCAAATAAGAGTTTTCATCAATAAATTTTCTTGCAGATATAATATCTCCTTCTTTGTATCTTTCAGAATCTCCAGCATTCTCAATAACTTTTTTTCCATAAATAGAATCATTTTGATTTTTAAAATCTAATTTATGAACTAAATTACCTTCCAAAAAATTAGTATCACCCGGATCCATTATTTGAACCTTTCTCATCATTTGACGTACAATAACTTCAAAATGTTTGTCATTTATTTTCACTCCTTGAAGTCTATATACTTCTTGCACTTCGTTAACTAAATACTCTTGTACACTTTTTATACCATTAACAGATAAATAATCAGATGGTGAAATAACCCCATCTGAAAGTGGAGTTCCAGATTTTACAAAATCCTGTTCTTGCACTAAAATTTGCTTAGACAACGAAACCATATATTTCTTAATATCACCTGATTTAGATTCTATAATAATTTCTCGATTACCTCTTTTTATTTTCCCAAAACTTACTATCCCATCAATTTCAGCAACAACAGCTGGATTAGATGGGTTTCTTGCTTCAAATAATTCTGTTATTCTTGGTAATCCCCCTGTAATATCACTATTTTTGGATGTGCTCCTAGGTATTTTCGCTAAAGTTTCACCAGATTTTATTTTTTTATTCTGATTAACAATAATATGAGCACCAACTGGTAAATTAGCCGTCTTCTCTACCTTACCTTTTACAACTTTCAAAGTTGGTATTTTTTGTTTATCCTTAGATTCAATAATTACTTTTTCTTTAAAACCTGTTTGTTCATCTATTTCCACTTTATAAGTAACACCTTCTTCTAAATCTTCAAATTTAACAACACCATCTATTTCTGAAATAATCACAGCATTATATGGGTCCCAGTTACATATAAGATCACCCTTTTTCACTGATTGTTTATTCTTGACATATATCTTAGATCCATATGGAATCATATTATTATAAATAATATTATCATCTTTTCCCCCAACCAATCTTAACTCTCCTGTTCTACCAATAACTATTTTTTCTGAATTCTTTTTGGAATCTTTTCCAATATTTACGGTTCTTAACTCTTCAAAATAAATAGTCCCATCAAATTTAGCAATAATAGAAGATTCTTGAGCAGATCCTGAAGCAACACCACCAACATGAAAAGTTCTTAATGTCAACTGTGTTCCTGGCTCACCTATTGATTGAGCAGCAACAACACCAACAGCTTCTCCAATTTGTGCTGGAGAATTAGAAGAAAGACTCCTTCCATAACACAAACCACAAATCCCTTCTTTAGCCTCACAAGTCAATACTGACCTCACCCAAACTGATTCTACAATACTTTGATCTATTTTTTGAGCATCATTTTTTTGAATTTCTTCTCCTGATTTAATTAATAAACTTTGATTTTCATCATATACATCATGTAAAGAAACTCTTCCCTCAATTCTGTCAGATAATTTTTCAACAATCTCATCATTTTTCTTTAAATCTTTTATTTCTAACCCCCTCAATGTACCACAATCTTTTTCCTTAATAATAACATCTTGAGCAACATCAACTAATCTCCGAGTTAAATATCCAGCATCAGCTGTTTTTAAAGCTGTATCCGCTAATCCTTTTCTTGCACCGTGAGTAGAAATAAAATATTCTAAAATTGACAAACCTTCTTTAAAATTAGATAATATAGGATTTTCAATAATAGCACCTGAAGAAGAACCTGATTTTTGAGGTTTAGCCATCAAACCTCTCATTCCAGACAATTGTCGTATTTGTTCTTTAGAACCTCTAGCTCCAGAATCTAACATCATATAAACAGAATTAAAACCTTGATTATCAGTTTGTAACCTATCCATAGATCTTTCAGTAAGAGAAGAATTAGTTTTTGTCCAAACATCAATAATCTGATTATATCTTTCATTATTAGTAATAAGCCCTAAATTATAAGACTGAATTATTTTGTCTACCTCTACAGTAGCATCACTTACCATATTTTCTTTTTCTTTTGGAATAATAATATCTCCTAAAGAAAATGAAAGACCTCCTCGAAAGGCCATTTTATAACCTAATTCTTTTATATTATCTAAAAATTCTGATGTTATTGGTATTGTAGTTTTAACTAGTAACTTTCCTATTATTTCTCTTAATGCTTTTTTTGTCAAAACCTCATTTATATAACCTAACTCTTTTGGAACAACCTCGTTAAAAATCACCCTTCCAACAGTTGTCTCTATAAAACTTGTTTTTTTACCAGATTCATTCTTATTAAATAAATTAATTACTGCATGTAAATCTATTTTCTTTTCATTATAAGCAATTAAAACTTCTTCGGAAGAATAGAAAGTAAATCCTTCTCCTTTCATTTTTAATGAATCATCACTGATACGTTTTTTAGTCATATAATATAACCCTAAAATCATATCTTGAGAAGGAACAGTAATCGGAGAACCATTTGCTGGATTCAAAATATTATGAGAACCTAGCATCAATAATTGAGCTTCTAAAATAGCAGCATGACCTAAAGGTAAATGAACAGCCATTTGATCTCCATCAAAATCAGCATTAAAAGCTGTACATGAAAGAGGGTGCAATTGAATAGCTCCACCTTCAATTAATTTTGGTTGATAAGCTTGTATCCCTAATCTATGTAACGTAGGAGCTCTATTTAATAAAACAGGGTGTCCTTTTATAACATTTTCTAAAATATCCCAAACTATTGGCTCTCTTTTATCAATTATTTTCTTAGCAGATTTTACAGTTTTAACAATACCTCTTTCAATTAATTTTCTAACAACAAATGGCTTATATAATTCAGCTGCCATATTCTTAGGTAAACCACATTCATGCATTTTTAAATTTGGACCAACAACTATAACTGATCTCGCAGAATAATCAACTCGTTTACCTAACAAATTCTGTCTAAATCTACCTTGTTTACCTTTTAAACCATCTGATAAAGATTTTAAAGGTCTATTAGATTCTGTTTTATAAGCTGAAGATTTTCTAGTATTATCTAATAAAGAATCCACTGATTCTTGTAACATTCTTTTTTCATTTCTTAATATTACTTCAGGAGCATTAATATCAATTAATCTTTTCAATCTATTATTTCTAATAATAACCCTTCTATATAAATCATTCAAATCAGAAGTTGCAAATCTCCCACCATCTAAAGGAACTAATGGTCTAAGTTCAGGAGGAATAACTGGTATCACTTTCAGCACCATCCATTCTGGTTTATTTTCAATATGATCATTAGATTTTCTAAATGCCTCTACTACTTGTAATCTTTTTAATGCCTCATTTTTTCTTTGAACTGAAGTTTCATTATGAGCAGCATGCCTCAATTCACAAGACAAAGTATATAAATCTATCCTGGACAATAAATGATATAATGCCTCTGCCCCCATCTTAGCAATAAATTTTTCAGGATCATTATCTTCTAAATAATTGTTCTCTTGAGGAAGTTCATCTAAAATATTGAGATATTCTTCTTCAGATAAAAATTGCAAAGCCTGAAGAGGTTTCCCTTCTACATCACAAGCATTTCCTGGTTGTATAACAACATATTTTTCGTAATATATTATCATATCTAACTTTTTAGAAGGAAGCCCTAATAAATAACCTATTTTATTTGGAAGAGTTCTAAAATACCATATATGAGCAACAGGAACTACTAAATTAATATGCCCCATTCTTTCTCTTCTAACTTTTTTTTCAGTGACTTCAACACCACATCTATCACAAACTATACCTTTATATCGTATTCCTTTATACTTACCACAATGACACTCAAAATCTTTTACAGGACCAAAAATCCTTTCACAAAATAAACCATCTCTTTCAGGCTTAAAAGTTCTATAATTTATAGTTTCCGGTTTTGTTACATCACCATGAGATTCTTCAAGAACATCTTCAGGAGAAGCAAGACTTATAGTTATTCTAGAAAAATCGCTAGAAATTTTTTTGTTTTTTGTGAATTTATTCATGATTTAATCCATTTTTATTTTTAATCCCAATCCTTTCATTTCATTTAACAACACTTTAAAAGACTCCGGAATACCTGGCTCTGGTATCGGATCCCCTTTTACTATTGATTCATATGTTTTTGCTCTTCCTATAACATCATCTGATTTAATTGTTAAAATTTCTCTTAAGATATTAGAAGCCCCAAATGCTTCTAATGCCCAAACTTCCATTTCTCCAAATCTTTGACCTCCAAATTGAGCTTTACCTCCTAAAGGTTGTTGTGTTATTAAAGAATAAGGACCGATTGATCGAGCATGTAATTTATCATCTACCATATGTCCTAATTTCAACATATATATTACACCTACAGTTGCGGCCTGATCAAATTTCTCACCTGTACCCCCATCATATAAAAAAGTATGTCCATATTTTGGAAGATTTGCTTGATTAGTATATTTAGTGATTTCATCTATTGTTGCGCCATCAAAAATAGGTGTAGCAAATTTCATCCCTAGTTTTTCACCAGCCCAACCTAAAACAGTTTCATAAATTTGACCTAAATTCATTCTTGAAGGAACACCTAAAGGATTTAATACTATATCTACTGGAGTGCCATCTTCTAAGAAAGGCATGTCCGCGTCTCTTACAATTTTCGCAACAATACCTTTGTTTCCATGTCTACCTGCCATTTTATCCCCAACTTTTAATTTTCTTTTTTTAGCTACATAAATTCTAGCTGATTTCAATACTCCACTAGGTAATTCATCTCCAACTTTAATTCTATATTTTTCCCTATTAAAGGAAGAATTAATGATTGCGAATTTTTTATTATAATTTAAAATAATTTTACCAACTAATTTTTCAATTTCTTTATCATTAACCCAATTAAATGGTTCTACTAAATAAAAGTCATTAATAGCATTCAATAATTTTAACGTAATCTTTTTTCCCTTAGGGATAACCACCTCATTATCTAAATTTTTTACTTCTAATGAAGTTTTTCCATTTAATACAGAAAATAATTTTTCAATTAATTGACTTTTTAAGATTTCAAACTTTTTACTATAATCTTTCTCTAAATCTTCTAAAACAGATTTATCTTCTAATCTTTGTTTTTTAGTTTTAATTGATTTTTGAAAAAGTTTTTTATCAATAATTGTTCCTTTTAAAGAAGGTGGTGCTTTTAATGATGCATCCTTTACGTCACCTGCTTTATCACCAAAAATAGCACGCAATAATTTTTCCTCTGGAGAAGGGTCAGATTCTCCTTTAGGTGTAATTTTTCCTACCAATATATCCCCAGGAAGAATATCAGCCCCTATCCGGATCATTCCATTTTCATCTAAATCTTTAGTTGCTTCTTCACTAACATTTGGTATATCAGGAGTCAATTCCTCAGCACCTAATTTTGTTTCTCTGACATCTAATGAATACTCATCAATATGAATAGATGTAAATACATCGTCTCTCACCACTCTTTCAGAAATAACTATAGCATCTTCAAAATTATAACCTTTCCAAGGCATAAATGCAACTTTTAAGTTTTTACCTAAAGCTAATTCTCCTTTATCAATAGCATAACCACTTGTTAAAAATTGACCTTTCTGTACTTTTTCACCTTTTTTAACATTTGGAACTAAATTAATACAAGTATTTTGATTAGTCTTTTTAAACTTAGATAGATAGTGTGTAGTTAATGACTCATCAAATGACATTAATTTTTGCTCATCATTTAATTGATATTTGATAATAATCTTTTTTGCATCAACATATTCTACAATACCTTTTCCTGTAGCTCTCACACACATTCTTGAATCTAATGCAACATTTTTTTCTAATCCCGTTCCTACTACTGGAGAATCCATCGTAATTAAAGGAACTGCTTGTCTCATCATATTAGATCCCATTAGGGCTCTATTAGCATCATCATGCTCTAAAAATGGGATCAAAGAAGCAGAAATAGAGGCTATTTGATTAGGAGCCACATCCATAAAATGAACATTTTTTGGATCTACAATAGGAAAATCACCCATTTCTCTTGCCTTAATTTTTCGATCTAAAATTTTACCATCATTGGCTATACTCGCATTAGCTTGCGCAATAATTTTTTCTTCTTCTTCTTCAGCGCTTAAAAAAATTGGCTTATCCAAAACTTTTCCTTTTTCAATTTCTTTATAAGGAGTTTCTATAAAGCCCATTTTATTAATTTTTGCAAAAACACACAAAGAAGATATTAGTCCAATATTTGGACCTTCAGGAGTTTCAATAGGACACAATCTACCATAATGAGTATAATGAACGTCTCTGACTTCAAAACCAGCTCGCTCTCTAGATAAACCACCTGGACCAAGTGCAGACATTCTACGCTTATGTGTAATTTCAGCTAATGGATTTGTTTGATCCATAAATTGTGATAACTGATGTGTACCAAAAAAAGAATTAATTACTGAAGATAACGTCTTCGCATTTATCAAATCAATTGGAGTAAAAACTTCATTATCTCGAACATTCATTCGTTCTTTTATAGTTCGTGACATTCTAGCAAGACCAACCCCAAATTGATTAGCTAATTGCTCTCCAACTGTTCTAATTCTTCTATTACTTAAATGATCAATGTCATCAACCTCAGTTTTTGAATTAACTAATTTTATCAAATGTTTAACTATTAAAGTAATATCATCTCTAGTTAAAACAAGATCTTTTCTACCATCCGTTATATTTAATTTTTTATTAATTCTATAACGACCAACCTCACCTAAATTATACCTAGTGTCAGAGAAAAATAGTTTTTCTATTATTCCTCTCGCAGTTTCCTCATCAGGAGGTTCTGCATTTCTCAACTGTCTATAAATATGTTCAATAGCTTCTAATTCTGAATTAGTAGGATCTTTTTGTAAAGTCTTGTGAATAATTGAAAACTCTGTATTAGAATCTTTTTTATGTAATAAAATATATTTCACATTTGAATCTAAAATCAAATCAATATGTTCCTTTTCAATAACCACATCTCTATCAATTATAATTTCAGTTCTAGGAATACTTACAACTTCTCCAGTATCTTCATCTACAAAATCTTCTATCCAATGCCTTAAAACTCGAGCAGCTAATTTTCTGCCTATATTTTTCTTTAGCGAAGCTTTTGTAACCTTTATTTCATCAGCCAAATCAAACATCTCTAAAATATCTTTATCATGTTCAAAACCTATAGCTCGGAAAAGAGTCGTGACCGGTAGTTTCTTCTTTCTGTCTATGTACGCAAACATTGCGCCATTAACATCAGTTGCAAATTCTATCCAAGAACCCTTAAAAGGAATAATTCGTGCAGAATACAATTTTGTTCCATTAGCATGGTAAGTCTGTGCGAAAAAAACACCAGGAGACCTATGAAGCTGCGAAACAACAACTCTTTCTGCGCCATTTATAATGAAAGTTCCTCTTTCTGTCATATTAGGAACTGTACCTAAATAAACATCTTGAATAATTGTTTCAAAATCTTCATGTTCTGGATCAGTACAATATAATTTCAACCTTGCTTTTAATGGAACACTATAAGTCAAGCCAGCCGCAATACATTCTTTCATAGAATATCTTGGAGGGTCTAAAAAATAGTCCAAAAATTCCAAAATAAAATGATTTCTAGTATCACTTATTGGAAAATATTCACTAAAAGCCTTATATAAACCCTCATTTTTTCTAGTACCAGGGGTTGAGTTTAGTTGAAAAAATTTTCTAAATGAATCTAATTGTATACCTAAAAAATCTGGATATTGTAATTTTCCAGAGAAAGAACCAAAATCTATTCTTTCAAAGTTATTATTTTTTGCCAATGGAACTACTTTTTAAACAACTAGTAAATAATTACTAGTATAATTACACAAAAATTTTTAAATCAGTAAAATTTATTTCAATTCTACTTCAGCGCCAGCTTCTTCAAGTTGCTTTTTCATTGCTTCTGCCTCATCTTTAGAAACACCTTCTTTTAAAGGAGATGGAGCGGCATCAACTAGATCTTTAGCATCTTTTAAACCTTTTCCAGTAAGTTCTTTTACCAACTTAACAACTGCTAATTTAGAACCTCCTGCAGCTTTTAATACTACATTAAATTCTGTTTTACCAGCATCACCAGCACCAGCATCACCAGCACCACCAGCAACGGGTGCAACAGCAGCAACAGCAGCTGCTGGCTCAATACCATATTCATCTTTTAAAATTTCTGTTAGCTCACTAACTTCTTTAACCGTAAGATTAACTAAGTTATCTGCTATTTTTTTTATATCTGCCATTTTTTTAGTTTTTAGTTATTTATAAATTATTTGTTTTCATTAAAATTATTTTTCGTCACTTGTTTTATCTTCACTAGACGCTTCTTCACTAGACGCTTCTTCACTAGACGCTTCTTCACTAGACGCTTTTAATTCAGCTTTTTTCTGCGAAAGAGATTTAAGAATCCCCGAAATATTAGAACTAGAAGAATTTAACGAAGAAATTAAATTTTTAATAGGAGATTGCAATAAAGATATAACCTCTGATATTAATTCTTCTTTTGATTTCAAGGTTGCCAAAACATCCAACTGATCATGACCTAGATAAACTTCATTTTCAATATGAGCTCCTTTAATAATGGGTGTTTTAGTATCATTTTTATCTAAAAAATCTTTAATAACCTTAGCAGGATTATTAGAAGATTCTGATATCATAATGGATGTGTTTTCTTTCAATAAGTCATAAAAAGAAGAAAAATCTTTTTCCTCTTGACTCTCCATCGCTTTTTTCAACAATCTATTTTTTACAACAAATAAAGAAACATCCCTGTCAAAACAAAGTTTTCTAAGAGAAGCTGTTTGAATAGAGTCCAAACCTGATATTTTTGTAAAATAAATATTTTTACTATCTCTTAATTTAATAGACAAATCATTAATAATATTTTTTTTCTGTTCTCTGTTCATTTTTCTATATTATCTTGTTCAAATCAATCTTAACCGCAGAACTCATTGTGCTAGATATAGAGACACTTTTCACGTAAGTTCCTTTCAAAGAATTTGGTTTTAATTTTACTATTGTTTGAATTAATTCATTTGCGTTTTCTGATAATTTTTTAGCCTCAAAAGAAGCCTTACCAAAACTAGCATGAATAATACCAAATTTATCAACCTTAAAATCTATTTTACCTCCTTTAACTGCTTTCACGGCTTTTGCTATATCATCAGTAACTGTACCTGACTTAGGATTAGGCATCAAACTTCTAGGACCCAAAACTCTTCCTAGAGGACCTATTTTAGACATAAAACTAGGTGAAGTAATTAAAACATCAAAATCAACCCAACCATTTTTTATTTTTTCTAAATACTCATCTAAACCAAAAAAATCTGCACCTGCATCTTTAGCTTCAGAATTTTTATCAGCATCACAAATAACCAAAACTTTCACATCTTTTCCTGTTCCATGTGGAAGAGAAACAACACCTCTTATCATTTGATTTGGTTTAGTGGGATCAACCCCCAATCTAATAGATAAATCAACACTTTCGTCAAACTTAGAACTACTATTAATATCTTTAATAATAGAACATGCATCAATCAATGAGTAAAATTTCTTTACGTCATATTTTTCACTACTTTGTTTTTTTCTCTTACTTAGAATAGACATAATATTTTATTTTAAATCTTCTGGAAAATTACCCTTTATATTAATACCCATACTTCTAGCTGTTCCCGCTACCATTTTCATAGCAGAACTAATTTTAAAAGCATTTAAGTCAACCATTTTATCTTCTGCTATTTTTTTTACATCTTCCCAAGTAACAGTTGCTACCTTAATTCGATTAGATTCTTCTGAACCTTTTTTTAATTTAGCAGCTTCTAATAATTGAACAGATGCTGGAGGAGTTTTAATAATAAAATTAAAAGACTTATCTGCAAAAACAGTGATTACAACTGGCAAAAGCTTTCCTTGCTTTTCCTGAGTCCTTCCATTAAACTGCTTACAAAAATCCATAATATTAACACCTTTAGCACCTAATGCAGGACCAACAGGTGGAGATGGATTTGCAGCCCCTCCTCTTATCTGTAATTTTATTAAAGCTGATATTTCTTTTGCCATTATTGTTTATTGTTTTTTAACTTGCATATAACTCAGTTCCAGTGCTGTTTTTCGTCCGAAAATTTTCACCATAACTTGTAGTTTCCTTTTTTCTTCATTTACTGATTCTATAACTGCATCAAAACCATTAAATGGGCCATCTATTACTTTAATAGCCTCACCCACATAAAATGGTATATTAATTTGTTCGTCTTCTTTAGATAATTCATCTACCTTACCAAGTATTCTATTAACTTCTTTCTTTCTTAATGGTAAAGGCTCCCCTCCTCTAGTAGCACCTAAAAAACCTATTACATTCAACACATTTTTAATAGTAATAATTAATTCTGCAAAAAGATGAGCATTAATTAACACATAGCCAGGAAAAAAATTACGTTCCTTACTAATTTTTTTTCCATTCTTAATCTGGAAAATTTTTTCTGTTGGAATCAATATCTCTGAAACATATTTTTCCATTTTTTTCTGTGCTAACTCTTTTTCTATATAAAGCTTAACCTTATTTTCTTTTCCTGATATAGATTTCACAACATACCATTTAAAATCAAGCTTATTTTTATTTATTAACTGCTCCATAAATTATTAGAATAAATCAAAAAATAATTTAATTAAATTTTTAGAACCCGAATCCATAAAATATATTATTATAGCTATTAAAACAGAACAAACAGCAACAACTAAAGAACTAGCTTGTAATTGAGTTAAAGTTGGCCAAGAAACTTTATTCTTCAGCTCATCATAACAAGATTTAATGTATCCAATCATAAAAATTTTCTATCTATCAAGCACGGGTAGAGAGAGTCGAACTCCCATCAACGGTTTTGGAGACCGCTATGCTACCATTACACCATACCCGTAAAATGATAGGAATTCTTTTTCCTCTTACTACTCTATTATTTCTGTTACTTGCCCAGCACCTACTGTTCTACCGCCCTCACGAATAGCAAAACGAACACCTTTACTTATAGCAACAGTATTAATCAAATCAACAGTTATTGATAAATTATCCCCTGGCATACACATTTCTGTTCCTTCAGGAAGAGTAATTTCACCAGTAACATCTGTTGTTCTGATGTAAAATTGTGGACGATATTTGTTGTGAAACGGTGTATGTCGTCCTCCTTCTTCTTTTTTAAGTACATAAACCTCTGCCTTAAACTTTTTATGTGGAGTTACAGATCCAGGTTTAGCTATTACCATACCTCTTTTTATATCAGTTTTTTCAATACCTCTTAAAAGAATTCCTGCATTATCTCCAGCTTCTCCTCTATCAAGAATCTTTCTAAACATTTCAATTCCAGTCACAGTAGAAGAAAGTTTTTCAGCTCCCATTCCAATAATATCTACAGCATCAGCAGTGTTTACTACACCCGATTCTATACGACCTGTTGCTACAGTACCTCTACCAGTAATAGTAAAGACATCTTCAATAGGCATCAAGAAATCTAGATCTACCTCTCTTTTTGGCATCTCAATCCAAGAATCTACTCCTGCCATTAATTCCATAATCTTTTCCTCCCATTGAGCCTCTCCATTTAAACCACCCAACGCAGAACCAGTTACAATAGGAGTGTTATCTCCATCAAACTCATAAAAACTCAATAATTCTCTTATTTCCATTTCTACTAGCTCTAAAAGTTCTGCATCATCAACCATATCAGCCTTATTCATAAAAACAACCATTCTAGGAACGCCTACCTGTCTAGCTAATAGAATATGCTCTCTTGTTTGAGGCATTGGACCATCAGTAGCAGCAACCACCATAATTGCACCATCCATTTGAGCAGCACCAGTTACCATGTTTTTTACATAGTCAGCGTGACCAGGACAATCTACGTGCGCATAGTGTCTATTCTCAGTTTCATATTCAACATGAGAAGTGTTAATAGTTATACCTCTTTCTTTCTCTTCAGGTGCATTATCAATTGCATCGAAATCTCTAACTTCTGCAAAACCTTTTTTTGAAAGAACTTTTGTAATAGCAGCAGTTAATGTAGTCTTACCATGATCTACGTGACCAATAGTACCTATATTAAGATGCGGCTTACTACGTTGAAAATTTTCTTTTGCCATGACTTTTAAATTTTAAAATTATTATTACTTATTTACTTTTTATTTTATTATTAATTTTTGTATTAAAAAAGTTGTTACCAACTTTAGAGCGGAAGACGAGACTCGAACCCGCGACCCTCAGCTTGGAAGGCTGATGCTCTACCAACTGAGCTACTCCCGCAAAATTTAATCCCAAACTGTGGGGGAAAGAGGATTCGAACCTCTGAAGGCTAAGCCAGCAGATTTACAGTCTGCCCTCGTTGACCGCTTGAGTATTCCCCCTATTTTGGAATACTTTTATTATTACAATATTCAAAGAACGAGCCGATGGAGGGACTCGAACCCACGACCTGCTGATTACAAATCAGCTGCTCTAGCCAGCTGAGCTACATCGGCAAATTTTTCAACAAAAACCTCCCCTCTCATCTGTAAAAAAGGAAAAAACATCTTTTCAAAAAACCCCACAACAACAACCCCCCTCATTTACAAGGATTGCAAATTTATTAAAACATTTATCTTTTACAAACAATAAGTATTGTTTTTTTAATAAATCCAAAAAATAAACTTTAATTAATCTTGGCCTCTAGGATGAGATTTTTTATAAATTCTTTTAAGTTTTTCTAAAGAATTATGTGTGTAAACTTGCGTAGACAATAAACTTTTATGTCCTAATAATTCTTTTATCGTATTTATCTCAGCGCCCCTATTTAATAAGTGAGTAGCAAAAGTATGTCTTAATATATGAGGACTTTTTTTAGTAAGAGTGCTAACAATACCTAAATAATGATTTACTATTCTATATATCATTTTAGGATAAGTTTGTTTTGATTTTTTAGTTAAAAAAAGAAACTCTGAATTCATGTCTTTTCTAAAATGCATATAATGATTAAAACAATTAACAAGACTATTTAAAATTGGTATAACTCTTTCTTTTCTACCTTTACCAAAAACAAGTAAAGTGTTATTTGATATATCAAAATGATTTATTTTTAAATCAACTAACTCCGAAACTCTTACTCCAGTTTGATAAAACATTTCTAAAATAAATTTATCTCTAGCTCCAGAAAAATCATTTGAAAATTTTATTTTAGAAAACAAGTCTCTCATTACAGCCTCAGAAAAAAAAGACGGTAACCTTTTTTTAGTAGATAATAACTTTATTTTTTGAGATGGATCTTTAAATACCCAACCCTCTCGTTTACTTAATTTAAAATATGACCTAATAGAACTAATTTTTCTATTTATAGAAACAGATTCTAAACCAGAATCTCTTAAAGAAATAATCCATTCTCTTAAATGAGAAGAATCTACTGAATTTAAATCTCCATCAAAAAATAAAAAAAATTGTTTTACATCGGTAAGATAAGATGTGACCGTTTTTTCAGAAAATTTACGTTCATTTTTTAAATAATTTAAAAACAGGTCTAAATGCATTTAAAAAAACTAAGCTTGATCTTCTAAGGTGTTTTTTCTTTGTTTATAAGCTGCTCTTAAAACTTCCTCTCTTCTTTTTTCTGATTTTTTAATAAAATACCTTCTTGCTCTAAGTTGTCTTAATCCTTGGGTTTTTTCAAATTTTCTCTTAAATCTTTTCAAAGGTCTTTCTATAGACTCTCCTTCTTTTATCGGGATTATAATCATAGTTGTTTTTCTAAATTTTGGGAAACAAATATAAAAAAAAATATACTAAGAAAGAATATTTTTTGAAATAACTAATTTTTGTATTTCAGAAGTACCTTCTCCAATAGTACAAAGTTTAGAATCTCTATAGTATTTTTCAACTGGAAAATCTTTCACGAATCCATATCCACCAAAGATTTGAACTGCATCAGAAGAAATTTTAACTGCTAACTCAGAAGAAAAATATTTTGCAATAGCACTCTCTGTGGTAACATTCCTATTATTGTTAATTAAATACGCAGATTTATAAATTAAAAGCTCAGCTGCACTAATTTCCGTAGCCATTTCAGCTAACTTAAATGAAATAGCTTGAAAATTAGATATAGTCTTTCCAAATTGTGATCTTTCTTTTGAATACTTTAAAGCAGCATTATAAGCCCCTTTAGCAATACCTAAAGATAAAGCAGCTATTGATATTCTTCCTCCATCTAAAATCTTCATTGCTTGAATAAACCCTTCTCCAACATTTCCCAAAATAGCACTCTTAGAAACCTTACAATTAGTAAATATAACTTCTGCTGTCTCAGAAGCTCTCATGCCCAATTTATTTTCTTTTTTCCCCGAAGAAACACCTTCATTTGAAGCATCTACAATAAATGCTGAAATACCCCTTGAATCACCCAACTCTCCTGTTCGAGCAATAACAACTATAACATCTCCACTAGCACCATGAGTAATAAAATTTTTTGCTCCATTAATTATCCAAAAATCACCTTCTTTTTTAGCAGTAGTATTCATTCTCATAGCATCAGAACCTGTTACAGGCTCTGTTAAAGCCCAAGCCCCCAAATATTCTCCTGAAGCTAATTTAGGAAGATATTGTTTTTTTTGTTCTTCATTACCAAATTTTAAGATATGACCTGTACAAAGAGAATTATGCGCTGCAACAGAAAGGCCTATAGATCCACATACTTGAGAAATTTCAGAAATTATGGTAACATACTCATCATATGTTAACCCAGCACCACCATATTCTTCAGGAACAATAACTCCCATCATTCCTAATTCTCCTATTTTTTTAAAAAGATCAATAGGAAAATGTTGTTTTTCATCCCAATCATACATATTTGGAATTATCTCTCTTTTAGAAAAATCTCTTATTGTCTCTGAAATTATCTTTTGATTTTCTGAATAGGTAAAATCCATTTATTTAAATTTTTTAATTGTTCCATTTTTTACTTTATCTAAATATTTTTTTAAATCTTCTTTTACTTCAGATGATAAAAATAATAAACCTATAATATTTGGAAAAGCCATAGCTAAAATCATCATATCAGAAAAATCTAAAACAGATCCTAGATTAACAGTAGAACCAACTACAACAAAAAACATAAGCAAAATTTTATATGTTAATTCTGTAGATTTGTTTTGACCAAATAAAAATGTCCAAGATTTCAAACCATAATAAGACCAAGAAATTATTGTTGAAAAAGCAAATAGAAAAATAGCAACTGTCAAAACATAAGGAAACCACCATATAACACTTCCAAATGCTTGAGCTGTTAACTCAGACCCTCCTAAACCTCCATCATTAGCATAACTACCTGTAATTATGATGACAATTGCAGTCATTGTACATATAACAATAGTGTCAATAAACGGTTCTAATAAAGCAACCATTCCTTCAGAAACAGGCTCTTTTGTTTTGGCAGCAGAATGAGCAATTGAAGCAGAACCCACTCCTGCTTCATTAGAAAAAGCAGCTCTTTTAAAGCCAATAATTAAAACCCCTATAAAACCTCCTAGACCAGCTTCAGGTGAAAATGCACCATTAATTATTTTTCCAAAAACCATAGGTAAATCAGATACATGGTATCCAATAATTATCAAAGCTGCCCCGACATAAATTGCCGCCATAAAAGGAACTATTTTTTCAGTAACTTTTGCAATACTTTTTATTCCGCCTATAATTACAATCCCAACCATTATAGCTAAAAAAACACCAAATAAAGGTCCAAAATTAGACATTGCAGGAAAAACTGTTTTAAACGCAGCAAACGCTTGATTTGCTTGAAACATATTTCCTCCTCCAATAGACCCCCCTACACATAAAACAGCAAATAAAATGGCTAAAAATTTTCCAAGATTAGGTAGATTTTTTTTTGCCAAACCATCTCGCAAATAATACATTGGTCCTCCTGAAACAACACCATTTTTATCTATTTTTCTATATTTCACACCAAGTGTACATTCAACAAATTTTGAAGACATGCCAATAAGACCTGCAACTATCATCCAAAAGGTAGCACCTGGTCCACCTAAACTTATAGCAATCGCCACACCAGCAATATTACCAAGGCCAACTGTACCAGAAAGAGCAGTTGTTAAAGCTTGAAAATGAGAAACTTCTCCTTTATCTTTTGGATTATGATAATCTCCCTTAACTAATGAAATTGCATGCTTAAATCCTCTTATATTTATAAAATTCATTTTCCAAGTAAAAAATAATGCCCCGAAAATTAACCATATAACTATAAATGGCATACCTTGTTTAATGCCTAAAGGATAGTATTTAGTTTTCTTCTGAATAACTGGCCCATTATCTAATTGTTCAGTAGTATTTATGGGGAGGTGAATTTCAGAAACATCCCAAAAAATAACCTTAGCTATATTATCAACTATTGGCTTAAAAGTTCCATCTAAAACAAAAGAAAACATATTAAGTTTATTAGTGAATGTATGTTCAAAATGAAATTTAAAATTAGTTTCCTTCTCAAAAATTGTAAATGCATTTTTTGAAAAATCGATTATTTCAAAATATCTAATTTTTTCAGGATAAGAAAACTCTAGCGTTTTTTCATTTAAAACCCAACTACCTTTTGCTTCTATACTATCCACTTTATAAGAAAATTTTCCATTTTCAAAAAACATGATAACATCATCATCTGAGATTGTTAAATTTAGCCCTTCAGCTGATTTGTAAGTATATTCTCTACTTGATAAAATATCCTCAATTTGATCACTACTATAAACTTCCTGGCAAAAAATAGATAGAATAGAGAAAAAGAAGAAAAAAATTGAACTTAATATATTTCTTTTCATTTTATTGATTTTAAAAAAACATCTAATTTAGTAGGTGAAAAATCAAAATCTCTCTTTGCCTTTTCTATTAACAAACCTGATTGCTTTGGCCTTTGAGCTTTTTGATTTATTTCTTTTGATTTACATCTATTTATTATAGACTCATCAAAACCGAAACCTTTTACAATATTACAAACAAAATCAAAAATAGATAAATATTCTTCACCCGAAATATTATATACTCCTGTTATGTCTTGCTTTATAATTTGCAAAATAGCTTGAGCTAAATCAGAAACTAGAGTAGGAGTTCTAAACTGATCATCTACAATATTAAGCCCCCCTCCCTTATCTAACTTTCTTTTCACCCACATTAAAATATTGTCAGAATCCTTTTTATAACCATAAACCAAACAAGTTCTAATAATTGAGAAATTAGGTAGTTCTGCATGAATTATATTTTTTTCTGCCATCATTTTTGAATATCCATAATAATTAATAGGTTTGTTTTCTGCAGCCTCATCATACGGACCTAATTTTCCATCAAATAAAAAATCAGTAGATAAATGAATGAGCTTTTTGTTATTTTTTTTACAAAATGATAAAAAATTATTCACTGAATGAGCATTAATATTTAGACATTTTTCTTGATTCTCCTCACAATAATCCACGTCAGTTATCGCAGCAGTATTTATAATAATATCAGGATTATATGCTTTAAGAACATCAAAACAGTCTTCTTCTTTAGAAACATCCAATCTATTATAAATATGTTTGTGATTAAGCAGTCTGTCATCTCCAAGACCTGTAGCAATAACTTTAAAGTGATTTTTTGATAATAAAATCCTTAAAGCCATTCCTAGCAAACCATTACCACCTGTTATTAAAATTTTTTTCAAAATAATATATTAATTACTATTTAACTTATCATTGAATTGTTTTATTTGCTCAGAACTACCTAAAATAAATAATTTAGAATTTGTCTTTAAGATTGTATTAGCACCTGGGTTAACAATATATTTTCCATCAGATGATTTTACCCCAATAATAGTACAACCTGTGTGATGCCTAGCCTGTATTTGTGATAAAGATTTATTTTCATATGAAGGTGACAAAGACGAAATATGAACTTCCTCTAAATTAACATCAGCATTTCCTTCAATAGAAATATGATCTAAAAATTCTGCCAAATCTTGAGTTTTAGCTAACTGATTAATATCTAATGTTTTTAAAATTCTTCTTTCCATAGCAATTTGCCTCTCCTCTAATTTTATAATTTTATTTCTTTCTCTTCCAGATTTTCTCATTTGAATAATTAACCAGCCAAAAGCAATAAATTCTAAGACTGTAATAAAAATAAGAAGAATCAAATTGATTTGTTCTGCTAGTGAAAAACTCAATGTAAATAGAATATTAATCATATATTTTTTTTATTACTTTAAAAGTATATTTTTATAAATTAAAACTATAAAACATTTGAAAAAACTTGAAAGAAAATTAACTCTCACTGCTGTAATTGCGATTAGTATAGGAGGGATGTTGGGCACTGGTATTTTTGTTCTGCCTGGTGTAGCAGCCGGAATGATTGGAGAGTATCTATGGCTAGCTTATATATTTTCAGGATTATTTATTTTACCAAGTGTGCTTTCAAAATCAGAACTAGCTACCGCTATGCCTCAATCAGGAGGAACTTATGTTTATATTGAAAGAGCTTTTGGACCTTTATTTGGAACAATATCGGGAATAGGGCTTTGGGCATCACTAATTTTAAAAAGTTCTTTTGCATTAATTGGTTTTGGTGCTTATTTGTTAGCCGTAGCTAATATAGCTTTAGACATCAAATATCTTTCAATTGTATTTCTTGTTATTGTTTTTATGTTAAATGTTTTGGGGGTAAAGAAAGTTGGGAAAGTTCAACTTGTTATCATTGGATTAGGTATATTATTTTTACTTACATTACTTACAGTTGGAATTGGAAAATTAGATATTAACAACACAAAATTTGATATCCCTTCGAATAAACAAAGTTTATTAGCCACTATAGCTTTTGTTTATCTATCATATGCTGGTGTAACAAAAATTGCAGCTGTTGCTGGAGAGGTGAAAAACCCTTCTAAAAACCTTCCTTTAGCGATGTTAACATCCTTATTAATTATGACTGTAATTTACTCTGCAATTGCATTTATCCTTACAGAATATGTTTCTCCAGAATCTCTAAAAAAAGACTATCGTCCTATTTACACTTTAGCTGCAGAACTAACAAATGGTAATATTTACGTTGGTTATATCGCAGCAATTATTGGGATTTTAACACTAGTTTCGCTAGTTAACTCCGGAGTTCTAGCTTCCTCAAGATTTCCTTTTGCTATGGCAAAAGATAAATTACTTCCTAACTATATGACATATCTTCATCCAAAATATTTGACTCCTGTTATTGCTATTGCATTTACCTGTATCATGATGGCTATTGTTGTTATTTATATAGATGTAGTAAAAATAGCAAAATTAGCCAGTGCATTTAAAATCACTATGTTTATTGCAGTTAACGCTTGTGTTATTATTTTAAGAGAAACAGGAGTACAATGGTATAAACCTTCTTATAAATCACCATTATATCCTCTAACTCAAATTTTGGGAATATTAGGAGGAATATTATTACTCTTTTATCTGGGATGGATGCCATTGATAGCAATAATTATTATTAGTTTATTAGGGACAATTATTTACGTTTTTTATGGCAAAAAGAAAACAATGAGAGAAGGGATAATAACAAAATATGGAAATAGACCTGCATTATATATGTTATATGGCGGAAGAAAGGATTTTAACTTAATGCAAGATAATTTTGAAAAAAAACAAAAGAAAGAAAAATTAGAATCTGAAATTTTATCTGATGCAGGGGCTATAGTCCCTTTACTTGGGAATGAGAGATCGCCTGAAATTCTTACAGAAATTGCTGGCGCAATTACAAAAAACAAAAAAGTACAAACAATTCATGTAACTGAAGTTCCAGACCAAACTTTTTTAGATAATGAGTTTTTTGAAAAAGACCCAAAAGCAGAATCTATAAATAGACAATTAAAACTGCTAGAAAAAGATAAAAAAATACAGATTAATTTTAAAAAATATCGAACTCATAACTTAACAAATACTGTGCAATCTTTAAGTGAACAAACTCATTGTGATTGGCTTGTTTTAGGTTGGAATGGAGTAGATCATCAAGGAATATTAATCAACAACCCTATTGGTTGGCTGGTAACTAATGTAGACTCTAATGTTGCTTTATTTAAAGACAATGGAATAAAATATATAAATAAAATATTATTAGCCATACTCCCTCAAAAAGATAACTCAAAATTTATTGAAGCAACTAATCTGATTACTCAATTTTATCATACTGAAAATGATGGAATAGATGCTCATTTTACTGTTTTACATATAATACCGAATGACACAGAAGAATCTGAAGAACTTGAAATAAAATCTAGAACAAAAGAGATTCTTAAAAAATATCCACAAGGAAATTTAAGTTTAGTAAAACATGAAAACCCGGAAAAATATATTTCTGAAATATCTATAGAATATGATTTACTAATCATAGGAACACCAAAACACAATGACTGGGCAAGCATTTTATTTGGGACAGGAAAGGATAAATTTGTTGAAAATGCAGCTTGCTCTGTTTTGAGACTTACAATAAAAAATTAACTTAAATAAGTTGACATTTCTTTTTGAATTTTTTCCGCTTTGATCCTAGAACCCTCAGCAAAATCATCACCTTTGCTCGCATATAAAATAGATCTAGAACAATTCACTAACACTCCTACTTGATCATTAAATCCATATTTACAAATTTCAGATAAATCACCACCTTGATGACCAACGCCAGGAATTAATAAAAAGAAGTCCTGTGCATGTTCTCTAATTTTTTTAATAATCTCTGGTCTTGTTCCGCCTACAACAAACATCATGTCTTTAGATGTTCCCCAAGTTTTTGCTTTTTCAAGAACCTCTATATATAAAGGTATTCCATTTTCTGTTTTTAACATTTGAAAATCATCTGCTGACGGATTAGAAGTTGCAATTAAGACAATGCTCCATTTTCCATTTCTAAAAAATGGCTTAATACAATCCCCGCCCATATATGGAGATAAAGTGACCGCATCAAAGTTAAAATTATCATAAAATGCATCGGCATACATTTTAGAAGTATTTAAAATATCACCTCTTTTAGCATCAGCAATCACAAAAAAATCCTCTGGAATATAGTCTAACGTTTTTTGTAAACTTTGAATACCTTTTAAACCATGTTTTTCATAAAAAGCTAAATTAATTTTATAAGAAACACAAAAATCTTTAGTAGCATCAATAATTTTTTTATTAAAAGAAAAAATTGGATCAATTTCTTTTAAAATAGAAGAAGGAAACTTTTCTAAATCTGGATCTAAACCAACACATAAAAAAGATTTTTTTTTATAAATATTTTTAACTAGTTGCGTCTTCTTCATTCTTTTCCTTCCTTTAATTTTTCTGCATTTTCTGCAATTTTTAATTCTTCAATAATTTTATTAATATCACCATCAATAATCTCACCCAGAGAGTATAGGGTTAATCCAATTCTATGATCAGTGACTCTTCCTTGAGGGTAATTATATGTTCTTATCTTATCAGATCTGTCCCCTGAGGAAATCATGTTTTTTCTTAAATCTCCTTCTTCTTCTTGTTTCTTTTTTAATTCGACCTCATATATCCTGGTTCTTAATACTTTTAAGGCTTGTGCATAATTTTTAATTTGAGACTTCTGATCTTGACATTGAGCAACAATTCCAGATGGAATATGAGTTAATCTAACAGCAGAATAAGTCGTGTTCACAGATTGACCACCAGGACCAGAAGAACAATAAGTTTCCTTTTTTATATCTGCATCTTTTAAATCTACATCAAATTCTTCAGCTTCTGGTAAAACAATAACAGCTGAAGCAGAAGTATGAACCCTTCCTTGTGTTTCTGTTTTAGGAACTCTTTGAACTCTATGAACGCCACCTTCATACTTCAAAAAACCATATGCACCAAGCCCTAAGACATTAAAAACAATAGATTTAAAACCACCTGAAGTGCCCTCTGTAAAATCAACAAGCTCTATTTTCCATTTCTTTGATTCAATATATTTTGTATACATCCTGAACAAATCCCCACAAAAAATACTAGCCTCATCACCACCAGTACCTGCCACAATTTCAACTACAGCATTTCTATCATCATTTGGATCTTTTGGTATCAATAAGATTTTTATATCTTTTTCTAAGTTTTCTTTTTCGGAAAAATACAAATCAATTTCAGATTTTGCCATGTCTTTTAATTCAACATCACTTTCTTCAGATAATATTTTTTTAGCAGACTCAATATTTGAAATAATGTTTTTATAACTATTATAAACTGAAACAATATTTTCTAAATCTTTATATTCCTTGTTGAGTTTTATATACCTTTTCATATCCGTCATAACATTAGGATCTAGAATGAGCTTACTCACCTCATCAAAACGAACTTTTATTGCTTCTAATTTATCTATCATAATTAATATATAAATTCTCCATGTTGAGATTTTATAGTAAGTTTTTTTTCAGAAGACGAAACACATTTTCCTATAATTTGAGCATCAATATTAAATGATTTAGCAATTTGAATAATTTCATTTGCCGTATTTTTATCTGTATAAAATTCCATCCTATGACCCATATTAAAAACACTATACATTTCTGAAAAATCAACTTGAGATTCCTTTGCTATCAACTGAAAAAGATCAGGTGTTTCAAATAAATTATCTTTAATAATGTGCATGTTATCAATAAAATTTAACACTTTTGTTTGACCTCCACCAGTACAATGTATTATCCCATTAATTTTTTCCTTATTACAATTTGAGAAAATTGATTTCAGAACAGGTAAATAAGTTCTTGTTGGAGATAAAGCCATTTTGCCGAAAGTCAAATCATTAACAAAAATATCTGTTAATTTTTTACTACCGCTATATACTAATTCTTTTGGAATTAATGGATTGAAACTTTCTGGATATTTTTCAGATAAATAATTCGCAAAAATATCATGACGTGCAGAAGTAAGCCCATTACTACCTATTCCACTATTATATTCCTTTTCATAAGATGCTAATCCAAATGATGACAATCCTACTATAACATCTCCATCCTTAATATTTATATCAATTACATCTTCTTTTTTCATCCTAGAAAATATTGTAAAACCTACATCTAATGTTCTAACAATATCCCCAACATCTGCCGTTTCACCTCCAGCTAAATAAATATTCACACCATGAGATTTTAAATTATCAATAAATAGTTGTGTGCTTTGAATAAGAGATTTTATAACTGCACCTGGTATTACATTTTTGTTTCTACCTATTGTAGATGAAACAACTAAATCATTAATTGCCCCAACACAAGCAAGATCATCTAAATTCATAACTAAAGAATCTTGTATAATCCCAGCCCAAACAGTATCATCACCTGTTTCTTTCCAATAAATATAAGCCAATGAAGTTTTTGTTCCCGCGGTATCGGAGTGCATGATATTACAAAACGACGGATCCTTACAAACTATATCAGGAAGAATTTTACAAAAAGCATTTGGAAAAAGTCCTTTATCTAGATTTTTTATTGCTTCATGAACATCTTCTTTTTTTGAAGAAACCCCTCTACTCTTATATATATCCATATCATAAAGATAGAGTATTACAAAAAATACTCTTTATAATTAAATAACAGAAAAATACTTACTCTTCATCAAGATCAATTAAATTACCATCCTGATCTAAAACACCTTGTTGAATAGGAGAGTCTCCTTCTTGCTTTTCTTTTAAAAATTGATTTAAATCTTGCGAAATAATTTTGAAATCTGTTCTTCTATTTAATTGATGAGCCTCTTCTTTTAATGCATTAGAGTTTAAAGAAGAAATATAATCTCGATCTAAAATACCTATTGGAAGTCCATTTATTTCCTCTGTTAATACTTTAGGTTCTGAATCGGACATTCCAACAGCTATTAAACGCTCAACAGAAACTCCTTTTTCAACTAAATAATCAACACAACTTTGTGCTCGATTTTGAGATAAAGGTAAATTTAATTCTTGTGTTCCTCTAAAATCTGTATGAGATCTTAATTCAACCACAACATTAGGGTAATCATGAATAAGTAAATCTGCTAACGAATCCAGTTCTTCCTGCCCTTCAAGTCTAAGGTCAAATTTATTTACATCAAAATGAACACTACGTAAGATCATAGGTCTTCTAGTGGTTTCTAAAACAACTCCTCTCGAAAATGTAAATAACAAATTCCCGTCTTCTTGTTCTTCACATTTTTCTTTATCTATATTCATTGTACTAATAGTAGTATCTCTTTGAGTCCCAAACCATTCTTTGGAAAATTGAATTTGATAATGCTGATTTTCTTTAAATTGTTCTCTTGTAATTTTATACTCACCTTTTCCATTGGTAGTAGTTCTATAACTACTATTTGGACCAACTAATTCTACTGTTACTCCTGAAAGAGGTTCATTTGTATCAACGTCCAAAACTTTTCCTGTTAATTCAAAGTGAATTAATTGCAAATCAATTAAGTATATATCATCACCTCCTTTTGGTCTCCATTTTTTATCTTTTCTATTTGAAGACAAATAACCCTTTACTTCTGTTTCATCCTCAAATAAAACACCAAAATCATCATAAGGTGTGTTTATAGGATACCTCATATTAACTGGAACAGCAAAACCATCTGTTGTTATTTCAGATCTAAAAATATCTAAACCACCCATTCCAGGATGCCCATTTGAAGCAAAAAATAAAGCTCCAGATTTACTTATATATGGGAATTTTTCGTCACCAGAAGTATTAATTTTTTCTCCTAAATTTATTGGTTTAGTCCAAGACTTATCTCTTCTAGAATATTCACAGTAATAAATATCATACCCTCCAAAACCACCTTCCATATCTGCAACAAAATATAAAATTTTACCATCACTAGAAATTGCTGGATGCTGTACATCAACTAAATCATCAACATCAATAATTTCCTCTATAGCTTCTGTGAACTGACCACTTTTAAATTCAACAGAGTAAATCCTTTTTGGATTATATTTATTTTTTATATTAGTAGATCTAGTAAAATACATTTTCTTTCCTCCCTTAGTGAAGCAAACTGTTGCTTCATCAGAATCTCTCAAGTTAAGCTCTTCTAAGCCAAAACCCCATTGCTTAACATCATCATACTTCTCTTCTAATTGTTCTAAAAGATCCTCAAGATGATCATTTGTAGGAGGTGTCCAAATAGGCATGTGATTTTTAAGGTCTATTTTCTTTTTTCTCTTCTTATCTATTTTTCTTTGATGATCTGTATAATCAAAAGAATAAAATATATCTACATAATCTTGTTTAGTATAAGGGTCTTGTGTTCTCCCAAACGCTTCTTCTCTAGCAGATGAAAAAAATAAATACTTATTCTTTTTATCTAAAAAAGCAGGACAAAAATCATTATATCTGGAATTTAGCTTCTTAACATTTTCAACTCTGTATCTACTCCCTTCAGATATCCAATCCTGAGACATTTGGCAACCCTGAATTGCTGTATTTGCCATATTAAGATCGGCGCCTTTTTTTGTTTTATAAATTTCATAATAAGCTATCGCTTCATCATACTTACCCTGCCCCTTATAGGTTTCTCCTAAAAAGTAAAAAATTGAAGGATCTTGAAACATTTCAAAATAACGCAACTTAATAGTTCTGTTATAATAACTTTCGGCTCTGCTAAAGTGCCCCATTAATCTTGCGCAATTAGCCATTTGAAAGCTAATTTTTGTTTTTTCAGACCTGTCATTTGACCTTTCATAAGCTTTTTGATACAACTCTTTTGCTTTATTATACTGTTGATTATTAAAAGCTTTTTCAGCTTTAGAATAGATACTTCCTTGTGAATAAGAAAAAAATAATCCAAATAAAATAAAAAATAATGCGAATAAATTTCTGACAATCATGATTTTAGGTTTTTTTAAAACGAAACAAATTTAAGAATAATTTTATTAAACCTTGACACCATTAGAAGAAACTGTACTTAATGTCTCTAACATTCTCCCAACGACCTTATATGGATCTGCATTAGAAGCTGGTCTTCTATCCTCTAAATAACCCTTTCCAGTTTTATTCACACATACAGGAATTCTTATACTTGCTCCTCTATCACTGTAACCATATGAAAATGTTTCTATATTTTGTGTTTCGTGCAATCCAGTTAATCTCATATCATTATTTGAACCATAAACAGCGATGTGTTCTTTATGGTATTTCCCAAAAGCATCACAAATATTTTTAAACATATCTTTTCCCCCAATCTCCCTCATTTCTCTGGTGGAAAAGTTAACATGCATTCCAGACCCATTCCAATCACCCTGTACAGGCTTTGGGTGTAATTCAACTCCCAAACCATACTCTTCAGTTAATCGATATAACAAATACCTGCTAATCCATAAATCATCCGCTGATTTTTTTGCGCCTTTTCCAAAACACTGATATTCCCACTGGCCTAACAAAACTTCAGCATTTATTCCTGTAATAGATAGACCTGTTTCTAAACAAATATCAAGATGTTCTTCAACTATTGTTCGACCTGCAACATTTTTATTCCCAACTGAACAATAATACATACCTTGTGGTGCTGGAAAACCTTGTTTTGGAAATCCCAAAGGTCTAGCACCATCCATCATAGTGTACTCTTGTTCAAAACCAAACCAAAAACTCTCTTGATCATCTTTAATAAGCGCTCTAGTATTAGTAGCGTGAGGAGTTCCATCCATATTCATAACTTCTGTCATAACTAGAAACGCATTAATTCGAGTAGGATCCGGATACACTCTAACAGGTTTGATAACACAATCCGAAGAGTGGCCTTCTGCTTGTTGAGTAGAACTACCATCAAAAGACCAGTCTGGAAGTTTCTCAATCTCTCCATTATATTCATCAAAATGAAGAACTTTAGTTTTACTTCTTAAATTAGGCTCTGGATTATAACCATCTAACCAAATGTATTCAAATTTAAATGCAGTCATAATATAATTCGTTTTATAATTAGCTATAAGATTTAATACTTAAATATATTATCTTTTTGATTAAAAAGAAGATTAGAAACATGTTTTTACTAACCTAATTAAAAGAGTTATTAACAATTGGTGAGTATATTATTCTTTAAAATGATCTTTTGAATTAAAAAGTGAATCTTTTATTTCTCTCCTAATCCCGTTAGATGCATCTTTTATTTTCCTAATAGAAGAGCCTAAGTTTTTTGCAAGAGAAGGGATGTTTTTTGATCCAAAAAATATTAAATAAATAATCAAAATGAATAATATCTCCCCAAAACCAAGATTTAGAAACAGTAAAACCTCCACTCTAATAATTAATTATTTTTTAACTTTTTATTAGTTGTATCTAGCATAACTGGAGTCGCTATAAATAATGAAGAATACGTACCAACAACTACACCTATAATTAAAGCAAACATAAAACCTCTAATTACCTCACCGCCAAAAAAGAAAATAATTAATAAAACTATAATAGTAGTTAAAGATGTATTTATCGTTCTACTCAAAGTGCTATTTAACGCACTGTTAATAATTGATTTGTAATCCCCAACTTTATTTTTTTGATATTCCCTAACTCTATCAAAAACAACAACAGTATCATTAAGGGAATAACCTATAACAGTCAAAACCGCCGCTATAAATGCCTGATCAATCTCTAATGAGATCGGAAGGATTCCATTAAAAATAGAAAATATTGATAAAAGAATTAAGACATCATGAAAAAGAGCAACCACAGCCCCTAAACTAAACTGCCATTTTCTAAACCTAAAAAGAATATATAAGAAAATTATAATTAATGAAAAAACAATAGCAAAATAAGCTGATCTTTTTACATCATCCGCAATCGTTGCACCCACCTTTTGAGTAGATATTTTTTCTATTTTTGGATCATTTTTATCACCACCTGCATAATTCATTAATTGTTCTTCGATTATACGTACAACAAGAGTATCACTACCTTCTTCTGATATTCTAAAATTAGTTGTTATTTTGATCTGATTAGACTGACCGAAATCACCATAAGTTTTAACTTCAGGGAATTTTTTTACATTATCTTCAACAAACTTTACGCCTAATCTATTTCTAATTTCTATAGTATTGATATCTTCTTTCTCAATCTTATAAACATATTCTCTCCCTCCTTCTAAATCAACACCTTTATTTAAACCTTTTGTTTGTAAAAAGAAGGCTCCAACAAGAATAAAGCAAAAGGAAAAAATATACGCTATTTTTCTTCTTTTAATAAATGAAATGTTAGTATTTCTAAATAAATCCTTTGTTAATTTATTTGAAAAAGCTATTTTTTTCTTTTTAAACAATCTAGATTCAAAAAATAACCTAGTAATAAAAATAGCACAAAACAAAGAGGTTAAAATACCTATAATTAGTGTTGTTGCAAATCCTTTTATAGGTCCAGAACCAAAATAAAATAGAACAACAGCTGTAAGAAGAGTTGTTAAATTAGCATCAATAATAGCAGAATATGCATTTTTATATCCATCTCTTACCGCAAGAGCCAAACCTTTTTGTTGCGAAAGCTCTTCTTTTATCCTTTCATAAATTAAAACATTAGCATCTACCGCCATACCAATTGTCAATACAATACCTGCTATTCCAGGAAGAGTTAAAGTAGCATTAAATGCGGCAAGGGCTCCAAAAATAAAAAACATATTTATAACTAATGCTAAATTAGAAGCAACTCCGGCATGAAAGTAATAAAACAACATGTAGAGTAAAACAAAAAGAAGGGCCATTAAAAATGACTTAGCACCTGCATCAATAGACTTTTGACCGAGGGAAGGTCCCACATACTGAGAGCCTGCAATATCAACCTTAGCATCTAATTGACCAGCATTTAATATACTAGCAATGTCTTTTGCCTCTCTAACTGAAAAGTTTCCTGAAATTACTGAAGATCCTGTTGGTATTTTTTCATTAATTCTTGGAAACGTGTATACTACTTCATCTAACACTACAGCAACTTCGTTACCTATTTCAGCTTCTGTTATTTTAGACCAATCTTTTGCTCCTGTTGGAGTCATATTCATACTTATTACCACGCCACCTTGACGTTCATCAAAGCCATCTGAAGCATTATTTACTTCTTTTCCTAATAAGACAGGGCCATTAAAATCACCATAATCAGTGCTTTTTACTAAAGCTATTAATTGAACATATTGCTTATATGACTCGATAGTAGCTGATTCTGTTTCACCATCTTCATTTTCTATATTTTTCGTAGTTTGAGAAGGGCCATTAGTAAAATAAAATACTAAATCAGAATCAAATGTTCCATCTGCATACTTAGATGCGATATAATCTTGAGCTTTTTTTCTATCTATATCTGTATTCTTAACATTCGCCATAGCTGACGTATAGTACAATTGCCCATCTCCAGTAAGTGAAGGAGTATAAAGATCTGGCGCATCATCATCCGTTATTCCAGGAGAAAAATTTGGTATATTAGCAAAAGAAAGAAACACAGAATCTTCGAGAAGATACGAAGTGGAATTTGGATTTGAAAACTCTATATTTTTTCTAGTTTTCCAAAATTCTAAACTAGCTGTTTTAGAAAGATACTCTTTGACCATTTCTTCATCTGTCATTCCAGGTAACTCAACCATTATTCTTTCTGAAGATTCTATTCTTTTAACAGTCGGATTTGCTAAACCAAATTGATCAATTCTTCTCTTTATAGTCTCAAAAGTTTTTGAAATGTAATCTGATATTTTATTTTCTAAATACTCCACTACCTTGTCTTCTAACTCCTGACTAGTAAATGCATCTTTGTCAAAATCAAATCCATTTTGTCTTTCAAAAACCTTAAACAATGTGGTGTTTACACTATCCTGAACTGATATATTTTTAAATTCTGAACGAAAAATATTCAGATAAGTATCTTGTGTGTCACCTTTATATATTTCATCTGTTTGATCTAAAGCCTTTGAAAAAACTTTATACGCATCAACTTTTTTACTAATATCTGCCAAGCCTTCTAAAATATTCCTTTGTGAAATTTCCAACAAAACACTCATGCCGCCCTTCAGATCTAAACCAAGGTTTAAAGAGTTTCGTTTTGCATCTTTATATGAATACTTATCTAACCATAAAAACCCAAAACGGAAAAACTTTTTTCTATCATCTTCAATTTTTTTTGTTTCTTCATTAAGAAATGGAGTTAATATTAAAGAGTCATTTTCTATTCTAATCTCCTTAATGTTCGCTGCGCTATTATATAATTGAGATAATGCATCCTTCGAATTAGCATTACTGCTATTTGTTACTTTTTTCTCAAGAGAATATGTAGCAAAAGAAAATGAGAGAGAATATATAAAGCCTATTATAAAACAAATAAGAACCCCTCTAACAAATGTTCTGAATTTTTTATCTTCCATCTTGTATCACATTAAAAATGAAGGCAAATATATGATTAAAATTTAAAATAACTTAGTATTATATGAGAAAAAATACAAAATTATAGAAGAGAATAAATATTTACAATGATTATAAGAATTTATTTATCGTAACTTTGATTTATGAATAAAATTTCATTAATAACGGCCATATCATTATTCTTTTTTGCAAACATTAATGCACAAGTTAGTTTTATCCAAAATAACGAAATTATAGTTTTAGAAAGCTCACAAGAATCGAGTTCACTATTGAACCCTTGGATCGGAGGTCTAAACTTTTGTCAATTTTCTGAAATAGACTTAAATCTTGACGGAGAAAAAGATATTTTTATTTTTGATAGGTCAGGAAAAAACGGCTCACAAAATGGAAATAAAATTATACCAATGATCTATGATCAAAATATAAATAATTATGTTTTCAAACCTGAATACATAGATAATTTTCCAATTGGTTTAAAAGACTGGGTGTTATTAGTAGATTACAATCAAGATGGAAAAGAGGACATATTTACTAGTGTAAATAATACCATCGCTCTTTTCACCAATATTTCTACAGATAGCTTGTCTTTTGAATTCACAAAAATATTAAACTCTGACGCAGGATTTGGGCCAACAAACTTATATGTTAGTGGGATTGATTTACCTGCAATTGCTGATGTTGATGGAGATTGTGATATAGATATTCTTTCATTTAACGCTGAAGGAACTCATGTGTATTTTCACCAAAATAAATCAAAAGAATTATACAATAGTTGCAGTACTATTGATTTATATAGAACTGAAAATTGCTGGGGGCAATTTCAAGAAAATTTTACTGATAATGATTTAACATTATTTTTAGATGAAAATTGTCAAACTCCAGAAATTAACCCGATGAGAATCCACGCAGGATCAACTTTACTAGCACTTGATTTAAACCCACAACAGCAATTAGAAAATAACCCTCAAAATACCATGGAACTATTACTTGGTGATATTTCCTATTCAAATGTAGTAATGGTTTTAAACGGAGGGACTCCAGAAGAGGCATTAATGGTAGATCAAGATACTAATTTTCCTAGTTATAACTCATCAGTAAATCTACCTTTATTTCCAGCATGCTTTTATTTAGATGTAAATAAAGATGGATGGAAAGATCTGATAATAAGCCCAAACGGAGTAAATATTTCTGAAAATAAATATAATTGTTTGTACTATAAAAATATCACCAACGAAACTAATGAATCATTTTGGACAGAAAACGGAGAAAACATGCTGCAATTTGAATACATACAAAATGATTTTTTAACAGAAGAAATGATTGATGTTGGCAGTAACTCAAAACCAATTTTATATGATTTAGATAATGATGGACTCTTAGATTTAGTAATTGGAAATAAAGGTTACTATGATGAAGCAAATTATAATTCCAGACTATGTTTTTACAAAAATATTGGTACTGCATCAGATCCCAAATTTGCCAAATATTATGAAGATTCAATAAATAATGATCTTGGAAACCTTTCTTTATTAGGGAATATAACAACTATAGAAAGTATTCACCCAACATTTGGCGATATTGATTTAGATGGAGACATTGATTTAATATTCGGAGATTCAAGTGGAAAAGTTTTTATAGTACCTGCAATTAATGTAGAAACAGGCTCAACAAGTCCTTACCCAGTATATCCATCAAATTTGGATGAAATTATAGATACTGGAATTGACGTAGGAAGCTACGCAACACCTCAATTAATTGATTTAAATAGAGATGGACTTTTAGATTTAGTTATTGGGGAAAGAACAGGAATTGATAACGGTGTATTGAATGGAATCAATTATTTTAAAAATTCTGGATTAAACAACCAGATTCCAATTTTTGAAGAAATGACTCCACAATTCACAACATTAGACGGAATTACTATAAAAAGTTTAGGTGGCATAAATCTAATGGACCCTATTTTTACAACAGCATATACTACACCTCACGTATTTGAATATGAAAGTGAATATCATTTAGCTGTAGGCACTGAAAATGGAAAAGTTTTTTTATATAATGACATTGAAAATAATCTACTTGGTTTCTATAATTATTATACCGACAATATCGCGCCTAATAAAAACTGCATACACTCCTCTGTTACCATCAATGATATAAATAATGATGGAAAACCAGATTTAATTAGAGGAAATGCCAGTGGAGGATTAGAGCTTTTTTTAGGAAATGAATTTGATTTACAAAAAATAGAAGATTCACCTAATGTAAACGTCAATATTTTTCCAAATCCAAATTCAGGGCATTTTACTATTGAGCATGACCTAAAAAAAGAACTAACAATAGAGGTTTTTTCAGTTACAGGAAAGTTGTTAAGTTTCTGTGTGTCCTCACAACAAAACATTACAATTGATTTAGAAAACAAAAGTCCAGGAATTTATATTTTACAAATTAAAGAGAATAACCAAATTATAAAATCTGAAAAACTAATTATTAATCCTTAAAACAAATTCATTTCAGCTAATGTATTATTCGTTTTTTTTACAGCCTCTGCTGAATTCAACAGTTGGGCTTTTTCTTCTTCACTCAATTCTATCTCCATGATTTTCTCAACACCATGTTTCCCTAAAACAACTGGAACACCAATAGTTAAATCATGTAAACCATATTCACCATCTAACATAACTGAACAAGGAAATATCTTTTTCTGATCGCAAGAAATAGCATGAACTAAAGAAGAAACAGCTGCTCCAGGCGCATACCAAGCAGAAGTTCCTAGCATTGATGTCAAAGTAGCCCCACCCACTTTTGTGTCTTGTTTAACTTTTTCTAATCTTTCCTTAGATAGAAATTCAGAAACATTAACACTATTTCTAGTAGCTAAGCGTATTAAAGGAACCATCCCTTTATCACTATGACCACCTATAACCATACCTGAAACATCTGAGGCAGGACAACCCAAGGCCTCACTTAACCTATACTTAAATCTTGCACTATCTAAAGCACCCCCCATACCTATTATTCTATTTTTTGGAAGACCTGTGATTTTATGCGTTAAATATGTCATTGTATCCATAGGGTTGCTAACTATAATAATAATAACCTCTGGTGAATGTTGAATTAGATTTTTTGAAACTTCTTTGACAATTCCCGCATTTATTCCAATTAACTCTTCTCTAGTCATTCCAGGCTTTCTAGGTATACCACTAGTGATTACCGCAATATTACTATTTTTTGTTTTAGCATAATCATTTGTGCTTCCAATAATTCTTGTATCAAAATGATTTAAAGAAGCTGTCTGCATTAAATCCATTGCTTTGCCTTCTGCATAATTTTCTTTAATGTCTAACAAAACTACTTCGGAAGCAAAATTTTTGATGGCTATATACTCAGCGCAGCTTGCCCCAACTGCACCAGCACCAACTACTGTAATTTTCATTTTTTGTTTTTTTTCGAATTTAGAAAAATATTTCTACTAAAAAAGATTAATTTTTGAGATATTTTCAATTATGAAAAATTATAACTCTAAATTTCTTCTTATTGAAACTATTTTTTAAATTTATGAAAGATAATGACAATGCAGTAAACCCTTCTCTATCTATTTTTTAAAAATTAACCTTATGAGATTTATTTATATTTTTATTTTTTTACAAATTAACTTTTGTTTCTCACAGGTAGTTGCAGAAGGTGACACTACTTTATGTGAAAGCGCTTCAGGAGAAGTCACTTTAACTTTAACAGCAGAATCATATAATGTAGATTTAATTGACTCTGGGATTTATTCAGATGACATATATGGAGGGGTTATTGATATTGGTTTTGATTTTACTTTTTATGGCAATACTTATAATCAAGTTGTATTATCCTCAAACAATCATTTAACATTTAATCTTGCAAATGCAAATAATTATTCTGACTGGACAATAACTGATCCTGCACCTAATAACTTTGATTGTCCATTAAATGCAATTTTATGTCCCTGGCAAGATATTTACCCGGGTGTTAATGGAAATGGAACTATCCAATATGCAACTACAGGAGAAGCACCTAATCGAGTGTTTATTGCATCTTTTTGTGGAATACCTATGTTTTCTTGCACTGATATTTGCTATACAAGTCAAATAAAATTATTTGAAGGAAGTAATATTATCGAAACGCACATTGCTCAAAAAGTTTTATGCACAACTTGGAATAGCGGTGCAGCTATACATGGACTACATAATTCAACTGGAACCATTGCAAACATTGTAACAGGGCTTGATGGAATAGAAAGAAACTACCCTAATCAATGGACTTGTGAAAATGACGGTTGGAGTTTCACACCAAATGGCCCAAATGATTATATTATTGAAAATATAACTTTTGCCCCAGCTGTTGCAGGTAGTGATATAATTTGGCAAGATAATAATGGAAATATTATTGGTTATGGTGGGTCCATTGAAGTAACTCCAATATCAGAAAATGGAGAAACTATTGTATATACAGCAGGGGCATCATTATGTGGATCTGCAGGAGACTGGTGTGGATTTCAAGGAGGTATTGAAGGAGATGAAGTATTCATTAATTTCGAGCCAACTGAAATGACAATAAATTCACAAGACCCAACTTGCTTTCAATCAGGAGATGGATTTATAAATGTAACCCTTCCAACAAATGGAAATTGGGAATATCAAGTAACTAATGAAGATAATAATAATGTGATTGATTCCGGAATACTCCAAAATAATGATAATTTCACATTAAATAACATGAGTGGAGGAAACTATAATATTTACGTAGAAAATGAATTTGGATGTACAGATAACCAGTTAGTATCTTTAAATGAACCTGCACAAATTGAAAATAATTTTACAATATTAGACAGTAACTGTTTTGGTGAAAATAGTGGATCTATAGATATTACATTAAGTGGCGGGACTAACCCATTCTCTATATTCATTGGAGATCTTGCATCGGGTGTAATTCTAGAAGAACAAACCAATATAAACCAAGGGTCATTAGTTACTTTTAATAATTTAGGACCAGGAGAATATTGGTTTACCGGGGTAGATCAAAATGGCTGTTTAACTGAAGGAGATGAAGTTTTTTTTAGTGTATCAGAACCTGAAGAGCTAACTATTCAAACTGTTTCTGATAATGTAACTTGTGCGGATGCCAATGATGGAAATATTAACATAACAGTAAATGGAGGTGTTGGGAATTACACTTATTCTTGGTTTGGAGACAATGGATTTTTATCTTCTCAAGAAGACATCACCAATCTTTCTGGTGGAACATACACGCTTACTGTAACTGATGAAAATAATTGCAGCTCATCACAGGTTATTGAAATTTCAGAAGACGCAGGAATTACTTTAAATTTTATAGTTTCGGATTATAATGGATATGAAATATCATGCAATGACGGCACTGATGGATACATAGATTTAAACATTAATGGAGGAAGCTCTCCATATACAATTAACTGGGATGGGCCAAATAATTTTTCTAGTAATTCTGAGGATATAACAAATCTTTCAGCGGGATATTACACAATGTACTTAACAGATATAAATGGATGTGAAGCTTTTATAAATTTCACTTTATTAGAACCTGATGAATTACAATTAACGATAGACGAAATTCCTGAAATTTGTGGTACCGGAGGAACAACATCTATTCAAGTTTACGGAGGTAATGAGCCAATGACTTACACTTGGTTAGGACCAAATTCTTTTTTAAGCAATAATAGTGATTTATCAAACCTAGAATCTGGTAATTACGAATTAACAGTTAGTGATGCTAATAATTGCTTAATATCTGAAAATATTTTAATTGAGAATATAAATGGACCTATTTGTGATTTTACAGCATCTTCTTATGAATTCATGTTATCAGATGAACCAGTAGAATTTTTGGACAATTCAACTACGGACCCAAATTATGATTTAGAAATTTCTTCTTGGCTTTGGGAATTTGGAGATGGAGGAATGTCTAATGAACAAAATCCATCTTATTTATATTCAAATCCAGGATTATATTATGTATGGCTAACAGTAACAGATGAAAATAGTTGTGAACATAGTACTATGCAAACTATAAATGTATTAGAAGAATATTTTTCTTATTCACCAAATGCTTTCAGTCCAAATGGTGACGGAGTAAATGATGTTTTTGCTCCTATTTTAACAGACATCAATTACGATACTTATGAAATAAATATCTTTAACAGATGGGGAGATATCGTTTTTCAAACAAATAATTACAATGAATCTTGGGATGGTACTTTTAAAGGTGAAAATTTACCACAAGCAGTATACACATATAAAATAACATATAAAACTCGAAGAGGTGTAGAAAAACAAGAAAGAGGTGATATTGTGTTAGTTAAATAACCATTAAACATCAATTTTCGCATACGTTGCTCTTTCCTCTATAAATTTTCTTCTAGGCTCAACATCATCACCCATTAACCTAGAAAAACAACCATCAGGATCAGAAGATTCATAATCTATAGTGACTTGTTTTAACTTCCTTTTCTCTGGATTCATTGTAGTTTCCCAAAGTTGTTCTGCATTCATCTCTCCCAATCCTTTGTAACGTTGTATACCAACATTAACATTGTCTTTTCCTTGAGTTAATTCTTGCATAACTCTCTCTCTTTCTTCTTCATCAAAACAATATCTAGTAGTAGTGCCTTTTTTCAAAAGATACAATGGTGGAGTAGCAATATATACATACCCATCCTCAATTAATTTTTTCATATACCTAAAAAGAAAAGTCAAGATTAATGTCTCAATATGACTACCATCCACATCAGCATCACACATTATAATTAACTTATGATACCTGAGTTTTTCTAAATTTAATTCTCTTTCATCATTTTCTGTTCCAACAGTAACACCTAAAGCAGTATAAAGATTTTTTATTTGTTCATTTTCAAAAACCTTAAAAGGAACTGCTTTTTCAACATTTAAAATTTTTCCTTTTAGTGGCAATATAGCTTGGAATTGTCTGTCTCTTCCTTGTTTTGCTGTTCCACCTGCTGAATCACCCTCAACTAAATATATCTCACAAATCTCAGGATCTGTTTCAGAGCAATCCGCAAGCTTTCCTGGCAAACTTGTAGAAGACAATACACTTTTTCTTTGAACCATTTCTCTAGCTCTAGTAGCGGCTTGCCTCGCTTTTGCTGCTAGAATAACTTTTTGAACTAAAATTTTTGCATCTTTTGGGTTTTCTTCTAAATAATTGTTTAACATCTCTCCAACCAACTGATCGACAGGGCCCATTACTTCACTGTTTCCTAATTTTGTTTTTGTTTGACCTTCAAATTGAGGTTCCATAACTTTTACAGAGACTACCGCTGTTAATCCTTCTCTAAAATCATCACCTGAAATAGTAACTTTTTCTTTCGATAAAAGACCTGACTTTTCAGCATAAGATTTCAAAGTTCTTGTCAAAGCTCTTCTAAAACCAGATAAATGAGTTCCCCCTTCGTGGGTATTGATATTATTCACATAAGAGTGAACGGTTTCTGAAAAACCTGTATTATAAGAGAGAGCTATTTCAACTGGAATTCCATTTTTCTCACCTTCCATGTACATAACATCACTTAACAATTGCTCTCTTGCAGCATCAATATAATTCACAAATTCTGACAAACCTCCTTCAGAATAAAAAGATTCATTCACAAACTCCCCATCTTCATCTTTATTTCTTTTATCAACAACTTTAATTGAGATGCCTTTGTTTAAAAAGGACAACTCTCTCATTCTTTTACATAATACTTCATACTCATAAGTAGTAACTGAAAAAATTGTTTTATCAGGAGAAAAGGTGACTTCAGTTCCTCTTTTTTCTGTTTCACCAACCTCTTTAACTGCATACAACGGAGAGCCTATTTTATATTCTTGTTGATAAATTTTACCATCTCTATAAACTCTAGCAATTAGATGCTCAGATAAAGCATTAACACAAGACACTCCTACTCCATGTAGACCACCTGAAACTTTATAAGAATCCTTGTCAAATTTTCCTCCAGCATGAAGAACAGTCATAACTACTTCAAGTGCTGATTTTTTCTCTTTTTCATGCATCCCAACTGGGATACCTCTACCATCATCTAAAACTGTAATAGAATTATCTTCATTAATAGTAACTGTAATATTCTTACAATGACCGGCTAAAGCCTCATCAATCGAATTATCAGTTACTTCATAAACTAAATGATGTAATCCTTTTGATCCCACATCACCTATATACATTGCAGGCCTTTTACGAACAGCTTCTAATCCTTCTAATATCTGAATACTATCAGCTGAATAATTTTTATTATTTTCGGTCATAAATAGGGTAATTATTATATAAGTTTAATATACAAAATAATATGTATTTTAATACCCTATTTTTTTTATATATTGGATAAATAATTAACAATAAAAAAAGTGGAAAATTCTGACTATCTATTAAAGCTTGAAGGCGCATTTATCTATCAATCGAATAGATTAATTTTACAGAATATTAATTTAACAATTAAAAAAGGTGAATTTATTTATTTGATTGGAAAAAATGGAAGTGGAAAAAGTAGTCTTTTTGAAACATTATATGCAGACATTCCATTTAAAAAAGGAATTGGGGAAGTTGTTGGATTTAATTTATCCAAAATCAAAGAAAATCAAATCCCAAAATTAAGAAGAAAATTAGGTGTTGTTTTCCAAAGACTACAACTTCTAAATGACAGAAATGTGCATGAAAATTTACTTTTTGTAATGAAGGCAACTGGATGGAAGAATAGAATAGAAATGGAAACTAGAATGAATGAAGTGCTAGATGCTGTAAAAATGACAAATAAAGGGAAAAAAATGCCATTTGAATTATCTGGAGGAGAACAACAAAGAATATCCATTGCAAGAGCATTAATTAACAACCCATCATTAATTCTAGCTGATGAACCTACTAGAAATCTAGACCCAGAAACATCTGAAGAAATAATGCTCTTATTAAAAAGTATTTGTGAAAAAGGAAAGTCTGTTTTAATGATATGTCACGATAAATATTTAATCAATAACTTTCCAGCTAAAATGATTTATTGTTATGATCAAAAAATTTCAAACACACCACAATTAAAAAATAAATAGAAAATGATCTCTATTTTAATACCTTCTTATAATTTTGATGTTACTAATCTAATTGAAACCATTCATAAACAAATAGAATTAACAACAAATAAATTTGAAATTATATGTGCTGAAGATGGATCGACTCAAACTTTTTCAAATGAAAAGATTAAAAACTTAAAAAATGTAACGTACATACATTTGAAAAAAAATATTGGCAGATCAAAAATTAGAAATCTTCTTGCAAACACAGCAAAATTTAAGTGGCTGCTATTTATCGATTGCGACTCAGAAATCAATAATAATTTTATAAATAATTACATTAATAAAAAAATTGATGAGAAAAAAATATACTATGGAGAAACAGTATATCAAAAAAATAAACCTGAAAAAGATAAAATACTTCACTGGAAGTACGGAAAAAATATTGAATCAAAAAGAAAAAAAGATGTATTTTCATCACATCATTTTTTAATACAAAAAAAAGTATTTGAAAGCATCAAATTTAATGAAGAAATAAAAGGCTATGGACATGAAGACACAATATTTTGGATTGATTTAAAAAAGAAAAACTACAAGTTTGAATTTATTAAAAACCCCGTCAAACATATAGGATTAGAAACGAATCAAGTATTTATAAAAAAAACAAAAGAAGGATTAAATAACTTATACTTTTTAAATAAAAAATATAAACTAAACAATATTCTTATAATCCGAATTCAAAAAAAATTATCCAATTTCCTTCTAGATCATTTAATTATTATTACATTTCAACTAACCAAAAAGATAATTTTAAATAATCTATTATCTAAAAAGCCAAACATAAAATTATTTCAATTTTATAAATTAGGTTATTATTGCAAAATAACTAAAAACCATCAAATAAATTAATAATCTTTTCTTGTTCTTTTTCCCAATAAAATTTATTTTTTGTAATACTTAAATATTTATAATATGTCTCTTTTTTAGATATTATTTCTCTTGCTTGCAAAGCAATTTTTTTAGGATCTCTTGAATTTAAAACCTGACCTACGTTATTTTCTTTTATAAACTTAGAAATCTCTGGTAAATTACTACATAAAACAGGAACTCCTGCGTGTATATAATCAAAAATCTTATTAGGAAGAGAGTAACGATAAGAAAGGCAAGAATCTTCCTCAAATGAAAGACCTAAATCAAATTTAGGTGTGATATGTTGCAATTTTTCAAAACCAATTCTACCAATAAAAAATATTTTATTGGATAACCCTTTTTGTTCCATGTGTTTTTTTAACTTCTCTTCTATATCTCCAGATCCAAATAAATACAAATTTGCATTCAAATACTCCATCATTTCTATCATTAATTTTATTCCTCTATCTTTATTTAAAGCACCTTGATATATAATATTTATTTGATCGTTTTTATAATTGAAAAATTTAAAAGAATTTTCTTTTTTTAAAAAATCATTATTTAAAAATGGCACATTTCGAATTACCAAAATAGAATTTTTATACTTATTATGATAAAACGAAGAAAAGCCTTCACTAACAGTAATTACATGATTTAGTCTAGGAAAAATTTTTTTTTCAATGTAAAGCCAAAAAGATTTTACAAATTTCTTATTAATTAATTCTGGAACTTCAGTAAATAATTCATGAGAATCATATACAAGCGGTTTTTTTTTGATTTTTGAAACTAAAAAATTAGACAATAATGTATCTAAATCGTTAGAAAAATAAACATCACATTTTTTAAATAACAAAAAGAAAAACAACCTGATATTAAAAAACAAATAAAACAAAAAGCCTTTTTTGAAAAACATATTAAATCTTTTGATTTCATAAGATCTTTTTAAAAAAAAATCATTATTTAATTTTCTTCCAACTAATGTCACATGATGTCCAGAATTACAAAGAGATAAACATATTTTATGAACACGTTGATCTGAAATTAAATCCGTAGTAACAGAAACTATTATTTTTTTCAAAATTTTAAGTTTAAGATTTAACTAAAAACGTTTAAAACGTTATTATATTAGTATTATGTTATTGGAAAATAATAAATCCTTAGTAAAATTAAACACTTTTGGCGTTAATTATTATGCTGAAAATTTCATTAGTATACAAAATGAAGATCACATTAAAGAAAGCATTGAATTTTTAAATAAAAAAAGACAAAACTACTTCATACTAGGTGGTGGAAGCAATATTTTAATAACAAAAAATATTACAGGTTTAATTTTACATAATCAAATAAAAGGAATAAATGTTATAAAAGAAGATCTAGAAAGTATCACACTAAATATTGGCGCAGGTGTAATGTGGAATGATCTAGTAAAATGGACCATAAAAAAGAAACTATGGGGTATTGAAAATTTAATACTAATACCTGGAACTGTTGGGGCAGCGCCAATACAAAACATAGGTGCATATGGCGTAGAAATAAAAGATGTATTTCAAAAACTTAATGCATACAATATTAAAACGGGGGAGAAAAAAAATTTTACAAAAAAAGAATGTTTTTTTGGATATAGAGATTCTATATTTAAAAATGAGTTAAAAAATAAATTTTTCATCAGTGATATTGAAATAAAATTAAAAAAGAAAGAATCTCCAATATTAAACTATGAAGCTCTTCGTTTAGAGTTTGAAAAAAATAGTATTCCAATTTCATTAGAAAATATAGGTAGCACAATTTGTAAAATCCGAAACAGAAAACTCCCCGACCCAAAACAAATTGGAAATAGTGGTAGTTTTTTTAAAAATCCGGTTATTGAAAAAAATGTGTTTGAAAGAATTCAAAAAAAATTCCCTGAAATAAAATATTTTCAGAAAAACAAAAAAATAAAATTATCTGCAGGATGGTTAATAGAGCAATGTGGATGGAAAGGAAAAAAAATAAAACAATGTGGGGTTTACAAAAAACAAGCATTAGTTTTAGTTAACTTTGGAAAAGCAACTGGAATAGAAATAAAAGAATTAGCAAACAACATCAAAGAAGACGTGAAAAATAAATTTAAAATTGATTTAGAAGAAGAAGTTCAAATAATATAAAAATGATTGACATCATAATAACATCAATAATAATCCTTTCACTTTGTATATGTGGTATTGCAATAAAAATATTAATTAAAAAGAATGGTGAATTTTCAGGGACCTGCGCAAGCAATAATCCTTTACTAAATAACAATAACGAACCTTGTTCTTATTGTGGCGCCGCGCCTAATGAAGATTGTAAATCTAAAAAATCAGGAGATTCAGAAGAAACTAACTTAAGCAAACCTGAAGTCATATAAGTTAGAGTGTCATTTTTTTCTTTATAAATAAAACAAGCCTCTATCCCTCTTTGATTTACAAATTTTTTTGATTCCTCCAAACCCATAGACATACAAGCAGTAGCATAAGCATCCGCATCCATACAATTATCTGACATAATTGAAACACTAATTAAATTATTTTCAACAGGATAAAAAGTTTTTGGATTCATAGTATGTGAAATTGTTTTATTTTCTAATTTCTTTATTTTTCTATAGCTTCCAGAAGTTGCCAAAGCTTTATTCGACAATTTTATAATATACTTTTGTAATTGAATGTTTTGAAATGGCTTTTCTATAGCAACTAACCAAGGATTACCTTGTTTTGTTCCTGAACAAAACACTTCACCACCAATATTAATAATAAAATTAGAAATTCCATTTTTCTTTAAATAATCTGCCAAAACATCAACACTAAAACCTTGAGCGATACCATTAACATCTAATTCAATATTTTTATCTTTTTTTTGAATTAAATTATTCTTAATACGAATTTTATCACAACCTATATAGTTTGATAAATTAGAATAATCAATCCTGAAATTATTTTCTTTTGGCCCAAATCCATAACTATTAACAATAGGAGCAATAGTAATATCAAAAGCCCCATTTGTTTCATTACAAATTTGTAATGATCGAATTATTATTTTTTTTAAAAAACCATCTACTTTATTAGTTGTGTTATTATTAATCCTGCTAATAACAGATGAGTCTATATAAGAAGATAATGACAAGTCTAAATCAAAAAGAATACTATCTATATCATTCTTTGATATAAACTTTTCAGTTGAAAAATATTTAACACTATAAAATGTTCCTTGAGTCTTACCATAAATTGAATACAGAGAAGTATTGTTGGATGAACAAGAAATAAGTAAAATGCAAAACAAAGTAAACCTAACCACCAAAGTCATCAAATGCAACATTTTCTTCTGGAACACCAAAATCATCACACATTTTCAAAACTGCTTGATTCATTAATGGCGGACCACAAAAATAAAACTCAATATCTTCAGGATTTTCATGTTTACTCAAATAATTATCTATAAATGCTTGGTGCACAAACCCTAAAAATCCATCTCCTTTTTTATCATTTAAACTTTTCTTAACTTTCCATTTATCTTCCTCCAAAGGTTCAGACAACACAGGATAAAATTTAAAGTTTTTGAATTTTTTTTCTAAAGAAAAAAAGTGTTCCATATAAAAAAGCTCTCTCCTTGATCTTCCACCATACCAATAAGATACTTTCCTTTTGGATTTTAAAGTTTTAAATAAGTGGTACAAATGCGACCTTAAAGGAGCCATGCCTGCCCCACCTCCAATATAAACCATCTCAGCAGTAGAATCTTTGATGAAAAAATCACCGTAAGGACCTGATATCGTAACCTCATCCCCTTCTTTTAATCCAAAAATATAAGATGAAGCAATTCCAGGATTAACATTCAGCCAATTATTATTTTTTCTATCCCAAGGAGGTGTTGCTACTCTTACATTTAGCATAATTTTTCTACCTTCAGCTGGATAACTTGCCATAGAATAAGCCCTCACAACACTCTCATCATTCTTCATCACTAAAGGCCATAGGTTAAATTTATCCCATTCATATTTAAATTTATCTTTTTCTCCAGGATGCTCTTTTGGATGTGCAGAAATATCAAAATCTTGATATTTAATTTCACTTTCTGGAATTTCAATTTGTATATACCCACCCGCTTCATAATCCATGTCTTCTGGTAACTCAACTATAAACTCTTTAATAAAAGAAGCAACATTATAATTAGAAACTACTTTTGCCTTCCATTGTTTTATCCCAAATATTTCCTCTGGAATTTGAATTTCCATATCATTTTTTACTTTCACTTGACATCCTAATCTCCAATTTTCTTGAATTTCCTTTCTTGAAAAATATGGTTTTTCTGTCGGTAAAATACCTCCTCCTCCTGAATTAACTTGACACTTACACATAGCACAAGTACCACCACCACCACAAGCTGATGGTAAAAAAACCTTATTATTGCTTAGGGTTGTTAAAATAGTATCACCTGCACTAACTTTTAATGTGCTTTCTCCATTAATAGTTAAAGAAACATCGCCCGATGGAGATAACTTTGCTTTTGCAAAAAGCAAAACCATAACCAGAGATAACATAACAATTAAAAAAATAACAACCGAAAATATAATTAATTCAAACATAAATTCATTTATATATTTATCCCCATAAAGCACATAAAACCAATACCCATTAGACCAGTAATAATAAAAGTTATACCTAGACCTCTAAGGGGCGCAGGGACATTAGAATATCTTATTTTTTCTCTTATAGCAGCAATTCCAACAATAGCCAAAAACCACCCAACTCCAGAACCCAAAGCAAAAGAAGTTGCTTCTACAATAGTTGAGTATTGACGTTCTTGCATAAAAAGAGCGCCTCCTAAAATTGAACAATTAACAGCAATCAATGGGAGAAATATACCTAAACTACTATAAAGTTGAGGAGAAAATTTTTCAACTAACATCTCAACTAATTGAACCATAGATGCAACTACAGCTATAAACATAATTAAACTTAAGAAAGACAAGTCCATAGTCGCAAATCTTTCCCCTAGCCAACTCAAAGCGCCTTCTTTAAGAAGATAATTTTCTAATAAATAATTAATCGGAACTGTTATACCTAAAACAAATATAACTGCAGCGCCTAAACCAACACCTGTTTCTACAGTTTTTGAAACAGCTAAATAAGAACACATTCCTAAAAAATATGCAAAAATCATATTTTCAATAAAAACGCCTTTTATAAATATATTTACTAATTCTTCCATAATTAATTTTCTTCTAATAATTCCTCAGGAAATGATTTTCTAGATCTTTGGACCCAAATAATAATCCCCACAACAATTAATGCCATTGGGGGCAAAATCATTAAGTTATTATTTAAATAAAAACCTCCACTAGCTTCATACCATCCATCAGGAAAAACTTGATAACCAAATAATTTTCCAGACCCCAAAAGCTCTCTAAAAAATGCAACAGCTAATAATATCCATCCATAACCAATCGCATTTCCAATAGCATCTAAAAAAGAAGGCCATAATTTATTACCTAATGCAAAAGCTTCAAGTCTTCCCATAATAATGCAGTTAGAAACAATTAAACCAATAAAAACAGATAATTTTTCTTGAACATCAGGCAAAAATGCTTGTAATACTTGATCAACAAATACAACAAGTGAAGATACTACAACCAATTGAACAATTATTCTAATTCGAGAAGGTATAACGTTTCTTAACGCAGAGATAATCACATTTGCACAAACCATAACAAAAACAACTGACATAGCCATAACTAATGCTTGTTGAAGTTGTACGGTAATAGCTAAAGCAGAACATATTCCTAAAACTTGGATAGTAATAGGATTTTGATCTCCCAACGGATCACTTAACAACTTTCTATTTTTTTTAGAAAAAAGAGTACTTTTCATTATCTATCTAATCGTTTTAAAATAATTATTATATACTTTTAAATCATTTTTAAGCATATTGGTCACCCCATCACTTGTAATTGTTCCACCTGTTATTCCATCAACTTGATGATTGTTCCCTTCTTCGGATCCACCTTTTACAACATCTACAGAAACAAATGAAGAATTTTCGTCTAATATTTTTTTGCCAATAAACGCATCTTCAAAAAAAGCTTCTCTAATTTCAGCACCCAAACCTGGAGTTTCTGTTTTATGATCAAAAGAAGCGCCATATATAGTATTACAATCTTTTTCAAATGCAATAAACCCCCAAATAGGGCCCCATAATCCACTGCCAACTAAAGGAGTTATGTAGTATTTAGAACCATCTTTTTCTGCAATAAAAATTGGAAAAATTTTATCCTCTATTGAAAGGTTTTTATTTCTATATTGTTTTTTAACATCTATGTAAAATGCATCCAAATTATCATTCTCTATGATTTCACCAGAAGAATTAATGACAATAGATTCTTTTATGTATTCTTCATATAATTGACTTGCTTCATTCCTGTCAGCTGAAACTTTAATTGCTGATAAAATATTTATTTTTTTCTTGTCCTCTTTATTAGCTTTTTTCATACTAGATAAAGACTCCGAAACAACTGCTAAAGAAATCGCCACGATCAAGACCATAACAACAGCAAATGAGAAAGTGAAAATATTTGAATCTTTATTAATACTCATACTAATAATTAAATGTTAATTCTATTCATTCTTCTTTTTATACTAGCTTGAACTACATAATGATCAATTAAAGGAGCCATAACGTTCATAAATAATATTGCTAACATAATACCTTCAGGATAAGCTGGATTAAAAACCCTAATCATAATGCCTAAAAAACCGCATAAAAAGCCATATACAAGCTTTCCTGTATTAGTTTGTGCTGCTGAAACAGGATCAGTGGCCATAAACACAATGGCAAACATAAATCCTCCAATACATAATTGATGTATTGGGTTCAATTCCATAAATGGATTAGCACCCCAAAATTTAAATATTGATGCCATGAAAAAACCACCAATTAATGCGGAAAACATTATTCTCCATGAACCTAAACCAGTCAAAAGAAGAATTCCAGCTCCAATTAAAACGGCAACAACTGAAGTCTCACCTATAGAACCAGGAATAAAACCTAAAAATGAATTCAATAAACTATAAGAACCGTCACTACCAAAATTACTTAACACATCATTAACATGTGCTTCCGAAACATTATCTTTTACAAGTGTTGCAAGTTCTCCAAGAGCTGTTTCTCCAGAAATAGTATCGGTACTACCTTGAGAGACCCATACTTTATCTCCTGATAATTTAGTGGGGTATGCAAAAAACGCAAATCCTCTAGCTAATAAAGCAGGGTTTAAAATGTTCATCCCTGTTCCTCCAAATACTTCTTTACCAATTATAACTGCAAAAACAACGGATAAAGCCACTATCCAAAGAGGGCAATCAATAGGGAATATTAGTGGAATCAACATCCCTGTTACTAAATAACCTTCATTTACTGGATGTTTTCTAAAAACAGCAAAAGCAAACTCAATTGAAAGTCCAACGCCATATGAAACAACAATCATTGGGAACACTTTCATTAATCCATATAAAAATAAATTAAAGAAGCCATTGAAATTTTGAGTTATGAAAGATGGATCAAACTGAGAATAATATTGATACCCAATGTTATAACAACCAAATATCAAACAAGGAATCAATGCTAATATAACTGTACCCATTGTCCTTTTCAAATCAATAGAATCTCTTACATGACATTTAGTGATAGTTGTATGATTTGGAACAAATAAAAACGTTTCAAAAGCATCATATGCTGGATATAATTTTTCTAACTTTCCACCTTTTAAAAAATGTGGTTTAATTTTGTTTAATGTGTTTCTTAAAAAACTCATAACTAACTACATTCTTTTTTAACTAAATCTAAACCATGCCTTAAAATATCCTGCACAGGCATTTTGGAAGTACATGCAAATTCACATAAAGCAAAATCTTCAGGAGCCACTTCATAAATACCCAATTTTTCCATTAATTCTATATCTTCTACCAGAATAGATTTAATTAATTGAACAGGGAAAATATCCATAGGTACTAAATTTTCATATTGACCAGAAACTACATAGGCGCGTTCTTCTCCATGCATATTAGTATCTAAGGTTAATTTTTTTTGTGGGAACAATGAAGATAAAAAGGCTCTAGAAAAACTATATTTCTTAAAACCTGGCATCGCCCATCCAAACAACTCATAATAATCACCCTCAGGAATAACAGTAATTTGTTCTTCAAAAAAACCAATATGCCCATTTTCTTCAATGGTGTCCCCATGTAATACATTCCCAGAAATAAATCTTTTTTTGCCAGATTTAAGGTTTCCTTTAAGTAGCTCAAAAACATTAACCCCCTGAAATACATTAAAATACTTTGGCTTCTTTAGCTCAGAGCCAGTAACAGCAATAGTTTTATTATTTTCATACTTTCCAGTTAAAAAGAAATTACCAATAGTAATTATGGATTGAGGTGAAAGCACCCAAACTACATCTCCCTTGTTTATTGGATCTATGTGATGAATTTGAATTCCAACATTCCCAGCAGGATGAGGTCCATGAAATTTATTTAATTGGACACCTTCAATGTTTTTAAAAAAATCTGAATCAGCATCCCCATCAACATTCATATGAACTTTACCATTACAAAAAGAAGAAATAACATCTATCCCTTTTTGAAATTCTTTTTCTTTATGAGAAAGTATAAAATCATAATCGGGAGCTAATGGCGATGAGTCAAAACAAGAAATAAATATAGATTTTGGTAATTTAACTGGATCTGCTACTGTCGAAAAAGGTCTTTGCTTGATTAGCGACCAAAGTCCAGATTCAAAAAATAATTCTTTTAGTTTATCATTATTATATTTTTTGTAACCTGAAATATTATACTTTTTATATCTATTTTTTTTATTGGCCTTAATAACAATTTCTAATAATTTTCTTTTTTCTCCTCTTATAATTTTCTCTACAATTCCACTAACTGGAGAAACAAACTGAATTTTCTCGAATTCTTTATCAAAAAATAGACTACCCCCAGCTAGAACAGAGTCCCCAACTTTAACACTTAATTTTGGCTTTAATCCATGAAAATTCACTGGCTTAACAGAGTAGGTGGCAGAAAGGAATTCTGAACAAACCTTTTCTGCAGAGCCCTTTAGACTAATGTTTTTACCCTTAGATATTTTTACTTCCAATGATATAAAAATTAGAGATTGATTTTATGAACACGAATATAAAAATATTAATATATTAAACCACTATATTTAAATAATTAATTTTAATTTTTTTGAACTTAAATTGTTAATATGAAAATTATATTTTTTTTGATACTTGCTTTGAATATTCCTGTGTCTAAATGCTCAATAACAGAAGAATACACATCACAAAACATCAAAACAGTTTTAATTAGAAATATTGAAAACAATTTATTAGACCCGATCATAAAATTAAACTCAAATGATAAAGTGAAGCTCTCATTCGACGAATTAGGAAATGATATAAGCAACTACGTATATCGCTTTATACATTGTGATTCTGAATGGAAAAAATCTGACTTACTACCCACAGAATATATAGAAGGATTCAATGAAAACTATATTGAAAATTTTTCTTTTTCATTTAATACTATTATTGATTATGTACATTATGAATGTACATTTCCAAATGAAAATATAAATTTTTTATTATCTGGTAATTATATGTTAATTATTCAAAATGAAGAAACAGAAGAAGTGATCTTAAAAAGAAAAATAATTGTTTATGAAAGTATTGTGCAAATTAAAGCGAATGTTAAAAGAGCAACTTTTATTCAAGACATATCATCAAAACAAGAAATTGACTTTGAAGTATTTTATTCTAATATAGACATTAAAAACCCTTTTGATGAAATAAAAATTGTAATTCAACAAAATGATAATTGGAAATCCGTCAAACAAAATATTCAACCTACTTTTATTACTAGTAATAAATTAGAATACAACTATGATCAAGAAATTAATTTTAGAGGAGGAAATGAATTTAGAGATTTTGATATAAGTAGTTTGCGATTTTTCTCACAAAACATTGACACCATATACACAAAAAAAATAAAGGATTACGAAAACCCTCTTTATTTAGTAGAACTCAAACAAGATAAATCCAAACAACACAAACAATATTTTGAAAAATATGATTTAAATGGCAAAAGACTTATACAAAAAGATAATAGTTACTCGCCAGAAAATGAATGTGAATATGTACTTGTGAAATTTCAAATCTCTAACAAGAATTTACATAAAGATGAAAAAATATACATTTTTGGAGCTTTAAGTAATTGGAATACCAACTCTGAATTTTTATTGAAATATAACCCTCAAACAAAAAACTTTGAAACACAAATTTTATTAAAACAAGGATATTATAACTACCAATACGTAACCAAAAAGGGAAATAAAATATCCACTGAGTTAATAGAGGGGAATTACTATGAAACAAATAATGAATATACTATTTATGTATATTACAAATCACCCTGGGAACGTTATGAGCGACTTGTAGGCATTGAAAAAATAACTTCTAATTCTTTGAATTAATTTTCCTTTCATAATTTTGAATAAATTTTAATTAAAAAAAAATGACAAAAGCACTGTTTTCTGTACCACATATAACTTGTGAACCTATAAAATCATACAAACCAGGAAGTTCGGAAAAACTGGAAGTTCAAAAAGAATATGATTTAATGATGAAGAAAGTTATAAATCTCCCTATGATTATAAATGGAAAAAAAATTACATCCTCTAAAAAAACACCTGTTTCTCCACCACACAATCACAAACATATAGTGGCATATTGCCATTATGGATCACAAAAAGAAATTAAACAAGCTATCTCAGCTTGTATGGTTAACAAGGATAGTTGGAGAAATACTCCTTGGGAACATAGGTGTGCTATTTTTCTCAAAGCTGCTGATTTACTTTCGGGTCCTTACAGACAAAAAATTAATGCAGCAACGATGATAAATCAATCAAAAAATATTTTTCAAGCAGAAATTGATGCAGCATGCGAATTGATTGATTTTTTAAAATTTAATGTTAAATTCTTAACTGAAATATATCAAAAACAACCTGAGAGTTCAAATGGAATTTGGAATAGAATGGAATATAGACCATTAGAAGGTTTTGTTTATGCAATCACTCCCTTTAATTTCACTTCAATTGCTGCTAATCTATGTCTTGCCCCTGTTTTAATGGGAAATACTGTTATTTGGAAGCCATCTGACAGCCAAACATATTCAGCAAAAATTATCATGGATTTACTAAAAGAGGCTGGACTGCCAGACGGTGTCATTAACATGGTGCATTGTAAACCAGAAGATGCAAATAAAATAATTTTCCAACATCCTGACTTTGGAGGAATTCATTTTACTGGATCAACAAAAGTGTTTCAGTCTATTTGGAAAGAAATAGGAAAAAATATCACGAAATATAAGTCTTATCCTAGAATTGTTGGAGAAACAGGCGGAAAAGATTTCATCATAGCACATAAATCTGCTGATGTTGATGAAGTAACAACTGCTATAATAAGAGGAGGCTTTGAGTATCAAGGTCAAAAATGCTCAGCTGCATCTAGAATTTATCTCCCAAAAAGTCAATGGAAAAAAATAGAAAAAAAATTAATAAGTGAGTTAAAAACTATTAAAGTAGGTGACCCAAAAGATTTTACCAATTTTGTAAACGCTGTAATTCACAATCAATCATTTGAAAAATTAAAATCTGCTATTTTAAAAGCAAAAAAAGATAATAATGCAAAAATTATATTTGGAGGAGGATGTGATAAAAGTATTGGTTATTTTATTGAACCAACAATTATTTTAACAACCGATCCTAATTATGACACCATGAAAAGGGAATTGTTTGGTCCAATTGTGACAATTTATCTGTATAAAGATGAGAATTTTGAAAAAACGTTGAAAATTATTGATACAACTTCCGAATATGCACTTACAGGTTCAATCTTTGCGAAAAATAGAAACATCATTATACAAGCTTCTAAAATTTTAGAAAATGCAGCCGGAAATTTTTACATTAATGACAAACCAACGGGAGCTGTAGTTTCTCAACAACCGTTTGGAGGATCTAGAGGGTCTGGAACTAATGATAAAGCAGGATCATATTTAAATTTATTAAGATGGGTTTCTCCTAGAACTATTAAAGAAACTTTTGTTCCACCAAAAAACTATAGATATCCATTTTTAAAACAGGAAAAATAAACAAGTTGAAAAAAAGATTAAAAATATTTTATTTTACCAAAAATCATATTTTAAAAATATTATTACTTTTTTTTATAGTATGGCTTTTATTTTTTGATGAAAATGCAGTCATAAGACAATTAAAATTAAAAACAGAAATAAACAATCAACAAGAAGAAATAGAAAGATTTAAACAATTAATAGAAAAAGATCAAATATTAATTGCTATTCTCAAATCTGACTCATTGAACATAAATATGGAAAAAATATTAAGAGAAGAGTACTTACTTTCAAGGCCAAATGAAATTATTTATAAAATAGAAGAATAAAATGTCTAGCATATTTGCACCATTAAAAGACTTTTCCCATCAATCAAAAAAAAAATGGATTGAAAAATTTTTAAGTGAAAAAAAAACAAATAAACTTAAAGACATTCAACATAGAATTAATGGAAAAACTTTCGATCCAATTTATTTTAACGATGAAGTAAAAGAAAAAAATACATTTTTTAAAACTGGAAACTGGAAAATATGTTGCGAGATTGAGATTCTTGAATCAAAAACAAATGTTACAAACAAAAAAGCTATTTCAGCTATTTCTGAAGGAGCAAATTCCATTTGTTTTAATTTTAAAAATAAAACAACCTCTACACATCAATTAACAAAAATCTTAAACAACATAAATTTAGAGGATATTGATATTGAATTTAAAAATTGTCAAAATAACGAACTAATTTGCAAATACCTAAGCGCACAAATTGAAAAGAAAACAATAAAATTAAAAGGATGTCTTCATAATTTACAATTAAACGAAAATGCATACAAAACTTATTCAAAAACACTACCAAACTATAGACTATTCTTCATCAATGTCAATACCAATGATTTTAAAAAAATAAAACGTGACATTAAACCATTTTTAAAAACAAAACATATTCAATTTCATTTTTTATTATCAAACAATTTAATTTTAGAAATAACAAAAATAAGAGCTTTTCGTATATGGTTTGAAAAAGAGTTTAACGATACTCCATTTGTTTCATGTGAAACAAAATTAAATAGT
>CACAKI010000002.1 GCA_902533035.1 uncultured Bacteroidota bacterium | reverse complement strand
AATCCTATTTTTTGATCATTTTCATTAACAATATCATATCCATTTCTAGGAATTCCTCTTTCTTGTAATTCAAAAGCTATTAACTCTTTATTAATTTTATTCTCTTTTAAGGCATCTGATCCAATAAATTTTGTTTCAAAAGAAACTATTTTAGATAATTTTGCTTCTAATGGAGATGTTTTTTCTGACAATTCATGACCATATAAACAAAAACCCATTTCTAACCTTAATGTATCTCTAGCACCAAGTCCGATAGGCATTAAATTAAATTCCGAAAAACTAAATAAAACATCCCATATTTCAACCATACTATTTTTATCTCCATAAATTTCAAATCCTCCTGAACCAGTATAACCAGTAGAAGATATAAGAATATTATCTAACCCAGCAAGTTTTAAAATTCTGAAAGAATATGATTTCATATCTGAAAGATTAAAATCAGTTAATTTTTGTAATAAATCTATAGCTCTTGGCCCTTGAACTGCTAACAAACCTTTTTCCATAGTAACATCTTTTATAAGGATCGAAAATGTATTATTAGAATTTAACCAATTAAAGATCTTAAAAGTATTGGAAGCGTTAACAACTAACATATATTTTTTTTCAGACAACTTATAAACTAAAAGATCATCTAAAACCATCCCTTGTTCATTAGTCATACAAGAGTATTGAACAGAACCAATTTTTATTTTAGAAATATCATTCGTCGTTACTTTTTGTAAAAAATTATATACTTTTTCACCTTCCAGTATTAATTGCCCCATGTGAGAAACATCAAAAACCCCCACTGAATTCCTAACATGGTTATGCTCTATATTTATGCCTTTATAATATATTGGAAGGGAAAAATTAAAAAAATCTACCATATTAGCTCCTGCCTCAATATGCTTAGAAAAAAATGGAGTTTTTTTAATCATAAAAATAGTTCTATAATAAAACAAAAAACAATTATATTAATTTTTAAATAAAAACTGATCTAAAATTTAACTTTTAAATTATTTTTTAAAAAAACAAAAAAGTTATTGTTGTTTTATTATTTTCACTTAATAAATTAAAAAAATGAAAAAAACAGATTGCTTAATTATTGGTTCAGGGCCAGCTGGTTATACAGCAGCTATTTATGCTTCTAGAGCAAACCTACAACCTATAATGATACAAGGGTTACAACCAGGTGGACAATTAACCACCACAACAGATGTAGAAAATTTTCCTGGGTATCCAAATGGAATCATGGGCCCTGATATGATGGAAGATTTAAAAAAACAGGCTGAAAGATTTGGAACAAAAATCATTTCTGGGTTTGTAACAAAAGTTGACTTTTGTAATAAAAAAGGAGATTATCATAAAATAATAGTAGACGAAAAAGATACTTATATGAGTAAAACTATTATTATTTCCACTGGAGCTTCTGCTAAATATTTAGGTTTAGAATCAGAAAAAAAATTTATGGGATTTGGAGTCTCTGCCTGTGCAGTGTGTGATGGTTTTTTTTATAAGGGAGAAGATGTTGTTGTTGTTGGAGGAGGTGACTCAGCTGCAGAAGAGTCTATTTATTTAAGTAAATTATGTAAAAAAGTATACCTTTTAGTAAGGAAGGATAGCATGAGAGCTTCTAAAATCATGCAAAAAAGAGTTTTAAAAACATCTAATATCGAAGTCTTATTTAATCACGAAACAAAAGACATAATAGGTGATCAAAATGTTAATAAAATTCGTGTAATAAATAATCAAAATAATCAAGAACGAGAAATTGATGCCACTGGTTTTTTTGTTGCTATTGGACATAAACCTAATACAGATGTTTTCAAAGGACAAATTAAAATGGATAGCTCAGGATATATTGTAACTAAAGCGGACTCTAGTTTAACAGATATTCATGGAGTGTTTGCAAGTGGAGATGTACAAGATTCTGTTTATAGACAAGCTGTTACCGCTGCAGGATCAGGATGTATGGCTGCTTTAGATGCAGAAAAATATCTAAGCGAATTTGAATAAAAATAGGGATGCGACAATGCACATCCCCATTTTTCTAGTTAAAATCTATAAGCCGGATTCTGTACTTTTTTTAACAAAAAAAGCCCCTATCATCTATCTAGGTTTATTATTACTAATAAACTCAAGCGATCTACCCCCTGAGTAAAACGAGCAATTTTTGTGTTTAAAAAAACACTCCTCAGTATATTTGATCTTTCAACCCATAAGGTTTACCCAGATTTAATATCACTATTAAATCTTGTGAGCTCTTACCTCACATTTTCACCCTTACCATAAATGGCGGTTATTTTCTGTGGCACTAGCTAACTAAAAGTTCTTCCTGTTAGGAAGTATGGTGCTCTTTGTTGTCCGGACTTTCCTCTTAAATTTCACAAATTCAAGCGATAAGGCAATTTCAACTAATATAAATTTAATCGAGTAGCTCCACCTTTATAAATAATAGGACTTTCTTCAGTAAAAGAAGCACTATTTTCTTTTAAAAATGTAGTTATTTTAGATTTTAAAATACCTTTCCCTAAACCATGAATAATGATTAAAAATGGTAATTTTAATCTGTAAGCTTCAAAAATAGCTTTATAAAATACACTCATTTGAATATTTAAAATTTCAGAACTACTCAAATCAAAAAAATTGTCAATGATCTTCTCAATGTGCAAATCTAATTCAAAATCTTTAGATATACGAACTTTAAAATCTGATTTTTTATTTTCATTTTTTTTAATATTAGGCTGAGAAGTTTCTGTTTTTGTTGTTTTAAGTAGCTTTTCTTGTATTTTTTTATAAAAACCCTCACTTTCTTTAGTAACCTTCATAACTTCATTAATATTAACCTCAAAGTCAATGTCATTACTATTAATAATTAAAGTATCATTATTATTTAACTCAACAACATAACCTTCTCTAGATTCATTAATAAAAAATACTTTATCTCCTTTAGAAAAGTCCATTTTATTCATTAATTACAATTACAATTTTCTCTGTCTGGAAAACATATTTTATAACCCACTTCAAACTTATCCATTGCTTTTTGATACTGCTTAGCATTCTTGAGGTGTTGAAAATATCTATTGGCAAAAATATGAGAATCAAAAAAACATACTTTTTTTGTTTTTTCATTGATTTTTGCTTTCGCACACATAAATATATAATCAGTGGTTTTATTTTTTAAAACAGCATCAATACTTTGAATGGAAGGAGAGCAAATCGGACCTGGAGGAAGCCCTTTGATAATATACGTATTATATTGACAGTTCATTTTTAAATGATCTTTTTTAACTCTAGTTAAGGTAGTGTCAAAATCATGTGTCTTTTTAAAACAAAAATTTACAGTTGGATCCGCTTGTAATTTCATATTTTTTTCTAATCTATTTAAATATACTGATGCTATATCATCCATTTCAGAATGATTACTAGATTCTTTTTCTACAATAGATGCAATAATTGAAATTTCAAATGGAGATAAATTTATTATAGTTGAGTTTGACAATCTTGATGACCAAAAATTTTTATACTCCTTAATCATTCTGTTTATAAAATCAATTTCAGAAGAATGCCAATATAAGTTGTACGTATTTGGAATAAAAAATGATTGAATTTCTTCTAAACTCACATTTCTATTAAACACTGAATCATAATTATATGCAAAAACCTTATTCATAAAAATCAATGAATCAATATCTGTTTTAGAGGCTAAGTTAGATGCTAACTCACTAAAATCATCAAAACTATTAAAAGAAAAATCTATAGTTTTTCTATTACCCGGAATCCTTAATTCATTTATAATATCATTTAAAGTAAAACCAGATTTAAATAAATATTTTCCTGAACTGAAATTATATAATTTTTTTTTATCACAAAACAGAGAAAAACCTATATAACCAGAAATATTAAACTCTTTTTTTAATTTGATTATCAATCCATCATAAGTCATGCTTTTATTAATAAAAAAAGATTGATCAGAAGAAATTATTGAAGAAAAGTAAGATTTTTTAAAATAGAAAAGAGTACTAAAAAAAATAACTATGACAAATAATGTAAGTAATATAAATTTATTTTTTTTCATTTATTTGATTTAATAATGTGTCTGCATATTCATTTTGAGGATAAAGAGTTTTTATTTTTTTTAATATTTTTTTTGCCGAAATAAAATCATTTTCTAATATATGAATTCTAGTTTTATTGAGTAATCCCTGCTCATAATTTGGATTTAAATTTAAAGATATATCAAAATAGTAAGATGCTAAATTCTTATCTCTTTCATCCTTTTTAGTTAAATAATCATGAATATATAAATTACCTAAATGATTATATGCAGAAAAATATCTTGGATCTTCATTGATAATAAATTGGAATTGTTTCTTAGCATTTTCAAACTGATTAAGTTGTATTAAATTAATACCATATTTTTCTAGAAAATCTAAATGAAAAGGAGCTAAATCCACTGATTGTTTTAAAAAAATATTAGCATTAGAATAATCCCCTTTTCTATAAAATGATTGACCAATTCGATAACAAGTGGTTGCATCAAAATTATTAAATTGTGTATTATTAAATATAGATAATACAACTTGGATTCCCTTTTCATTTACTTTTTCAACAATAACATCAAAAGAATTTGAAAGAAAATGAAAAAATATAAAAGAAAATAAACCCTCTTTTGTATTGAAATCCATTTTCTCTAGATAAAAAAATGCTGAATCTAAATACTGGTCTTTTTTAGAAAATGAATCATATTCTTGTAAATAAGCATTTACAATACTATAATTTGATGGAGAATCATTATTAACACACTCTAATCCTAAAAAAAATTTATTTCCAGAATTTAAACTAGTTTCTCTATTAATTTTAATTTTATGATCTGTAATGGTTACGTGAGGAATATCTATTGTTTTTGATTCTCTCATATGACATGAAACACAATTATTTTCCATTATCATTCGTTCCTCTTGAATCTCTGAACATTCATCATTGTTATGACAGGAAAAACATGAATTATTATAATTAAGAACATTTGTTTTTTTTACTGAAATATGTGGATTATGACATCCTAAACAAGTCATATTTCCATCTGATTTAATAAAACATTTACTTTGTTTCATTCTATCTAAATGAGAAGCCATAATAAATTCATCATCAGAATTAGTATATCTCGGTAAATAAACATCCATTACTTCATTTAAATACATTCCTGGCTTAAAATCAAAAAAAGATTTATCATACTTTAAAACTGAATTTCCTTGTATATGGCATCTTGAACATAATTCATTTTGTAATTCTATCGATAGATTAATTGGATTAACTATAGAATAATCAAAAAACTTGGAAGTGTCAATTAACATACCTGATTGAATATTTGAAACGTGAAGTTTCCCGGGACCATGACATCTTTCACAATCAATTCCATTTGGTAATGATTCAAATTTATTTTCTGAACCCAAAACAAAATGAGGAAAAGCATTATGACAAGTCATACATTCTAAACCTATTTTACGATCAAATCTTGAGTTTCTTCCATTTTCAAAACCAGGCGGAAAATCCAAAATTGAATCTTGAGTATAAAAAGTAAAGGGAGCCTGAAATAAATAACCATTATTACTTATAATATGAGAATTTGTATGATGACCTGAGCCAATTATAAAATCAACATCTCTTTTGAAAGAAAACACTGTATCTTCCGATTTTAATTGATATTCATTCAAAATTAAATTCCCCTTTTTACTCCAATAAGGAAAATAATGAAAATTTAAAATACTATCATAAATAGGTAAATCAAATACTGCAGAACTAAATTGTTTTTTAGCTAAATTAAAAGACTTCCCCATGCCAGTTTGAGAAAAAGTATTATAAATATCTAAATGGCACTGCTTACAAGTATTGACCCCAACATATTCAATGTCACTGTAAACATTTAAGTAATTGGAGGGTGGTGATGACTTTTTACAAGAAAAAATAAGAATACAAAAAAAGGAGAAATAAAAAGCTAATTTAGTTTTCATAAAACTAACTGACCTTGAAAAACTAAAGAAACAGGACCCGATAATAAAATATTATGATACTCATCATTATTTTTTTTCCAACTAACATTTAAAACTCCACCTAAAGTTTGAACTTGAACTGATGATTTAATTTTATAACCTTTCTCAATTGTAGCTAAAACAGATGCTACAACCCCTGTACCACAAGAAAGAGTCTCATTTTCCACACCTCTTTCATAAGTTCTGATTGATATATTATTTTCTAAAATTTCAACAAAATTAACATTAATACCTTCCTTTTGATATTCTTTTAAATTTCTGATTTCACTTCCTAAATAATTAACATCAACATCTTTTAAATTCTCACTAAAAACGACTAAATGAAGACAGCCTGTATTTAAAATAAAATACCCATTTTGATCTGTTTTGATGTTACAAACATCTGGCATTGTAATAGAAACAACTTCATTTTGAACAGAACCTATTATTTGTTTGCCATTTGACAAAAAAGAAATTTCATTATCAAAAAGATTTAAATATTTTGCAAAATGGACTAAACAACGACTTCCATTTGCACAAAAAGAAGATTGCTCTCCATCTGAGTTAAAATGACGAATTGAAAATCCAACATCTCTATTGCCCTCTAAAGTTATTAAGCCATCGGCTCCAACACCAAATTTTCTATCACATAAATTTTTAATAAATAAAGATTCAATAGATATTTTATTTTCTCTGTTATCAATTATAACAAAATCATTTCCAGAGCCTTCGTATTTAAAAAAATTTATTTTCAACTAATTTTTTTATTTTTTGTAAAAATAATTAAATAAAATGTTAGATTTATTATTAGTTTAAATATAATTCCATTTATTGCACCAAATGAGCTCAAAAAAACCTAATCAAAAAGAAATTTATACAAAAAAATTAGAAAACTATATTGAAAAAGAAAAAGCCGCTGTAAGCCTTATAAATTATACAGGAAGACTGTTATATGAAAAGGGTGTGGAATTAGTACTTTTTAGAAGACATTTAATTGACACTAAAATCACTAAAGTTTTAAGATTACATCACTATGCAAAAAACTTTGTTAAAAAACCAATAAATATTTTTGAAACTAATGAAATAGTCAAAAATCTGTATCAAATGGACTTATGCCCATCTAAAATTGATATTGGAAAATTAACATTTCAATGGATAGAAGAAAAAAATAATCATAAAAACCAATTAGATTTTTTAAATAAAAAATTAAAATTTTTAGTAAAATCTTCTAATTCTAATTTAAAACCCAAAGATGTTATTCTTTTTGGATTTGGTAGAATAGGGAGACTTTGTACTAGAGAACTTATAAAACAAGCTGGGAAAGGCCAACAATTAAGAATACGAGCGGTTGTTGTTAGAAGTGTTGACTCAAAATCACTGAGAAAAAGAGCTTCATTGTTATTGCAAGATTCTGTTCATGGTCGATTTTCTGGATCTTTAGAAATAGATGAAAAAAGAAAGTCAATCATAGTCAATGGACAGCATATTAATTTTTTATCTTCAACTGAAAAAATTGATTTCTCAAAACTTGGGATCAAAGATGCTTTACTAATTGATAGTACAGGAATTTATAAAGACAAAACTAAATTAAAATTACATCTAAATAAATATATCAAAAAAGTTATATTGACTGCACCTGGAAACTCAATACCAAATATTGTATATGGTGTAAATCATAAGGATTTTAATCCTCAAAAAGAACATGTTTTTTCTGCAGCATCCTGTACAACAAACGCAATTGCACCTATTCTATATGTAGTTAATAAATCAAATAAAATTATTAAAGGGCATATAGAAACAATTCATGCTTACACAAATGATCAAAACTTACTTGATAATATGCATTCAAAAAATAGAAGAGGTCGGTCTGCAGCTATAAATATGGTTATAACATCTACAGGAGCGGGAAAAGCAATATCTAAAATAATGCCCAATCTTAATGGAAAATTAACTGCAAATGCAATAAGAGTACCAACACCTAATGGCTCTTTGGCAGTTATGAATCTAGATTTAAAAGAAAAAACATCACTTGAAGAAATAAATGAAATATTACGAAAATCTTCTCTTTCCGGAGAATTAGTTAATCAAATAAAGTATTCTATCAATGAAGAATTAGTTTCTAATGATATAATTGGAACAACTGGTTGCTCTATTTTTGATTCAAATGCAACTATTGTATCAAAAAATGGAACAAATATAGTTTTATACGTCTGGTATGATAATGAATTTGGCTATACTAAACAAGTAATAAGATTAGCAAAATATATCAGTGGAGTAAGAAGATTACATTATTATTAATCTAATAAGTACCTTAATTTTTCAACTACATAATCAATTTCTTTTAAGGTATTGTATTTACAGAATGAAAACCTAACAACTACTTGATTTTTATTTTCATGTAATTCTGATATTACATGAGATAATTTTGAACTACCTGAGCTACAGGCACTTCCCCCTGAACAAGCAATACCGAATAAGTCTAAATTAAATAATAATAAATCTGAATTTTCAAATTCAGGAATAGATACACTCAACACTGTATATAAACTTTTCGAAGTGCTACTTGAAAAACCATTAAAAGTAATTTCTGGAATTAAATGCTTTAATTTTAAAATCATATGTTTTTTTAATTTCAAAATATGATCATGATGTAATGACATTTTAGAAAAAGCTATATCCATAGCTTTAGCTAACCCTACTATACCATATACATACTCTGTTCCGCCTCTCATATTTTTTTCTTGACTACCTCCGTGAATTAGTGGAGTGATATTAATTTTTTTATTCACATATAAAAACCCAACACCTTTTGGACCATGAAATTTATGAGCTGAACAAACTAAAAAATCAAGAGGTGTTTTTTGAACATCTATAGGAAGATGCGCTATAGTTTGCACCGTATCACAATGAAATAAAGCATTATGTTTCATACAAAGTTGAGAAACCGTATCAATAGGTAATAAATTTCCAATCTCATTATTTGCATGCATTAAACTAACTAAACAATTTTTATGTGTTTTTAATAATAATTCTAAATCTGATAAATCAATTTCTCCAGATTCTTTTAATTTAACATAAAAAAGAGATATTTTTTTTTGCTTTTCTAAATTAACAACAGTATTAAGAACTGCGGGGTGTTCTATTTTTGAGGTAATGATATTTTTTACACCAGCATCTCTAACAGCCCCTCTAATAGCCATGTTGTCTGCCTCTGTTCCACCAGATGTAAAAAAAATTTCACTAGGAGATGCATTAATAAGTTTTGCTATTTTTCTTCTTGAACTTTCAATTAATGCTCTACTTTTTCTTCCAAAAGAATGAATAGAAGACGGATTACCATAATTTTTCCTTAAGCAATCTGTCATTACTACCACTACGTTGGGATCAACTCTTGTAGTTGCGGCATTGTCTAAATATACTTTCTCTATCAAAATATTTTTTTTAAATAAGAGTTAATAAAACCTTTCAATTCTTCCAATTTTTCTTTTGTTTTTGATTCAATTATACATCGAATAATTGGCTCAGTATTAGATATTCTAACATGAATCCAACTTCCACAATTATAATTTATTCTCAAACCATCTAATAAAATAAACTGCACTTCTTCAGTTTTGCTTAAAAAAGAAATAATTGAATCTTTAAAAGAATCAAAATTAAATTTTTCAGGTAACAAAATTTTATCTTTCAGTATAAAATAATTTGGTAAACTGTTTTTTATATTTTTACATGAAACACCTCTTTCAGAAAAATAAGAAAGAAACAATGCTATCCCAACTAAAGCATCTCGACCATAATGTAGTTTAGGGAATATGACTCCACCACTACCCTCACCTCCAAAAACAGCATTATTTTTTTTCATAATATCTATTACATTGCTTTCTCCAACAGCAGAAAAAAAATGCTCCAAATCATATTTTTTTGTAATATCACGTAGCCCATTTGAAGAAGATAAATTAGAAACTGTACTGCCTTTTATTTTAGACAAAACATAATCTCCTAATGCAATTATAGTGTATTCTTCACCAAAAAAACTACCGTCTTCACAAATAAACACTAACCTATCAACATCGGGATCAACTGCTATACCAAAATCAGCTTTTTTAGATTTAACAAAAGAAGATACTTTTTGCAAATTAGTTGGAACAGGTTCTGGATTATGATCAAACAGCCCATTTGGCTCACAATTTAATTTTATAACAGAAACACCTAATTTTTCTAATAACTTTGGAACTGCGATTCCACCAGAAGAATTTATTCCATCTACTACAACCGTTATGTTTTTATTTTTAATTTTTTGAACCAAAACCTCTTCTAATTTCAGAATAGAAGAAATATGAAAATCCAAAGCAGAATTATCTAAAATAACTTTTCCTTTTTTTTCTTCTAAAAAATTAGATTTTTCACTTTTTATATCATAAGAAATAATATAATTACTTTCTTTTTTTGTTAGAAACTCTCCCTTATCATTAAAAAATTTCAACGCATTCCACTCTATACTATTATGACTAGCTGATATCATAATTCCACCTGTAGCATTTTTTTTAGAGACATAAAACCCTACCGTAGGTGTAGTTGTTAAACCTATATTAATAACATTAATACCCATTTCTGAAAGACGAAGTGAAATTACTTTAGATATATGAGTGCCAGACACTCTCCCATCTCTACCTAAAACTACTGTTGGATGAGATTTTTTATTTTTTAAGTATACACCAAAAATAGAAACAAATTTAAGAACATTAAAAGGAGTTAAATTTTCTTCTCCTTTTCGAAAAATTGTCCCTCTAATTCCAGAAACTGATTTTATAAGTACCATTATTAAATTAATAAGACTGTTTACAAATGTAAATAACTTTTTATTTAGGATTTAATAAGACATTAAGTATTTTGTATTTTTGAATTAATTTTTAGAAAAAGATGAATTTTAAGTTACCAAATATACCAACTAGAACTAAAAAAAATAGAGATATCGGCTTAACAATGGTTATGGATACAGGGTTAAGTACTAGAGAAGCTCAAAATCTCGTGGAATCTTGTGCTAATTTTATAGACATCATAAAGCTTGGTTTTGGAACTGGAATAATTTCAAAAAATATAAAAGAAAAAATCAAATTATATCAAAAAAATAATATAAAAGTACATTTGGGAGGTACATTATTTGAAGCTTTTATTATAAGAAATATGTTTGATGATTTTATAAAATTTATTAAAAATTTGAATCTAGATACTATTGAGATTTCTGATGGATCAATTGACATGAATCATCAACAAAAATGTGAATATATATCAGAGTTATCCAAAAAATTTACTGTTTTCTCAGAAGTTGGATATAAAAAATCAAATAAAATTCTTGCCCCTTCTAAATGGATTCAATTAATGCAAAAAGAATTAGATGCTGGATCCTGGAAAGTAATAGCAGAAGCTAGGGAAAGTGGAACTGTAGGAGTTTTTAGAAAAGATGGAGAAATAAGATCCGATTTAATAGAGGAAATATTAACCAAAATACCAAATGAAAAAATATTGTGGGAGGCTCCAAAAAAAGATCAACAAGTTTGGTTTATCAAATTAATGGGATGTAATGTTAATTTAGGAAATATAGATCCAAAATCTGTAATACCTCTAGAATGTTTAAGATTAGGATTAAGAGGAGACACATTTCATCAATTTTTAAAATAAACGTCATGAAAGAAATAACAATTGAAGATTTTTTAAATTTAAAATCTCAAAATATTCAAATTATAGATATAAGGGAAAAATATGAATTTGATGAAGGTTATATTTCCGAATTACATATACCAATGGATCAAATTTTAGATTCAATAGAAAAAATAGAAAAAAATAAAGCTGTAGTTATATACTGCAACACTGGCAGAAGAGGCGCAGCAGTAGTGCATATTTTAAGAGAAAAATATTCTATGAAAAATGTCTCTAATCTTGCCGGCGGATATCAGGCTTATTTAGAAAATAATCGATAAATAAAATATTGTGTATTTTATAAAAAATGTATTAAAAGGCATGTTAATTGGCGTTGCTAATATTATTCCTGGTCTTTCTGGAGCAACAATGGCATTAATATTGGGAATATATGAAAAACTAATCCATACTATATCTGCAATCAATAAAAAAACATTCACAAACATATTAAACCTTAATTTCAAAAAAGTTTATAAAAATTTATCACTAGAATTTTTAATACCTATAATACTAGGAATAATATTAAGTGCTCTTTTATTTGCTCAAGCTTTAGAATATTTTGAACTACTAGACAAAAATAAAAAATTTACACTATCTTATTTTTTTGGATTAATACTAGCATCAATTCCTTTTCTCATCAAGATGATTCCAAAATGGAAAGTGCAACATGTTTTATTTTTTTTAATTGGCACTATCCTTGCAATTTCACTTACTGTGATACCTGAATTTCAAAAAGAAAACACTAACCTAATATTTATATTTTTTTGTGGAATCATTGGTATTATTGGGATGGTTGTCCCTGGATTATCTGGTTCATACCTTTTGTTAATCCTAGGAAATTATAATCTTTTATTAAAAGAAAGTATAAATACATTTCATAAAAATATAGATTCTTTAATTTTTTTAATTGTTTTTATTTTAGGAATGATATTCGGAATACTTACTTTAGCAAAAGTGATATCTTGGTTATTTAAAAAGTATAGAGAACAAACTCTAGCTATAATTACAGGATTCGTGCTTGGGTCATTAATATTTATTTGGCCTATTAGATCAGAATCATCAACAACTATGATGTTAAAAGTAATAGATCCAATTAAAGATGAATTAAATAAAAATGGAAATATCATACAGTATGTAGAAAATAATTTTTATTTATTGTTTTTTGTTTTTGCTGGATTTTTCACTCTAATAACAATAGAATATTTTAGTAAGAAAAAAAATGTATAATACTGGTTTAATTGGGAAAAACTTAAAATATTCTTTTTCTAAAAATTATTTTGAAAATAAATTTCAAAGAGAAGGATTGAAAAATTTTTCATATAATTTATATGAATTAAATCATATTAGAGAACTTCATAATTTACTCAGAAAAAAACATTTAATTGGTTTAAATATCACTTCCCCATATAAAGAATCTATTATAAAGTACATTGACCAATTAGATGAAATTTCAAAAAAAATTAAATCGGTAAACACTATTTTTATTAACAAAAAGACCCGAAAAATAAAAGGTTATAATACTGATGTTATTGGATTTGAAAAATCACTAGAATCATTTTTACCAAAACAAAAAATAAAAGCTCTTGTGTTAGGTAATGGAGGCGCCTCTAAATCAGTATGTTATGTTTTACAAAAAAAAAACATTGAATATTTAATTGTTTCTCGAGAAAAAACAAAAAATAACATCATTTCATATAAATGTTCTGAAAAGTATTTAAATACTCATAAATTAATTATTAATACAACTATATTAGGTGGTAAACAATTTATAAACAGTGCACCTAAAATAAATTACAATATGCTTTCAAAAAAACACTATATGTATGATTTAATTTATAACCCTGAAGAAACATTATTTTTAAAAAAAGGACAAGAAAATGGAGCCAAAGCAATAAATGGAGAAAAAATGTTGAAAATACAGGCGGAATTCTCATTTGCAATATGGAAAAAAGAAATTCAATCTATCAAAAATGTTTAAACTACAAGCTCCTTTCAAGCCAACTGGAGATCAACCAGAAGCAATACAAAAACTTACTAATGGATTAAATCAAGGAGAAAAAAATCAGTGTTTACTGGGAGTAACAGGCTCAGGAAAAACATTTACTATTGCCAATGTAATTAATAAAATAAAAAAGCCAACATTAATTTTATGTCATAACAAAACATTAGCAGCACAATTATTTTCAGAATTTAAAGAGTTTTTTCCAAATAACTCAGTAGAATATTTTGTTTCATATTATGATTATTATCAACCCGAAGCATATCTTCCGGTTACTGGAAAGTATATAGAAAAAGATTTATCGATAAATAAAGAAATAGAAAAAATGAGATTAAGCACCACATCATCTCTACTTTCTGGGAAAAAAGATATAATAGTAGTTTCTTCGGTATCATGCATTTACGGATTAGGAAACCCCAAATCATTCAAAGAAAGCACTCTAAATATTGAAGTAAATCAAAATATTAGAAGAAAAAAATTACTAAGCTTATTAGTTTCCGCAATGTATAATAGAGTAAAACATGATTTAGACCCTGGAACATTTAAAATTATTGGAGATTCAATTGAATTATTACCTACTTACATAGAAAAAAAATATAAAATAGAATTTTGGGGAGATGAAATAGAAAAAATAACAGAAATCGATTTGAAAAACAATAGTATAAAAGAAAAAAATAATTTAACAATTTATCCTAATAGTATGTTTTTGTCAAATACAAATAGTGAAATTATAGAAAATATTTTAAGAGATTTAAATACTCAAAAAAATTACTTCATCAAAAATAATCAAAAAGAAGAAGCGGACAGATTAGAAAAAAGGACTGAATTAGATATTGAAATGATAAGAGAATTAGGTTATTGCCCTGGTATCGAAAACTACTCAAGATACTTTGATAAAAGATTAAAGGGTGAAAGACCATTTTGTTTATTTGATTATTTTCCAAAAGATTTTTTATTTGTTATAGATGAAAGTCACGTGACAATTCCTCAAGTAAAAGGTATGTACGGAGGAGATCAAGCACGAAAAAACAATTTAGTAGATTATGGTTTCCGATTACCATCTGCATTAGATAATAGACCTTTGAGTTTTAAAGAATTTGAAGCTTTAACCCCGCAAACAATATATCTAAGCGCCACCCCATCAGAATATGAAATGCAAAAATGTGGAGGAGTTGTAGTTGAGCAATTAATTAGACCAAATGGAATTTTAGAACCAGAAATCGAAATAAAAAACTCTAAAAATCAAGTAGATGATCTATTAAATGAAATTCATGAGAAAATAAAAAAAAATGAACGAATATTAGTCACTACACTAACTAAAAAAATGGCAGAAAAACTAAGCGAGTATTTAATAGAATCTGGAATAAAGTGTGCATACATTCATTCAGAAGTAGATACTATTTCAAGAATAGAAATTATGGAAAATCTTCGTGCTGGAACTTTTGATGTTTTAGTTGGAGTTAATTTGTTAAGAGAAGGATTAGATTTTCCAGAAGTTTCATTAGTTGCTATTTTAGATGCTGATAAAGAAGGATTTTTAAGGTCTAAAAAATCATTGACTCAAATTATAGGAAGAGCAGCCAGAAACGTTAATGGAAAAGCTATTTTATATGCTGATACTATAACTGAGTCTATAAAAGAAACCATCTTTGAAACAAATCGAAAAAGAGAAGTGCAAACAAAATATAACATAGAAAATAAAATAACTCCAAAAAATTTAAAAAGTAACATCAAGTATGAATTTCAAATAAAAAAAGAAAAGGAAATATTAAACCCAAAAAGAATTTTAAAAAAAGATTTGAAAACCAAATCTGAAAAAGAAATACAAAAAATGATAAAGGAAAATAAAAAATTAATGGAACAAGCAGCTAAATCGCTGAATTTTATTGAAGCCTCAATATATAGAGACAATCAAAAAGAACTCAAAAATATATTATTAACAAAAAATAAATATTAATTATTTCCTAATATCAATGGCAATCCATCTTTTCCAGAGCCAACCACTACTACTTTAGAATTAGTTGATTCAGACAACTTAAGAGTTGCTTCAATTCCTTTTTCTCTCAAAATATTTTCTGTCAAACTAGCATCTAAAATCTCATTAGCCTTGGCTTTTCCTTGAGCTTCAATCTCTAATCTTTGGGCTTCTTTTTGCGCTTTTTCTATTTTAAAGTCATATTCCAATGCTTCTTGCTCTTGCTTTAATTTCTTTTCAATCGCATCTTGAAGTGTTTGAGGTAGTGTAACATCTCTAATTAATATAGCATCGAGGTTTATAAATTTTTTTGTCAAAGCTATTTGAGTTTTTTCAAAAATTTCATCTTCGATTGTTTCTCTTTTTGTAGAATATAATTCTTCTGGCAAATATTCACCTATTACTTCTCTCGAAACAGATCGTATTTCTGGAATTATTATTTTTTCATGATAATCAGAACCTATATTTTCCTCTATAAAACCAGCTTTTCCCGGCATAGGATGATATCTATAAGATAATTCCATTTTAATTGTTAATCCATTTTCAGCTAAAACTTCCATTTGACTCATGTTTTCTTGAATTCTAATATCATATTTTATCAAATTATCCCATGGAAATTTTAAATGAAAACCTTGACCTTTAACATTGTCTTTATCAAGTCCATTACCAAAAGTATAAAATATATAACCTTCAAATCCTTGTGGAATGGTGTAAAAAAGCCTACTCGAAAACAGGACTGTTAATATTACTATAAAACCAAGTGTTAAAAGAAAAGTTGCTCTTTTTGTATTTATTTCTGGCTGACCTGTTTTCATGATGATAAATTTTATTATTTAATTATTATTGCTCAAATATAATAAATCATAGAAAAAATTAGTATCCAATAAACTTTTTTCTACAAAACCATTCTAAAATCAAAAAAAACAAAATCAAAATTAATGGAACAATTGAATTATATAATGAAGTTTTTTCACTTTCATAATGAATTAACGACTCATAATTATCAGAATTTAAAATTTTATTTTGCATAATATTCATATCACTTAAATGAAAAAAATATCCATCGTGTTGTTTTGATAAATTATATAACAAGTTATGGTTAGCTACCGTATTCTTTTTTTCTAATAATGAATTTTTAACTAAAAAAGAACCTTTTTTAGAAAATGTTTTTCCATCATGATTTGTTTTTGCAACAAATTGATAATCACCAGGATTCAATTGCCCTATATTTAACACATATTCATCTCCAATAGAAATAAAAGAATACTCAAATAAAACATTTTCTGAATTCTTTAAACTCAAATTAATATCTTTATTAGGTATCTTCTCTAGATTTTCATCATATAATTCTGCATCAAAAATTAATGACTCTCCAAAATCAGAAACAGATCTATAATTTAATCTGAATCTATCTTTATTATTTTTTATCAACAAGTTTTTTACAATTTGAATAATTAATGTATTAAAACTATTGTGATTAGATTTTTGTAAAAAATTATTTAAACGCCAACGCCAAATACCCTCAGAAATTAAAAAACATTCTTGATTATTTTTAGCAAAAAAACAAATAGGGTTTTCTTCTGAAGAAACCATACTTTTCTCATTAAAAAGAACTTTAACATCCCCATTTAAAGAAAAACCTTTTGTATTTATTAATGGAGGAGAATTACTGATCATTTGCAAAACATCTTCCCCTAAATTAAATTTTTCAAAAAATTGATTAGAAGAAACAAAAACCTCATAAAAAAAACTAGCATATTCATTAAAATAGATAGTATTCTGAATCTTATTAATTTTTGAAAAATTGGATTGTTGACCTATAATATACCATATAGGAATATTATTTTTCTTGATTTGTTGTATTTCATCATCCAAAGAATCACATTGATAAAGAATAACTAAATCATACTTTGTGATATCTTTTTTAAAATCCGAAGCCCTTACGACATCTATTTGATACTGTTGATCTAATTGAATTGCAGATTTAATGGCAACTACATCCGGATGTGGAAATTCATATAACATCAATATATCTTTCTCTTTATTTACAATATCTATATAAAAAGAAGAAAAATTATTATTAATATTATGTTCTTTCTCAGAAGAAATAAGAGAAATTGAAACATCAAATTTATTTAAACCTGCTTTTTTTGATCTAACGTAAAATGAAATAGTTTTAAAATAATCCATTGTTTCAATATCAATTACACTCTCGTATATTTTATTTTTCTTTGATTTAACTATTAATTTAATTTTTTCACCTTTTAAATTATTTGCTCTAAAAGTAAGCTCAACTGGCAATTCATTTCCAGGGAAACCTATTTTATTATAATCTATAGAATGAATAGAAAGATCTCTTAATTTATTAGTATCACCAAGAGCTAAGCAATATAAAGGAGCATTTAATTTTTTTTGTATATATAGTGGGTTTTTTCCTTTATTAAATATTCCATCTGATAATAATAAATAACCTCCTACATTTGAATGTGAAAAAATATCCTCAGAATAATTAAAAATTGAACTAATATCAGAGAACTTATCATCAAATGAAATTGAATCATTTCTAACATGATTGCCAAATAAAAAAAACTCAACATTTAAATTATTTTTTAGAGAAATTAAAAACTCATTTAACGAATCTTTATAATCCGATTTATAAAATGAAGAATCCTTATTACTAATAATTGAAAAACTATTATCTTGAAAAATTACAAAAATTGGTTTTTCAATAATTTCTTTTTTATTTTCTATGTATGGATTGAGTAATAGTATTAAAATCAAAAAACAAGTACCAAACCGTAGTACAAACAAAAAAAACTTAATAAATATTGATAAATCCTTAAGTCGTTTTTCTCTAAAAAAATAAAGAAAAAAACTTATAATAAAAGAGAGAAAAAGAATTAAAAAAAAGTGAAAAAAAGAAATGGAAGCAAATATCATATAATTATGTCAATAACCCTCCACAAACATTTAAAACTTGCCCAGTAATATACGAAGACAAATCTGATGCTAAAAACAAACAAGAATTTGCAACATCCGAACCATTACCAACTTTTTTTAATGGCACAGAATTCATCCAAGCTTCAACTATTTTTTGATCTAAACTATCTGTCATTTCAGTTTTAATAAAACCTGGAGCAATTGCATTACATCTAATATTTCTAGAACCTAGCTCTAAAGCAACTGATTTTGTAAAACCTATAACACCAGCTTTTGAAGCCGCATAATTTGACTGCCCTGCATTACCTCTAACACCAACAATTGAACTTAAATTAATTATAGAACCGGACCTCTGTTTCAACATTATTCTTTGAACACATTTTGTCATATTAAACACAGATTTCATATTAACTGCTATGACTTCATCAAAATCTTCTTCTCTCATTCTCATGAGTAATCCATCTTTGGTAATACCTGCGTTATTTATTAAAATATCAATTTTAGAAAATTTACTTTCTATATTCTGTATTAAGTCTTGAGCAGATTCAAAATCACTAGCATCAGACATAATAGCTTCTGATTTAACACCAAATGATTGTAATTCATTTTTTAAACTTTCTGCTTTTTCTTTAGAAGATTTATAAGTAAATATAACATCAGAACCTTGTTCGGCAAACTTTAAACAAATAGATCGACCTATCCCTCTAGAGCCACCTGTAACAATTGAAACTTTTCCATTTAATAATTTCATGACACAGAATTTAAAACATTAAAAGTAACCTTTCCTATATCAGCTGGAGACTCAACAACATGTATTCCACATTCTTTCATAATCTGCATTTTTATACTCGCTGTTTCTTCTTTTCCACCAATAATAGCCCCAGCATGGCCCATTTTTCTGCCTGCAGGTGCTGTTTTACCAGCAATAAAACCAACTACAGGCTTAGTGCCATTCTCTTTAATCCATTTTGAAGCCTCTGCTTCCATTTCTCCTCCAATTTCACCAATCATTACGATAGCAAATGTGCCTTCATCTTCCATAAACATTTTTACCGCATCACAAATGCTAGTTCCTATAATTGGATCACCTCCTATACCGATACAAGTAGATTGACCTAAACCAATTTTTGTTAATTGATCAACAGCTTCATATGTTAGTGTTCCTGATCTGGAAATTACACCTACATTACCTGATGAATGAATAAAACCTGGCATAATTCCAACTTTTCCTAAACCTGGAGAAATCACACCAGGGCAATTTGGCCCTATTAAAATTGATTCACTACTTTTTAATTTACTCTTTACGATGATCATATCTCTTACTGGTATGCCCTCAGTAATGCAAACTATTACTTTTATTTTTGCGTCTATTGATTCAATAATAGCAGAAGCTGCAAATTTTGGAGGAACAAAAATCACAGAAACATTCGCTTCTAATTCATTAACTGCTTCAAAAACAGAGTTAAAAACTGGCTTTCCTAAATGATTACGTCCTCCTTTTCCTGGAGTAACACCCGCAACTATATTAGTGCCATAATCAATCATTTTCTGAGTATGAAATGACCCTTCTTTTCCTGTTATACCTTGCACTATAATTTTTGATTCTTTTCCAATAAGAACACTCATATGATATTTAATTTAATAACTCCTTAAAGTTATATTTTTATTAATTCAAAGACAAACATAGAAAATATATTGTCTTAAAATAAGTACTTTTGTTCTGATTATTATATAAAGTGAAAAAAATAAAAGAAAATACTATATGTTCAATCTCTACTAAAAAAGGTGAAGGAGCAATTGCAGTAATTAGAATTTCGGGAAAAAAAACAAAAAGCATTTGTAAAAAAATATTTTCCTCTAAAAAAATTAAAAAAATAAGTGATTTTAAACCAAATTCCACTTATTATGGAAAAATAGTAACTCAAAAAAAAGAACTTGATGAAGTCATTCTCACTTATTTCCAAAGCCCAAAATCATACACCGGAGAAGATGTTATTGAAATATCTTGTCATGGATCAGAATACATACAGAACACTATCATTCAATTATTAATTAATAATGGATGTTCATTAGCAAAAAGAGGAGAATTTACTTTAAGAGCCTTTTTAAATGGAAAACTAGACCTATCTCAAGCAGAATCAGTAGCCAACTTAATTAGCTCTAAAAATGAAAAAAGCCATCATTTAGCAATGAAACAAATGAGAGGTGGTTATTCTGAAAATATAAAATCATTAAGAAATCGATTAATTAAATTTGGTGCACTTATTGAACTAGAGTTAGATTTCAGCACTGAAGATGTTGAGTTTGCAAATAGAGAAGAATTACTTGAATTACTTTCTTTAATGAAAGAAAAAATAACTCCATTAATAGCATCATTTAAATATGGGAATGCAATAAAACATGGAATACCGATTACTATTGTAGGTCCACCAAATTCTGGAAAATCTACACTTTTAAACAAAATATTAAATGAAGAAAGAGCCATTGTTTCTGATGTTAAAGGAACAACTAGAGATGTTATTGAAGAAATTTTTACTTTAGAAGGATTTCAGTTTCGATTTATTGACACAGCAGGGCTAAGAAAAACAAAAGATAAGATAGAAAAAATTGGAATTCAAAAAACATATGAAAAAATAAAAACAGCGGCTGTTATAATTTATGTTTTTGACATTAATGATTTTAGTGAAGTTCAATTAAAAAACGATATTCTTTCTTTTTTAGAAAAAGACATTGAAATAATTTTAATAGCAAACAAAATAGACTTAAAAAAGAAAGAAATAAATATTAAAGAAATTAATGAGAAAATAATATATAGTGCCATTGTGAATAATGAAGGTATAGAAAATATTTTATCATGTATTTTACAAAAAGCGAAAAAATGGGAAAAAACAAATCAAGATTTTGTAATCACTAACCAAAGACATTTTGAGGCTTTAACAAACACCTTAAAAAGCCTTAATGCAGTAAAGAATGGCATTCAATCTAATATATCTGGAGAATTGTTAGCGATAGATATAAAAGAAGCTCTAAACTGTCTAGGGGAAATCACTGGAGAAATTACTAATGAAGATATTTTAGACTCAATATTTAAAGATTTTTGTATTGGAAAATAAAAATTATTCCTTGTATTATTTTTAACATTTTTAATTCTTTAAATAATAACTCTTTTTATTTAATAAGAATAAATTAAAATCTAAATCTAGCTAAAATTGCCCGATGGTCTGATTGATAATAATCAAGTACAATATCAGAAAAATGATCAGGTCCAACCAAAAATACTTCTTGTAACTCTATCTTACCTGAGAAGTAAATAAAGTCTATCCTATCATGTACTTCATTATTAGATTGAAAAGGCGTCCATGTAAAACCTGGATATTGAATGGGGTTAGCATATTTTTCCCTATAAGCATCTGCCATTCCTATCAATTCCAAATTACTTGAAATGGGCCAATTAACTTCAAAACCAAAATTTAAACCTTGATTTGCAGCATCTAGAGTCCAATCTAAATGTGAGGGCTCATTAAAATCTCCCACTAAAATTATTTCCTCATCTTTTATCAAAGAATGTAAGTCAGTGAGTAAAGCTTGAAATTCATCTCTTCTGGTCTCTTCAGATTCATGTTCTATCTGCCAAACAGTAGTCAATTCCCCATCTCGAATTTGATATGGTTGATAAGGAAAGGCTGTAAAATGAACATTAAAAAAGTTTATTACTTCATCTTCACTAAGATGAAGTCTAATATGATTTTCGTTGACATAATCTATCTCATACTTGGATAAAAAAGCGACACTAGAATCTTCATCTCCATAATAACAATAGCCCAAAGTAGTAGCAATATCTAAACCAACCCCATAAGATTCTTGCAAACCCACTATATCAGGATTTAAATCTTGAATTAATCTTAAAGAACTATTTAAAGACGTACTTTCTAACCTATTAAATGTTAAAACTGAAAACTCTCCCCCATCACAACAAGGAAGTCTCTGAGGAGAATCACAAGCAGAAAAAATACTTACCTCACTAGTACAAGAAATAAAAAAAAAAGAAATTAATATATATAGTATGTTTTTCATTTGATAAAATTAGTGAAAATATTAGATTTGCAACCATATTTGAATAATGAAAAAAAATAAAGCAGAAATGAGATCCTATATATTCTATCATCTTGATGGAATAGCTTTAATTCCGACAGTTCTTGCCTTAGGAAAAAAGAAAATATTAAATGAACTTATAGAAAAAGAGATAAGTCTTTCTAATTTATCAAAAAAATTTAATGCAAGTGAAGGATATTTAAATGTTGCTTTAAGATTACTTTGTTGTCAAGGTTGGCTTTCTCAAAATTTCAAAAATGATGATATTTTATTTTCAAAAAATAGATCTATTGATTTATTGAAAATTTACCACACATATAAAATTATCGAACCTTTCTTTTCAGAAGAATTTAACTATGAAAAAATTTTTCAAAAAAATAAAGAATCACACTCTGAACAAGGAACAAGATTATTTAATCTCATCGATAAATACCTAAAAAATCGCCAAAAAATCTTAACACCTGATAATCAAAAATTAAATCTAGAAAAACATATTGAGGGAATTCTTTTAGGCCCTATTTTAGTTTTTCTTTCTAGAAAAAAAATCCCAGGAATTGAAAACTTAAAAAATCTAAAAATAAAAGAAACTTGGAGAAAATTACTAACTAATTTTTTTTCAATATTAAAAATGGTAAACATAGATAATCAAACTATTACTCCATTTGGTGAATTTCTATTTAAAAGATCCTCTGCATATGGAGTGACTGTTTCTTATTTGCCTACTTTTAGAAAATTAGAAGAACTTATTTTTAAAAACCCTAATATTCTTTGGGAGAAAAAAGAAGGCAGTGCTGAAATTCACGTAGATAGAAAAATGAATGTTTGGGGAAGTGGAGGTGCTCATAAATTATATTTTCAAAAAGTAGATGAAATTATTATAGATCTATTCAACTTACCTATTGAACAACAACCAAAAGGTTTTATAGATATAGGTTGCGGAGATGGATCTTTAATAGAACATATTTTTGATTTAATTTACTATAAAACAAAAAGAGGTAAATTTTTAAAAGATTATCCTTTAATAATTATTGGAAGTGATTTCAATTATAAAGCTTTAGAGGTTACTAAAGAGAATATAAGAAATGCTGATATTTGGGCAAATACAGCATTTGGAGACATTGGAAATCCAAAAGAATTAGCAAAAAAAATAAAAACAGAATATAATGTGAATTTAGAAGATCTCTTAAACGTAAGATCTTTTTTAGATCATAATAGAGTTTATAAAAAACCAAAAAATAAAAATAAATCTATTTCAAATTCAACATGTAGTTTTTCTTTTAGAGGAAAGAGAATAAAAAATGATGTTCTAAGTCAAAATCTTTATGAGCATTTTTCAGATTGGAAACCATTTTTAAATAAATATGGATTATTAATTGTGGAACTACACTCAATTGATCCAAAAAAAACCTATCATAATTTAGGAAAAAACTCAATGACTGCCTATGATGCAACTCATGGGTACTCAGATCAATATATCATTGAATATGAAAATTTTTTAATCGAAGCCAAAAGAGCAGGTTTAGAGCCTGAGATAAAACATGAACACCTTTTTCCTAGTAAAGAAACTCCAATTGTAAGTGTTAATCGCTTAATTTGTAAATAAATTAGAATTTGAATAAACCCTCCACTTATTAATTAGCTCTTGAAATTCTTGAGGTAAATCTGAATCAAAGTGTATTTTCTTTTTAGTATTAGGGTGAATAAAACCTAACGATTTTGCATGTAATGCTTGACGAGGTAATATTTTAAAACAATTATCAATAAATCGTTTATATTTTGAAAAACGAGTTCCTTTTAAAATTTTATCACCACCATATTCATTATCATTAAATAATGGATGACCAATATATTTCATATGCACTCTAATTTGATGTGTTCTTCCTGTTTCTAGTTGACACTCAATTAATGTTACATAACTAAAACGCTCAATAACCTTATAATGAGTAACTGAATGTTTTCCTTTACCTTCTTCTTCAAAAACATCCATAATTTTTCTGTTTTTTAAATTTCGACCTACATTTCCTTCAATAGTTCCACTATCGTTTTTCAAAACTCCCCAAACTAAAGCAATATATTTTCTTTCTATAGAATGATCAGCAAATTGAGCAGATAAATGAGTTAACGTGTCTGGATTTCTAGCAACAACTAATAACCCAGTGGTATTTTTATCTATTCTATGAACTAAACCTGGTCTTTCTTGATTATCAAGTTTGTTAAGTTCAGTGTATTTAAAAAGTAAAGCATGAACCAATGTTCCAGAGTAATGTCCAAAACTAGGATGCACTACCATTCCAGCTTTTTTATTTACCACTATAATATCATCATCATCATATAAAATATCTAAAGGGATATCTTCTGGTATAATACTTTTATCTAAAGGTTCGTATTCAAATCTTATACTTATCTCATCATTTGGCTTAACTTTATAATTAGATTTAATTTGTTTCTTATTGTTACAAAAAACGTTTCCATTAATTATACACTGCTGAATTCTGTTTCGAGATTTATTTGCAAGTCTCAATATCAAAAACTTATCTAATCTAATAATATCATGCCCCTTTTCAACTACAAAATTATAATGTTCAAATAGATTGGCAGCGCGATTTGATTGTTCGACCATATATTAATAAATTAATTTAGAAGAATCATTTGTAACCCAAATATCAACAGAAGGAGCTTTAACTTGTGAATTAAATTTATAAACTTGAGAAGTGCTTAGTGGTCTTTTACTTTGTTTATATACAAAAAGAGTTAGACTATCTAACACTACATCGTCAATATACACATCCCCTAAATTCAAAAAACTTTCTTTTAAATTAATTTCCGCAGCAGTTATAGACAATCCGCTTAATTGAGGTACTTTAAATTCAAATTGATTCAATGGCATGCCTGACCCAACATATAAATCAACTAAAGAAAATATAGGAAGGCTATCTGATTTTTTTATTGTAAAACCTTCAAATTTTGATTTTAAAATAACATTAGCTGCAATGTCATTTTTATAATATATGTCTCCTACTTTTAATTTATAACTATTAAGAAGAGCTATTGCATACCGAAATGGTTTATCTAAAATATCTGGGAAAGTAGTATACGGGATTCTATCTGGATTTATAGTTAAATAAATCTTTCTACCCTCTTTAACTTTATCATAAGGAAGTGGATCTTGATTAACAACAGAGCCTATTTTATAATTTGGATTATATGCGCCAATATCCAAAAGATCGTAATTTAATTTCAAATTAATTAATTCGTTATGTGATTCTTGAATTGATTTTCCAATTAAACTTGGCACTTCAATTAACTGATTATGATGTGTGTGATTTTTTAAAATTAAATTAACTAAAAAGAAAAACACAAATAAAAATATAAGTGTTGAAAAAAGAAAGAGTATTAAAGCCTTATATTTTTTCATAAAACAAATATATTTAGAAATAGATGATTATTTAATAAATCTTATAACTTTATATTAAGCTATAACTTAAATTGGAAATAAAAAGAAAAAAAAATATTGCTATACTAGTTGGAGGAGATTCTGTGGAAAAAAAAATATCCATCAAGAGCGGAAAATACTTTTATTCCAAATTGGATAAAAAAAAATATACTGGATATATCATTCTGGTATCCAAAAAATCCTGGCAAATAATTAATCTGAAAACAGAAAAAAAAATAAAAATAAATGATTTTTCATTAAATGAAAATGGTAAAAAAATAACATTTGATGCTGTTATTATTTTAGTTCATGGAGCACCTGGTGAAACAGGTGATTTATGCAGCTATTTTGAATCTTTAAACATACCCTATAGCTCATCAAATAAAAGTGCATCAAAATTGACTTTCAATAAATATAATTGTAATCAATTTTTAAGAAAAAAAGGATTTACTGTACCATATTCTATAATAAATAAAAAATCTGATCCAAGAATTCAATATCCATGTATAGTAAAGCCAATAGACAGTGGTTCTAGTTTTGGTGTAAGTAAAATAAATTCCGAAAATAAATTAAATGCAGGTATTGAATTAGCACAAAAATATGGTAAAGATTTCATGATAGAAGAATTTATAAATGGAAGAGAGTTAACCTGTGCTGTTCATAATTTCTCAAATGATAAACTTGAAGCTTTGCCTATTACAGAAATTATTTCAAAAAATGAAATATTTGATTATAATGCAAAATATTTAGGTCAATCTGAAGAAATTACACCAGCAATACTTGAGAAAAAAATAGAAGAAGAAATAAAAAGCATATCTAAAAATGCTTATTCTGTATTAAAACTACATGGTATTGTTCGTTTTGATTTTATAGTCAAAGAAACAACACCTTATATAATTGAAGTAAATACTATACCTGGCTTCTCAAAAGAAAGCATAGTTCCACAAATGATTACTGCGTCAGGGAAAAGGACTAAAGAATTTATCTCTAAAGTAATAGAAAAAATTATTTCAAATTAATGAATTCATATAATTTTTGAATAGCTAGAGCTCTATGACTTATGCTATTTTTTACTTCTGGTTTCATTTCAGCAAATGTCATCTCAAATCCATTTGGCACAAAAATAGGATCATAACCAAATCCACCTAAACCTCTCATTTTTTTAGATATATTACCCTCTATAATTCCTTGGAATAATTTTTCTTGCTGATCATCTTTATAGGCAATTACAGTTCGAAACCTTGCTTTTCTTTCTAAAGTATTTCCTAAGTTTTTTAATACTTTTTTAATATTATCAATTGGTTTTGATTTTAAACCTGAATATCTTGCAGAAAAAACTCCTGGTTCAGCATTCAAATAATCAATTTCTAAACCACTATCATCAGAAATAGAAATTTTTTTCGAAAAATTAAATACTTCTCTAACTTTTATTAAAGCATTTTCTTCTAGAGTAGAACCAGTCTCTTCTATTTCATTATTAAAATCCAATTGATTCAAAGAAATAATTTTTTGAGAAAAAAATATTTGTCTAAATTCTCGTATTTTATTTTCATTATGTGATGCTAAAACCATTTCATTCATGATGATAGGGGTGATTTTTAATAATTGTTATTGCACGGTAAAGCTGTTCAACAATAATTAGTCTAGCTATTTCATGAGGAAAAGTGAATTTTGAGAGTGAAATTATTTCACTTGAAATGTTATATAAATTTACTGGAAAACCATATGCATCTCCAACAATAAACACAATACTTTTTGAACTATTTTGAAGTTGTCTTTTTATTTTCTCAGAAAAAGAAATAGAATCATAATGTTTCCCATTCTCATCAATTAAAAAAACTACATCATTATTGTTAATACAATTATTAATTTTTTTAGAATACAAATCTTTTTTTTTATTAGAATTTGATATGAAAATTAATTCTGTAGTTATCTCTTTTTGAATTCTTGAAAAATAACTCATTATTAAATCTGTTAAAGAATTTGTCTTTTTTTTACCTAAAAAAATTAATTTTATTTTCATTAAAATTTAACAATTAACGTAAGTTCAAAATTATTATTTTTTAATTTGCAATTACAAAAAAATACAAATGAATCAAAAAAAATTACACAGATTTATTGAAAGATGTGTTGAAGAGGACATAAAAGATGGTGACCACACCTCAATTTGTTGTATACCAGAAAAAAAACCAGGAACCGCAAATTTAATGAGTAAAGAAAATGGGATTGTTGCAGGAGTTGAATTAGCAAAAAATATATTTCATTATTATGACAAAAATTTAAAAGTAGAAATTTTAAAAAAAGATGGTCAAAATATAACTATTAATGATACTATTTTAAAAGTTACTGGGAAAATACGATCAATCTTAGCAATGGAAAGATTAGTGTTAAACTGTATGCAAAGAATGAGTGGAATAGCAACTAAAACAAAAAAAATAACATCATTAATAAAAAAATATAATGTAAAAGTATTAGATACTAGAAAAACTACTCCTAATATTAGATTCTTAGAAAAATGGGCTGTAAAAATTGGAGGAGGAGAAAATCATAGAATGGGACTATACGATGTTATTTTGATAAAAGATACTCATGTAGATTATACACAAGGAATATCACATACTGTAAATAAAGCAATACAATATTCTAAAAAAGTAAAAAACCTACCCATCATAGTAGAAGTAAGAAATATAGAAGAATTAAAAAATATTTTAAAATTCAATGAAATCACTAGAATTATTCTTGATAATTTTAAAATAGCCGAAATGAAACAAGCGGTCAAATTAATAAATAAGAAAACACCTCTCGAAGTCTCAGGAAATGTTAATGAGACAAATATAAAAGAATATGCAAAAACTGGCATAGATTACATCTCCATAGGGGCACTAACCCATTCAGTAAAAAATATTGATATGAGTTTAAAAGCAGAAGTACCATAAAATAACTCAAAAAATAATATCTTCGTAAAACATTATATATCTATTAATTATGAAAAAGATTTTGTTTTTATTTTTTTTAATGATTGGTTTTGTGTTTTCACAAAATTTAAATTCATTCAAAACCAATTACAATCCAATAAACAAACCAAACACTTATAATCATTTAGACAATCCAAATTATTGGAAAAACAAACAGCCATATGAGGGATATTGGCAACAAGATGTGTATTATGAAATAAAAGCAGAAATTAATGATTTAGATAATATAATTTCCGCATCTCAAAAACTAACATATTGGAATAATTCACCGGATGAATTAAATGTTGTTTATTTTCATCTTTATCAAAACGCATTTCAAGAGGATTCTTACTATGAAAATTTAAAAAAAGTTAATAACAGAGTAGATGAAACATTTGAAGGTGTTGGAAGAGGAACAGAAATATTAGCAATTTCATCTGAGGGAATAGATCTAAAAACAGAACTAGACAATACAATATTAAAAGTATATTTAAACTCTCCTCTTAAAACTGGAGAAAAAATTATTTTTAATATAGACTTCAAAACTTATTTCAATAAGTATCCATATGGAAGAAGAATGAAATATTATGATTCATGGGATGGAGAACATGATGAAGAAACAAAAAAATTAAAACATTATAATGGTGTTCATTGGTATCCAAGAATTGCTGTATATGACGCAAAATTTGGATGGACTATTGATCAGCACTTAGTAAAAGAATTTTACGGAAATTTTGGAGCATTTGATGTAGAACTTACATTCCCTGCAAATTACATCGTAGAAGGAACAGGGAATATGCTAAATAGAAACGAAGTTCTTCCACCAAGTCTTAGAAAAAAAATAGATATTAGAAATTTTGCTAATAAACCTTGGAATGAAAAACCATCTATTATAATCCCTCATAATCCAAAAGTTAAAAAAACATGGATATTTCACGCAGAAAATGTACATGATTTTGCTTTTACAGCTGACCCAACATATAGAATCGGAGAAAGTGAATGGAATGGTATTAAATGTTATTCTTTAGCTCAAGAACATCACGCAGCCGGATGGCAAAACGCTGCAGATTATACTGCTAAGACTATAGAAGTGTTTTCTGAGGATATAGGTATGTATGTATATCACAAAATGATAGTTGCTGATGCGAGAGATGGAATGGAGTATCCAATGCTAACACTAGATAGTGGTTTTGACCCTTATTATCGAGATTTATTTGTACACGAAATAGGTCATAATTGGTTTTATGGTATGGTTGGAAGTAATGAAACATATAGAGCTTCTTTGGATGAAGGTTTTACTCAGTTTTTAACTGCTTGGGGCTTAAATAAAATTGATGGACCATATTCAGCTGAAGCTCCTAGAAGCCGTCTTTTTAAAAATGAAGAATTCAAATTATTATCCATTGATGAAGAAATATATAATCGATATATGAAAGATGCTACTATTAACAATACTCCTAAATTAAATACACATTCTCATGATTTTGGAAGTGCTCTTCATCACGGCGGTGGATATAGACATGTGTACTACAAACCTGGAGTAATGCTATATAATCTACAATATGTTTTAGGAGATGATTTATTTTTAAAAGCAATGCAAGATTATTTTAGCACTTGGAGAATGTGTCATCCTTATTTTAAGGATTTCAGAAATTCAATAATTAAATCTTCAAAAGTGGATTTAAATTGGTTTTTTGACCAATGGCTTGAAAGCACCAAAGGTTTAGATTATTCTGTATCTAATGTAACACAAATAGATGAAGCAAATTATAATATTGAATTAAAAAGAGACCCAAATGGTATGGAGATGCCAATTGATTTAGTTGTTATTTCAAAATTTGGACTAAAAAAACGTTACCATATACCTAATAAAGAATTTATTAAAAAAACAAAATATGAAATCTTACCTAAGTGGACAGGCTTTGGAAAATTAAATCAAACATATAATTTTTCTGTTTACATTCCAGATTCAAGTGGAATTGAAAATGTAATTATTGACCCTACTTATAGATTGGGTGATAATTATATGCTAAACAATAGATTAAAAGGAAATACCAAATATTCACTAAATTATGGTGTCTACCAACACCCAGATTGGAAGTTTTATGAATTTAAAGTTAGACCAGCTATAGGATACAACTCATATGATGGAATTAAATTAGGTGTAGATATGAAGGGAGGATATTTAGGAGAACATCATTTGATTAATTCTTTTTTCTTTATAAATAGCACATTTTTAAATAACTCTAATTACTCTAATAAACCTGGAAATGATATTATTTCATATGGCTTTGATTATTCAACTGCATTAGACAAATACATAAAAAATAGTTCGTTTTCTGGATCAATAAAACATTTAGATGGTTTAGATGCTCATTCTTTATCTTTAGAAATAGAAGATTATCAAAAACAAAATAGCATAACAATAGGATTTAAAGGAATGATAAGAAAAGATTATAATGATTTGAATTATCTTCTAAACGAAAATTTATGGGGACCTTTTAGAAACCCATCTGAAAATAAATATAATAGTATCTTATCTGTAAATTTATCTCATAAATATGCGTATGTTTCTGGAAAAGGGCATATAAACTTATCATTAAGAAGTTCTTCTTGGTTAAGTGATTATAATTTTTCTCAAATTTCATTAACTAGTATTAATAAAAACAACATTTTTGGTTTAGGTATAAAAACTAGATTTTTTGCTCAAGCCGGATTTGGTCAAAACTTCCCTATCGAAAGTATGTTATTTGCAGCAGGAGCAAACCCTGAACAAATGATGGATTACACTCTATCAAGATCTGCTGGATTTATATCAAAAGAAAGTGCAGATTATAGCATTGGGACTAATCATTTCCATGTTGGGGGTGGACTTAACTTAAGGGGTTACTCTGGTAATTACATGCTTGAAAATACTGATGAAGGCACAGTAAATACAAATTATGGTATTGGAGGAATATCAATGAATATTGAAGTCTCTTTTACAAACAAGCTAAAATCTATTACAAAACAATATGGTGCTCTAAGGTTTTTCAATAAATTACCTATTGTTGATTCTTATTTGTTTTATGATATTGGAGTCATCAATAATGATAATGTGGAAAATAATCTTTCATTTGGTAGCCTAAGAAGTAATTTAGGAATTGGTTTAGCTTGTGATTTAGGTCAAATTGTAAACGGTTATTATGATTTTGAAAAACCATTATTATTTAGACTTGATTTTCCATTTTTTCTTAGTGATCCTCCTAATTCTGAAAACAATATTAAATTTAGATGGCTACTTGGTATAAATAAATCATTCTAATTATGAGATTAAATATATTTTTTTTATTAATTGCATTTTTTTGCCAATCTCAATCAGATGCTATTTTGGGAGTTTGGTTAGAAGAAGAAAAACAATCCAAAATAGAAATTTATAAAAAAGGAAATTCTTTTTTTGGAAAAATAATCTGGCTTAAAGAACCTTTAGACGAAAATGGAAAGGTGAAATTAGATAAAGAAAATCCAAATCCCTCATTAAGGAAAAACCCTATAAATGGATTAATTATACTAAAGGATTTAGAATATATAAAAAAAGGAGAGTGGTCTAATGGAGAAATCTATGATGCTAGAAGCGGAAAGACATATTCATTAGAAGTGTACATGACTAATCAAAATAAATTAGATTTAAGAGGATACCTAGGTTTTACTTTATTTGGTAAAACGACAACTTGGACAAGAGTTAAAAATTAAATTTCTCTCTAATTTTTTTATACCTATACTTTCTAATAAAAACACCTAAATCTTTAGAAACTATTTTTTCTTCAAAACAAAACATAGCTTTTAGGTATCCAAAAAATAAAGATAAACCTGAAATAATATATGGAAATCTCAAACTCCACTTGAAAACATTTGTTAGCATTAAGAAAAAATCCATTCTAATAGAATAAAGCATTTTTCCATTAATATATCCTGCTTTAGCATATCCAGATTTAAAATTTGTTTTACGTTGATGATGAACTTTTAAATCTATAAAAACCGAGACATTCCAATTAAAAAATCGTGCAGTATGTTCATCTACAGTGTCCCAACCCATACTTTTTAATAAACCACCTATTTCTAAAAAACATTGTTTTCTATAACACTTAATAGCCCCTCTTACATGATCTAAATTGGTAATCCTTTCTTCTATTCCATTTGTTAAACAAATTCCACCACAAATTCCTATATTTTTATCCGCTTCCATTCTTTTTATGATCTCTGAAATGTAATTTTTAGGCAAAATAATATCAGCATCCAATTTCATAACTATATCGAAATCATTTACTTTTTTATTATCATAACCAAAGTAAAAAGCTTCCATAACGGCTTTGCCTGGGCCTGTGTTTTGTTTTTTTTCTTTTTTAAGGTAATTTATCCATTTATGCTTAATAGCAGCCTGACGCGCAAGATTACTTGTTTGATCTTGAGAATTATCATCTACAATTATCCACTCTACAGGTAAAAAATCTTGATTAACTACAGAATCAATAGTTAATTGAAGAACTTTCTCTTCATTATATGCTGGAGTAATAATAAGGACTTTCAATTTTATACTAATTATTCTTTTTTAAAACAAAAAATGATAAGATACCTAAAAAAAGATACATCAAGGCTCCTAGAATAGAGTAAATTAATAATAATTCTTCATCACTATTCCACTTAATACATGAAAATAATATTATTAATAAAACACAATATAAAATTCTCCATAATAAAGTTATATGATTTTTTAATCTATATGCAATAGCACCACTTGCCATGACAAAAACAAACCTTGATAAAACCAATGGGGAAATTATTTTAATATACAACCCAACCTTTACCCAATCATTATCTCCTAAAAGAAACTTAAAAGCATCAACTGGAATAAAGTAAATTAAACATACTGCAAGAACTCCAAAAAAGAACATGCCCAATACAGATTTTAAAAAAAATGTAGTTTTATTTTTTTCAATTGTTAATCTTTGATAAAATGCAACTTTAAAAGACTCAGAAATAATATTTAAAGGTTTTGCTAATATTTTTTCTGAAACACTCAATATTCCTACAGTAGCACCCCCAAATGCAAAAGCAGTAAAATAAAAAATTATATCATTTGAAAATCTTTGCAATAAACTTTGTGGAATTTCAAATAGAGGAAAGCTTCTGTATTTTTTAATTAAATTTTTAGATGAATTCAAAAATTCTGAAAATTTAATTTTTTTTATTTCAGAGAAGAAATTATGAATTAGAAAATATACAGCAATTACTCTTGCGAAAATTTGACCTAAAATTAACCCTAAAGCGGAAGATAGTCCTAGAAAATATAATACAGCAGATAGAGGAGAGCTAACAGAAGAATGAACAACATTAGATTTTGAAATTTTTTTATAATTTTCAAAACGACTATTCCAATTTAATAAAATATTATAGAAGCCAAGAAAAAAACCTCCTAACGGAATTAAAATTAACCACCAAGAATCAAAGGGATTGCCAATTAAAGAATTAAAATAATCATGAAAAAGAAAAAAAATGATTAAAGACAAAAAGGACAATAAAAAAAGTATAACTAAAGAAAGCAAAGAGACTTTAGTCGCTTCTTTTTGGTCCTTAGGTAAAACTATTGTCATCTCAAGCCTCAAAGTAAATAATATCGCAACTAATTGGATTATTCTCATAAAAACATCCCATTTTCCAAATTCCTCTGGAGTAAACAGTCTAGTTAAAATAAATAAAAAACAAAATGAAATAAAAGATGCTAAACCCATTCCAGCAGAGAGAGTAATGACATTTCTTAAAAAAGAAGATGAAACTAATTTATTAAAATACGAAGAAGTCTCTTTCATTATAATTTTTTTAATACCTCTATAAAATTACTTGCTTGATTCTCCCAAGAAAAAACATCTACATCATTTTTCTTTATATTGTTTTCCTTTTTCAAATATTTGTCATAATAGTTTAAAAAACAACTTGAAAGCTTATGTAATTTATTAAATTCAAAAAAGACTCCGCATTGCATTTTTAAAATTATTTTAGATAAATCAGAGTTTTTTCTACCTATAGCTATAATTGGAATACCTGTTCCTAAATATTCAAAAAATTTAGCAGGAAGCCTTCCCATAGCATCTTCTGTATTAGCTTGAGAAAGAATTAAAACACTACATTTTAGCATTTCCTCTTTCATTTTCTCTGTGTTATTCCATTCACAATAATTTAAATAATTATCTAAGTGATTATTTTTTAAGTTTTTATGAAAATTTTTATGAGTAGGACCAGAAAAATATATCTCTAAATCTTTTTCGAAATTTGTATTTCTAGAAATATTTTTACGTAAAGCTTTCCATATTTCGTCATGATCCCTAAGTTCATTAAAAAGACCAAAATAACCTATCCTAAACTTATCATGAAATTGGATTGGAGAATTATACTTTTCGAATCCATTATAAACTACCTCTGTTTTTTTAGCACCTAATCGAGAAAATTCTTTAGACCAAAACTTACTTACTGTTAATGTTAAATCAGCTTTTGAAATTACTTTTTTTTCTAAATCAAAATGTTTTCTTCTAGAAGAATCTAAAAGAGGTAGTTTGGAAAAATACTCCATGTTGGTCCACGGATCTCTAAAATCAGCTATCCATTTGAAATTATGCTTTTCTCTTAATTTAAGAGCTATTAAATGCATGCTGTGTGGAGGGCCTGTAGAAATAACAAAATCATAATTTTCTTTTAAAAAAAGCTTAGATAAAAAAGAAACTGAGTGCTCAATCCAAAAACATTTAGCATCTGGAATAAAAAAATTAGACCTAACCCAATTAGTGAATTTATCTTTGAAACCATTAGTGGAATCAATTAAAACTCCTGGATTAACTTTTCTTTTCTTTGTAAATCTTTTATATAAATCATACGGCTCCCAAATTTTTTGTTTTATAACTTGAGTACCTGAGGATACCTGGTTTAATAAAGAATTATCTTCATTTAACATACTTGGGTTTTCAGGTGTATAAACAGTAATTGCAAATTCCTTGGAAAAATACTTTTGAAAATTCAACCATCTCCTAGCCCCTACTCCAGCATTAGGTGGCCAGTAGTAACTAATTAATAATATCTTTTTCATTCTACTTAAACTTGAGACTTTGAGTATATATTGTTTAACAACTCAGGTTTTAAATAATAAATTAAAACTGTGAAAAAAGTAATTAAAAAAATTATTGAAGAACCTAGCGCTATTTTATTTCCAACATAAAAGGAATTAGGTTTAAATTCAAATACTATTTCATGTTCACCTTTCGGAATCATTAACCCTCTCAACAAATAATTAACTCTAAAATAATTTACTTCTTCACCATCAATATAAACATCCCACCCTTTTGGATAATATATCTCAGAAAAAACAGCTAATTGGGTGTTTTTTAAATCTGATGTTTTATACACTAACCTACTCGGATTGTAATTGTTTTTATTGGCAATTAAACGAATAGTGGCTGTACTATCATACTCAAATTCTTTTATATCCTTTAATTGATCTTGATTTATAATTGCTGTTGTTGCTGGATTAAAGAAAAAACTTCTTAAACCATTAAGTTCATCAACATTTTCAGAAACAGTGTCAATATTTTCTATAAACCAAGCATTACCTAAAGGCGATTGCCCAAATTGAGATTCTGTTTTAACCACATTTTTATTCTGGATCAAATATTTAGTATTTAACATACGAAATGCTGAAACAGGGTTTCTATGTAAAAAAACAGAGTCAATTAAATTTTGATATTTACTTAGTTTCGCTCCATGATAGCCACCTAGACTATGAAAAAAATAAGATGTATTAGTGCCAGAAAAACGCTCATCACCATTAAAAACCCTAAATATTGTAGTATCTGATTTTATTTGCTCATCATTGGTTGGGAAATTATATGGGTTGTCCATTTTACTTTTTTGAACAAAATCATCATTATTCAAATATCTCTTATTAACATCCCAAAGATCAAAAAGTATTAAACAAGTAATAAGGCCAATTACCCAATTTTTATTCAATCTTTTAAAAGAAAAAGCTATTAAAATTATAGCACAAATAAATATCAAAATTATTGTTCGAAAAACATCATTCTTTAATAAAGAAAAATGAGCATTTTTTAAAGCATCAAAAAAAGTAGCATATTCAGTTGATAAATCATTAGAAAAAGTATAAAACTGCTTCCAAAACAATACAAATCCTAAACAAATAAAAACTCCTAACCCACCTGCTAACAAAATTTTATTTCTTTTTGCTTTTGTATTTAGATCAGAATTTAAAAAACTGTTTAATCCCAAAATTGCAATAATAGGAATAGCCAACTGAACTATAATTAAAATCATTGAAACAGTTCTAAATTTATTATAGAGAGGAAAGTAATTAAAAAATAAATTATTAAACCATTCTAAATTACTACCCCAAGCTAATAGTAAGGCAATAAAACATAAACCTAAAAGACATGTTTTTAGAATTTTAATTCTTTGTGTATCATGGAAAAATAAAAATAAGCTTAAGAAAAATAAAAAAAGTACAGTAGAGCCTAAATAAACAGGACCTGAAGTGAAAGCTTGAGGGCCCCAATATTGTGAAGTGCTAGCTTGTAAAGATTGTAAATCATTATCAAATTTTTCAGTGAAAATTTTTGAAGCAATTTCATTTTGCTTTTGCATAACAACTGCTTCAGATTGTTGTATTTTACCATGTAACTCCATAAGAGTTTCCATTTCTTGTTCAGTTATTTGTTTAGACTGGTTTTTACTTCTAAGTACATTATATAAATTAAAATCAACACCTAAAATATTTTTACCCCATTCATTAAAGTGTTTTAGAAACTCAGATTCTTTTTTACTTTGAATACTTATAATTTTCTTATAAATCTCTGAGTCTTCATCTTCTAAAAATGATTTTGATATACCTCCATATAAATTTGGAATTAATAGATTAAAGGTTTCCATTTTACCATAGCTCCATTTCATAGCATAATCTTGTTTCAGACCTGACTCTTCTTGAATTAAATCAGAACCTCCACGCATAGTATACTTGCTATAATCATAGGTAGACCAAAGAGATGCTATATTAATCATAATAGCTAGAAAACAACCTAAAACAAAAACTGCAGTGTTAGAGATAAAAAATTTTATCTTTTTGTCTTTGATAGAGTAAATTAAATATGCTAACCAAAAAGAAAATAAAACAAACATCAAATAATAACTTATTTGAGGATGGTTTGCTCTAATTTGTAACCCTAAAAACAAGAAAGTCAAAAAGAAACCTAATAATCTTTTCCCTCTAAAGCACCATAACATTCCAGCTATAGTGGGCGCCATGTAAGAAATAGCATGTGCTTTAGTATTATGCCCTGCCTCTAAAATTATTAGAAAATAAGATGAAAGACCAAAAGCTATGGAAGCCAAAAAAGCTAATTTATAATCTAATTTCATAGATAACATTAGAATATAAAAACCTAGAAAATATAAAAACATCACACCTATAGGTCTAGGAAAACCTAATTGTAAAGCTTTGTCAATATGAAGTAATATATTATTTGGATATTTTACTGAAATCTGATAAGCAGGCATTCCCCCAAACATTGAGTTGGTCCAAAGCGCCTCATTACCTGTTTTGTCTCTAAAATCTTGTATTTCTTTAGACATTCCTTGAAATTGGATAATGTCCCCTTGCTTTATTCTTTTCCCTTCAAGTATAGGGCTACAATAAACTAATGTAATTACAGCAAATAAAGTAATACTAATCACATGGAATAGTAATTTTTTTTTAAATAATAAATCTTTCCAATTCATTTTGTTATTTTTCTAATTCTTCATAATCAACATAATCTCCTCCATAATCTTTCTTTTTTTCTTTCTCATCATCTTCATATTCAACTATAGTTTTTCCTTTTTGATGAGTTTTATATTTTTTAGTTTTTTGATTTTGAGCTTGATTAGCATTTTTAACTTGTTCTTCAAATTTTCTAGACATCCTTCTAAAAAACATTCTGATTAAAAATGGAGCTAGAAGCCTAGACACAAAACCTATTACATAATAAACGGCAACACCTATTAAAACTGCTTTTATAAAAGCCATAATAATTACTTACTTAAATAAAGATTTCTTTCTGAATAAAGCTTCAGAAAGAATGGATCTTCCAAATTCTTAATAAAATATATCATTTCTCCAGTAGATTTCATTTCTGGACCCAATTCTTTATTTACATTTGGAAATTTTTCAAAAGAAAAAACAGGAACTTTTATAGCAAAACCATTTTTTTGTGGTTGGAAATTAAAATCCTTAAGCTTATTCTTTCCTAACATTACTTTAGTTGCATACTTAATATAAGGTTCTAAATATGCTTTAGATATAAATGGCACTGTCCTAGAAGCTCTAGGGTTTGCCTCTATAACATAAACACTGTCATCTTTAATAGCAAACTGTATATTAATTAAACCTACAACCTCTAGATTTAAAGCGATTTTTTTAGTGTAATCTAACATATCTTGAACTGCCTTTTCACTTAAACTAAAAGTTGGTAATACTGCACTTGAATCACCAGAATGAATACCACATGGTTCTATATGCTCCATCACTCCAATAATATAAACATCTTCTCCATCACAAATAGCATCTACTTCTGCCTCAATAGCTTTATCCAAGTAATGATCTAACAAGATTCTATTTCCAGGAATACTTTTCAATAAATTAACTACATGATGTTCCAAATCTCTATCATTAATAACTATTTTCATCCCTTGCCCCCCTAAAACATACGAAGGCCTTACAAGAATTGGGAATGAAAGTTCTTTTGAAATTTTTAGTGCTTCATCAGCAGATTGTGCAACTCCAAATTCTGGGTATGGAATTTCTAATTTTTTTAACATTTCAGAAAATCGACCCCTATCCTCTGCAATATCTAAAGAATTAAAACTAGAGCCGATTATCTTTATATCATATTTTTCTAATTTTTCAGCTAATTTTAAAGCTGTTTGCCCTCCTAATTGAACAATAACTCCCTCTGGTTTTTCATGCAAAATAATGTCATAGATATGTTCCCAAAAAACAGGTTCAAAATATAACTTGTTAGCGGTGTCAAAATCTGTAGAAACAGTTTCTGGATTACAATTAATCATGATAGTTTCATAACCACATTCTCTACTTGCTAAAACACCATGTACACAACAATAATCAAATTCTATTCCTTGACCTATCCTATTTGGCCCTGAGCCAAGTACAATAATTTTTTTGTTTTTTGTGGATTCACTTTCATTATATTTTATTAATTCTCCTGATTTAGTATAAGATTTTCTTTCAAAAGTAGAATAATAATACGGTGTTGTTGCTTTAAATTCAGCAGCACAAGTATCCACTAATTTATAAACTCTACTTATATCAAATTCTTTTCTCTTATTAAAAACTTCACTTTCTAAACAGTTCATAAGATGAGCTATTTGCCTATCCGCAAATCCACTCATTTTAGCTTCAAGTAACAACTCAGATGAAATATTATCAATGGATAATTGATTTATTTTTTTCTCAATTAAAATAATATTTTCAATTTGCTTTAAAAACCACATATCCATTCCCGTTAATTGCTTTATTCTACTTAAAGAAATACCTAGGTTTATAGCATCATATATTCTAAAAACTCTATCCCAACTTGGCCTTTTTAAAGAGTGTAATATCTGATCTTGATTAGTCCAACCTCTTCCGTCTGCACCCAAACCATTTCTTTTAATTTCTAAAGATTGACATGCTTTTTGTAAAGCTTCTTTAAAACTTCTTCCAATAGCCATTACTTCTCCAACAGATTTCATTTGTAAACCTAATTCTTTGTCACAGCCATCAAATTTATCAAAGTTCCATCTAGGGATTTTAACAATAACGTAATCTAATGTAGGTTCAAAAAAAGCAGAAGTAGAACCAGTAATTTGATTTTTTAATTCATCTAAAGTGTAGCCTATTGCTAGTTTTGCTGATATTTTAGCAATTGGATAACCTGTAGCTTTTGAAGCTAAAGCTGATGATCTAGAAACTCTAGGGTTAATTTCTATAGCAACTAAATCTTCTTTTTCATCAGGGCTAACAGCAAATTGCACATTACATCCTCCAGCAAAATCCCCAATAGAACGCATCATTTTGATTGCAGCATTACGCATATTTTGATAACATGTATCAGAAAGCGTCATAGCAGGAGCAACTGTTATAGAATCTCCAGTATGTATGCCCATAGGATCCATATTTTCTATGGAACAAATAATTATTACATTGTCATTAGAATCTCTCAATAATTCTAATTCATATTCTTTCCAACCTAATAATGCTTTGTCTATCAAAACTTCATGAATTGGAGAAGCGTGTAAACCCTTTGTTAAGGCTTCTTCAAATTGAGATTTTTCATAAACAAAAGAAGCGCCACTACCACCTAAAGTAAAAGAAGGCCTAACAACTAAAGGAAAGCCTAATTCTTGAGCAATTGATTTTCCTTCTAAAAAAGAAGTGGCAATTTTAGAAGGAGCAACTGGAATATTAATCTTTTCCATAAGACCTCTAAAAGCCTCTCTATCCTCTGTTATATTAATAGCATCAATATCAACTCCAATAATTTTTACATTATATTTTTTCCAAATTCCTTTTTCATCAGCCTCTATACATAAATTCAATGCTGTTTGTCCACCCATAGATGGCAAAACTGCATCTATATCTCGCTCTGATAATATTTTTTCAATAGAATCACAATTTAATGGTAATAAATAAATATTATCTGCAACTACAGGGTCAGTCATAATAGTTGCTGGATTAGAATTTATTAATGAAACTTCTATACCCTCTTCTCTAAGAGATCTTGAAGCTTGAGAGCCAGAATAATCAAATTCACAAGCCTGGCCGATAACAATAGGGCCACTTCCAATAATAAGAATAGATTTTATAGAAAGATCTTTAGGCATTTTTTATATTTCAAACTTATAAAAAACTTATTATATTTTTTAAAAATCTTAAAATTTATAATGCAAAATTTTCAAACAAATTGAAAAGCTAGAGAAGAAAATTTACTTCTTTGGAATTTCATCAGAAACAGAAAGTCTTTTTCGACCTTTAGCTCTTCTTCTTGACAAAACATCTCTACCAGAAGCAGTAGACATTCTTTCTCTAAAGCCGTGTTTATTCTTTCTCTTTCTGTTAGATGGTTGATATGTTCTTTTGCTCATAACTTATGATTTCGGGATACAAATATAATTTTTTTTAGATTATAACATCAAAATATTAAAAATAAATATTTATTTTTTTTCTTCTAAAAAAATGATTTTTTTAGAAGAAAAAAAATCCTCTCCAAAGAAATTAGAAATATTAAATGTTTTTAATCTATTTTCAAAACCTTTGATTTCATTTCTTAAATCCCCTCCTTTTAAACAAATTAAACCATTTCGTTGATTGTTTTTAAATTTACCCTTTGTCCAAGAATCTAATTTAGACAAAGAGGCAACTGCTCTAGAAATAATAAAATCAAATTTATAATCTAATGTTTCCGATCTAGCATTAATCACCTTAACATTAGGTAAATTTAAATCTAAGACAATTTCAGATAAACAATCTGTTTTTTTTTTAATTGAATCGACTAAAAAAAAATTTGAATCTGGAAATAAAATTGCTAAAGGAATACCAGGGAATCCACCGCCAGTTCCTAAATCCATAACATCATCATTATTCTTAAATCTGAAAACTTTAGAAATAGATAATGAGTGTAAAACATGCCTTTCATAAAAAAAATCAAAATCCTTTCTCGAAATTAAATTTATTTTTTTGTTAACATTCTCATATAAATTAAAAAGGTTTTTCATTTTTTCTTTTGAATCATCATTTAAATCAGGAAAATATTTAAGAATTAAATGGAAAGACATATTGTGAAAAGTTTTTTAACTTAATTTAAAATTATATTTACTAAAATAAAACATAAACATGAGTTTTAAGGTTATTTGTCGTGATAAAAAATCAAATGCAAGGATCGGAGAATTCAAAACAGATCATGGAATTATAAATACTCCTATTTTTATGCCTGTTGGAACTTCAGGGACTGTAAAAGGAATACACCAAAAAGAACTTAATGAAGAGATAAAAGCAGAAATAATTTTAGGAAACACCTATCATCTGTATTTGAGACCTGGAATTGATGTTATTCAAAAGGCAGGAGGTTTACACAAATTTATAGGCTATAAAAACCCCATGTTAACAGATAGTGGAGGATTTCAAGTATATTCCCTTTCAGCAAGTAGAAAAATAACTGAAAAAGGAGTGAATTTCAAATCACATATAGATGGAAGTTCTCATTTTTTTACACCAGAAAAAGCTATTGAAATTCAACGAATTATAGGGGCAGATATTATTATGGCATTTGATGAATGCACTCCCTATCCATGTGAAGAGAATTACGTTAAAAAATCAATGGAATTAACTCATAGATGGCTAGAAAGATGTAAAATCCATTTTAATAAAACAAAAGGTTTGTATGATTATAAACAATTCCTTTTTCCTATTGTTCAAGGCGGAACTTACAAAAATTTAAGAATACTATCTGCAGAGAAAATTGCTTCATATGATTTTGAAGGATATGCAATCGGAGGTCTTTCAGTGGGAGAACCACATAAAGAAATGTATAATATGACAAAAATTGTAACTAATATATTACCATTTGAAAAACCACGTTATCTAATGGGAGTTGGGACACCTTCTAATTTGTTAGAATGTATTGGATTAGGAGTAGATATGTTTGATTGTGTATTACCAACAAGAAATGCAAGAAATGGACTACTTTACACTATGGAAGGAACAATTAATATTAAAAATAAAAAATGGAAATATGATTTTTCAGCAATTGATGAAAATGGAGAAAGTTATGTTGACAAAAATTACAGTAAAGCTTATTTAAGGCATTTAATCATATCAAATGAATTACTAGGAAAACAAATTGCAAGCATACATAATTTAGCTTTTTATGCAAGATTAATTAAAGAAGCAAGGAATCAAATTAAAAAAGAGAACTACTTTAATTGGAAAAAATCAATTGTCAAAAATTTAGAAAAAAGACTATAATAAAGTGAAGAAAATTGATATATATATATATAAAAAATTTCTTAGTACATATTTCATCTCTATTACAATAATCCTATCTATTGCAGTAGTTTTTGATCTATCTGAAAAAATAGACAATTTCATAGATAACAATGCGCCATTAAATCTAATTATAAAAGATTATTATTTAAATTTTATCATTCATTACGGAACTGTTTTTAGCGGATTGCTTACTTTCATTTCTGTGATTTTTTTTACATCTAGATTAAGTGAAAACTCAGAAATTATTGCTTTCTATAACAGTAAAATAAGTCCATTAAGATTATTTCAACCCTATCTAATTTGTTCACTAATTATTTTTCTGCCCTCTATTTTATTAACCAACTGGCTAACACCTCAAACAAATGAAAAAAGATTAATTTTTGAAAATAATTATATAAAAAAAACAGATGTAAGAACAGAGAAAAATTTCAATAAATCTGTACAAAAAAATTCAATAATTTACATGGACTATTATAATGTGAATGAAAAAAAAGGCATAGAATTCTGTTGGCAAGAAATGAAAAATGGAAAATTAGAAAAAAAAATTACTTCCAAAATAATTGAATGGGATAATGATATATCAAAATGGAAAATTACTAATTATCAAATTGATAGTTTTATTTATAATAAAAAAAACGAAAACTATAGAATTATTACTAAAAAAAGTAAAAAAGATATTCATATCAATTTAAATGAAGATCCAAATAAAATATTCAAACAAAAACGAGAAATTCAATCTATGACGACTAGAGAGATTTCACAATTTATACAAGAAGAAAAAAGATCTGGAAACAATGATTTAAAATTAGAAATTATTGAAAAAACACAAAGAAACTCAAATGCATTTTCAATTATTATATTAACATTACTTGGGTTTTCAATATCTATTAAAAAAAACAGAGGAGGTTTAGGTTTAAAACTCTCGTTAGGAATATTAATATGTTTTACGTACATCTTTTTGATGAAATTCTCAACAACCTTAACACTAAATGGAGAATTACATCCACAAATTGCTATTTGGATTCCTAATATTTTGTTTATGTTAATTTCAATTATAACATTTAGAAAACTTGCTTATTAAATTAAGTCACACGTGTAAGAGAAATATTTTTTATTAAAATAGTTTTTAATTTTTTGGGGTTTTGGAAAAATCCCATAGACAGTTGAGCCAGATCCAGACATGCTAGCATAAAGAGCTCCCATTTTATATAATTCATCTTTTATGCTTTTTATTTCTGGCATAAATTTAAAAGCACTATTCTCCAAATTATTTTTTAATTTATTTTTCCAAAAATTTATAGCCAATTGATCACTTAGTATTTTGGAAAATATATCAGAAAAATGAGAATTTTCTTTTATGAAAATATTTTTATTGTCTAAACTATTAAAAACATCAGAAGTAGAAAGTGATTTAGATGGGAAAACTAACAGTAACTGATATTTATTTAGTGAGAAATTGATATTTGTATTTATAATATCACCTAATCCAGAAACAAAACTTGGCTTATTATAAAGAAAAAAAGCACAATCACTTCCCAACTGAGTACAATAATTCAATAATTGTTGTTGATTTAAATTTAGTTTAAATAATTGATTAAGAATCTTCAACATTGACACCGCATTAGAAGAACCACCACCCAAGCCTGATCCAAGAGGGATTTTTTTATGTAAAAAAACTTTAATTGAAGGTAGATTAAAATCCGAATCTAATAATTTATAAGCTTTAATACATAAATCATTTGAAATCAAAGAAACATTGCCAGAATAATAAATTTTAATTTTACTAGATTGGTTTTTACATATTAAAACCTCTAAAGCATCAAATAAATTAATTGGAAAAAATATAGATTCAATATCATGAAACCCATCATTTCTTTTTGAAGTTATTCTAAGACCTATGTTTATTTTAGCATTTGGAAAACAAATCATAAAAATAAATGTTTACCAAAGATATATTTTCATAAACTAATAAAGAAATAAATTAACACCTAGAATATTTTAATTAATTATATTTAATTAAAATTTATTTTAATTAAAAGATATGGAATATTTAGATTTTGAACATGAATTAGAGGAATTAGAAACTCAAATTGAAGAAACCAAAAATATTGGCACAAAAACAAATTCTGATGTGAAAAAAATTTTAAATGATTTAAATCTAAAACTAGCACAAAAAAAGAAAGAAATATATAAGAACTTAAGTGCTTGGCAAAGAGTTCAATTATCTAGACACCCTCAAAGGCCATATACATTAGATTATATTAATTACTTATCAGAAGAAACATTTATTGAATTACATGGTGATAGAAATGTTAGAGATGATAAAGCTATGATTGGTGGTTTTGGGAAAATTGACAATGAATCTGTAATGTTTATTGGTCAACAAAAAGGAAAAAATACAAAAATGAGACAATATAGAAACTTTGGAATGTCAAATCCAGAGGGTTATCGAAAAGCTCTAAGACTAATGAAATTAGCAGAAAAGTTTGAAAAACCAATTATAACATTAATTGACACCCCAGGTGCTTTTCCAGGGTTAGAAGCTGAAGAAAGAGGTCAAGGTGAAGCTATTGCGAGAAATATTTATGAAATGTGTAAATTAAAAGTTCCTATTATCTGTGTTATTATTGGAGAAGGAGCTTCTGGAGGAGCTTTGGGGATAGGAGTTGGTGATTTAGTCTTTATGTTAGAAAACACTTGGTATTCTGTTATATCCCCAGAAAGTTGCTCTTCAATATTATGGAGAAATTGGGAACATAAAGAAATTGCTGCAGAATCATTAAAATTAACACCTAAAGATATGTTAAATAACAAAATGATTGATGGAATAATAAATGAACCATTAGGAGGGGCTCATCATAACCCAGAAAAATGTTTTTTAGAGGTAAAAAAAACAATCCTTCAAAGTATTAAAAAACTAAAAAAAATTAAGAAAAAAAATATCTCAAAAAAAAGAATAGAAAAATTTTCAAAAATGGGGATTTATAAAGATTAATTTTTTAAATTATCAGCCTAAATGAACAAAAAAGACTCTAAAATATTAGCCATACAAAATAAAAAAATACCCCCACAAGCAGTTGATTTTGAAGAAGGTGTTTTAGGTGCATTAATGATTGACAAAAATGCAACTGCAATAGCGATTGAAATACTTAGCCCAGAATGTTTTTATAAAGAAAAACACCAAGAGATTTTTCAAGTTTTACTTGAATTATTTAATGATGCGGAACCTATTGATTTATTGACTGTTTCTGATAAATTAAGAAAAAATGGAAAATTAAAAATTTGCGGTGGAGAAGTATACTTAGCAGAATTAACGCAAAAAGTTATTTCGTCTGCTCATATTGAACATCATGCAAGAATTATTGTTCAAAAGTATATACAAAGAAAGTTAATTTCAATTTCTTCCAATTTAATTAATGATGCTTTTGATGAAACAACTGATGTTATTGAGTTAATGGATAAAGCTGAAAGAGAAATTTTTAAAGTAACAGAAGGAAGTATAAAAAAAAATTATAGTAAAGCTACAGATTTAATTCATCAAGCAATTAAAGAAATTGAAAGTATTGGAAATGAAGACGGAATAAGTGGTGTGCCATCAGGTTTTTTAGAAATTGATAAAATTACATCAGGTTGGCAAAAATCAGATTTAATTATAATTGCTGCTAGACCAGGGATGGGAAAAACAGCATTTGTCTTATCAATGGCTAGAAATATAGCTGTCGATCACAAAAATCCAGTTGCTCTTTTTTCTCTAGAAATGAATTCATTACAATTAATCACTAGATTAATTTCATCTGAAACAGGTCTTGCTTCTGATAAACTACGTAGTGGGAAAATGGAACCGTTTGAATGGGAACAACTACATACAAAAATCAAAAAAATAGAAAATGCAGAAATTTATATAGATGACACCCCTGGATTATCAATATTTGATTTAAGAGCTAAATGTAGAAGATTAGTTGCTCAACATGGAGTTAAAATTGTTATCATTGATTATCTACAATTAATGCAAGGAACTACTAAAGGAGGTGTAAGAGAACAAGAAATATCATCAATTTCAAGATCATTAAAAAGTATCGCAAAAGAATTAAATATTCCTATTATATGCCTTTCACAATTAAATAGAGGAGTAGAATTACGTAATGATAAAAGACCTATATTATCTGATTTAAGAGAATCAGGAGCTATTGAACAAGACGCAGATATAGTTAATTTTATTTATAGACCAGAATATTATAATCTAGACATGTGGGATACAGAACCTCAAACATCTTGTATAGGCCAAGCTGAATTTATTATTGCAAAACACAGAAATGGTCCGTTAGGAAGAAGACGCTTGAAATTTAATGGTTCTTTAGCCAAATTTGGAAATTTAGAAAAAGACATGTATCAAAATGAATTTCATTCAAAAATGAATACTAATGAATCTGAAAACGAATTTTAATTTTTTTATAATAATATTTTTTTTTTCACTGAATTCATTTGGGAATTTTATATTGATTCCAATGGATGAAAATAGTCAAGAAAATCATTTAAAGGCATATGGGATTGCATATTGGGTCTTAGAAAATAATTTAGAGGTTGATTGGTTATTAAATTATAGAGGAGGAAGTTTTTTAATTAAAAATATTAAGGAAATATCATTAGAATGTACATATAGAGGTGTAAGTTTTGAAATTCTTTCTAATAATGAAATAAACGATATTTATAACACTATTTCTTCACCATCCAATAACACAGATATAGTAAAATTAGAAAAAGCACCTAAAATAGCTGTCTATTCGCCAAAAAATAAACAACCATGGGATGATGCTGTAACATTAGCATTAACATATGCAGAAATACCTTATGATATAATATATGATGATGAAATAATAAATGATTTACTTCCATTATATGAATGGTTACATTTACATCACGAAGATTTTACAGGTCAATATGGGAAGTTTTATAGAAGTTTTAAAAATTCATCTTGGTATATTGAACAAAAAAAAATATTTGAAGAAAATGCTAGAAAAAATGGATTTGAAAAAGTTTCAAAACATAAATTAGAGGTAGCAAAAAAAATAAAGGAATACATTGCGGGTGGAGGGTTTTTATTTGCAATGTGTAGCGCAACTGACACATATGATATAGCATTATCTGCAGAAGGAGTAGATATTTGTAAAATTATGTTTGATGGAGATAAGATGGATACTAATGCACAAGATAAATTAAACTTTGAAAAAACTTTAGCTTTTCAAAACTTTAATATTATAACAGACCCGAATAAATACGAATTTTCAGATATAGATATGACTGAAAACAGAAGGAATTTAGTTACAGAAGAAAATGATTTTTTTACTCTTTTTGAGTTTTCTGCAAAATGGGACCCTGTACCAACTATGCTTTGTCAAAATCATTCAAGAATTATTAAAGGATTTATTGGTCAAACAACTTCTTTTTCCAAAGAACTAATAAAACCAAATGTGATAATTATGGGAGAAAATAAATCTTTAAATGAAGCTAGATATATACATGGGAAATTTGGAAAAGGAACTTGGACATTTTATGGGGGACATGATCCAGAAGATTATAAACATAAAATTGGAGACCCTAAAACAGAATTAGAACTATATCCAAATTCTGCAGGTTATAGACTAATATTAAATAACATTTTATTTCCTGCAGCAAAAAAGAAAAAACAAAAAACTTAATCTAAAAATTCCCAGTTAATATATAAATTTAAAAGAGAAGGGTTTGCAATATAATCTTGCGTTATATAATTTCTTTCTAAAAAAGTATATTGAATATCTTTAAATATAACACCTAACGAAAAATTATTTTTTTGCAAATACAAACCAACTGAAAAAAATGGAACTCCACCAACTTGAATATCATTTTGAGTATAAAAAATAGAACTTAGCGGCATGTAAGTGTTTGGAAAATAATTCGAGTGAATTTTAAAATCAAAGTTCATTATTAATTGTGTTTCCTTAAATAAATCAAAATTATATTTAATGGACTGATGATAAAGAAAAAAAGGAATTGATAAAATATTAGAATTATCATCATTATCAAAATATCTTTTCTGCAAGTGAATAGCTTGATTAATATCTAATTTTTTATGAACCCATTTTTTTTGTAATAAAAAATGAAGATAATCAACTGGACTTTCTAACTGAGTATAAAGAGCATAGTGATTATAGTACAATAGATTATGAACCTTTCGATAGTTAAAATTTAAATCAATTTTTCTATTAGTAATCGAATTATCAAAAGATATATAAATATTTTTTAAAGAATAAATATCATCCTCCCAGCTTAAATTAGTTAATAAGTTAGGAGGGTATATTCCTGAAAATAGATTAGGTTTTTGTTTATTAAGCCCCAAGAGATACTCTCCATTAAATTTACTAGTTTTTAATTCATACATTAATTTTAAGTCATAATTATTTTTATTATGCCCAATTGGACAAAAATTTAAATCAAATTTATACTTATAATCTAATGGGTTTTTAAAATTAGAAATAGAAAAAATAAAGTCTCCTAAATTATTAGTAATTAAATCATGATAATATAGATTATAAATAAAAGAAAAATCAATATTCTTTTCAAGAAAATAATTAGAATGAAGTGTTAATTTATTTTTCACATGATAAAAACTTGATGTATTTTGATAATTATCAACAATAGCAAAAAATAATGGTGTATAAGAATAATGATAAGAGGATGGGGCATTATCAGTAAAGACTTTTCTATATCTATTATAATCAATTAAGTAGGAAATCATTTTCCCTGAATTAAATTTATAATATTGCTGTAATGAAAAATTTCTATTTTTAATTTCTGAATTAGCTTCAGAAAAATAAGTTTGTTGTAAATCATCAGAAAGATTTTGATTATAATCTTCCACACCACCATTTTCCTCATGAAAACTATTTATAGAATTAAAATGAAAAATAAAACCATATGGTTTGTTTTCATTAAAATAAGCATACTCAAAACCTAAATTACTAAACCTGTTTTCTTGAAATTGAAAAAAGCCATTTGAAATTAGATTATTATAATAAAAATTAATATGAGAATGATTAGATACCGGTCTAGTTAATTGTGAACTAATAAAACCTCCTTCATTATATCCACTAATGTATGTTAAGCTATTTTTGATATTAGAGTGTGAAAAAAAAAATATTTTATCAAATAATCTATATTTTTTATAATTTTCAACTAGATGATTATCCATAAAATCTGATTTTATTTCAAGATTGTTTTTTTGTAAATTAGGAAAATAAGAAGAAAAAGGGCTTCCCAGGTTACCAATTTCAAAACCTTCAAAATACGAACTGTTAATTATATTTTCTTGACTTATAGAAATAGAAGAAAAAAGAAAAAGAAGAATTAATCTAAACATAAATTAAATATAAAAAAAGCCCCAATTTAAAAATTGAGGCTCTTGATTTTCAGGAAATAAAACCTGTATGGGCGGCGACGACATACTCTCCCAGTTTTACCTAGTACCATCTGCGCTATCAGACTTAACTTCTCTGTTCGGTATGGAAAGAGGTGATCCCTGATGCTAAAGTCGCCATAAATCTTCGACATATTTAGAAATGTTTTTCAGAAAAATATAAAATAATAACAATTTCAAGCGTTTTTGAAAAAGTCTATGGGTAATTAGTATTGCTCAGCTTTGATGTTACCACCTTTACACTTGCAACCTATCAACGTCCTAGTCTCGAACGACCCTTAAAAGAAATCTAATCTTGAGGCGAGCTTCGTACTTATATGCTTTCAGCACTTATCTCTTCCCAACGTAGCTACCCTGCAATGCGGTTGGCACCACAACAGGTACACTAGAGGTTAGTCCACCTCGGTCCTCTCGTACTAGAGGTAGGTCCTCTCAAATTTCTAACGACCACTACAGATAGGGACCGAACTGTCTCGCGACGTTCTGAACCCAGCTCGCGTGCCACTTTAATGGGCGAACAGCCCAACCCTTGGGACCTTCTACAGCCCCAGGATGTGACGAGCCGACATCGAGGTGCCAAACCCCTCCGTCGATGTGAGCTCTTGGGAGGGATCAGCCTGTTATCCCCGGAGTACCTTTTATCCTTTGAGCGATGGCCCTTCCATGCGGAACCACCGGATCACTATGCTCTAGTTTCCTACCTGCTCGACTTGTCAGTCTCACAGTCAAGCACCCTTATGCCATTGCACTCTACGCACGGTTACCAAGCGTGCTGAGGGTACCTTTAGAAGCCTCCGTTACTCTTTTGGAGGCGACCACCCCAGTCAAACTACCCACCAAGCGCTGTTCCTCGTTAGAGGTTAGGCTTCAGAAAAATGAAGGGTGGTATTTCAACAACGACTCCACACTGCCTAGCGGCAACGCTTCAAAGTCTCCCACCTATCCTACACATCATTTTTCCAAAGTCAACACTAAGTTGTAGTGAAGGTTCACGGGGTCTTTCCGTCCCGTAGCGGTTAATCGGCATCTTCACCGATACTACAATTTCACCGAGCTCATGGCTGAGACAGTGCCCAGATCGTTACACCATTCGTGCAGGTCGGAACTTACCCGACAAGGAATTTCGCTACCTTAGGACCGTTATAGTTACGGCCGCCGTTTACCGGGGCTTCAATTCAATGCTTCTCCAAAAGGATAACATCTCCTCTTAACCTTCCGGCACCGGGCAGGTGTCAGACCCTATACATCATCTTTCGATTTAGCAGAGTCCTGTGTTTTTGATAAACAGTCGCCTGGGCCATTTCACTGCGGCCATCCGAAGATGGCGTCTCTTCTCCCGAAGTTACGAGACTATTTTGCCTAGTTCCTTAGCCATGAATCACTCGAGCACCTTAGTATTCTCTACTTGACTACCTGTGTCGGTTTACGGTACGGGTACTATATACCTGAAGCTTAGCGGTTTTTCTTGGAAGTCTGTTTACCTCTATTATCCACTTGTCCGAAGACTCATGGTACTATTGGGGTTCAGCTAGTTAAACGGATTTGCCTATTTAACCAATACCTACTCCCCTTCAACGTACTATTCCGTCAGTACGCAAGAGTGTCACTACTCCGTCACCACATCGCAGTATATAGTAGTACGGGAATATTAACCCGTTATCCATCGACTACCCCATTCGGGTTCGCCTTAGGCCCCGACTAACCCTGATCCGATTAGCGTTGATCAGGAAACCTTAGTCTATTGGTGAGCGGGTTTCTCGCCCGCTTTATCGTTACTCATTCCTACATTTTCTTTTCCAAAAGCTCCAGTAAATCTCACGATTTACCTTCAGCGCCGTTGGAATGCTCTCCTACCACTTCGGTAAGAAGTTCATAGCTTCGGTATACAGTTTAATGCCCGATTATTATCCACGCTTGATCGCTCGACTAGTGAGCTGTTACGCACTCTTTAAATGAATGGCTGCTTCCAAGCCAACATCCTAGCTGTTTAAGCAATCAAACTACGTTTACTTCAACTTAACTGTAATTTTGGGACCTTAGCTGATGATCTGGGTTGTTTCCCTCTCGGACATGGACCTTAGCACCCATGCCCTCACTGCTATGCAAATATCAATAGCATTCGGAGTTTGTCTGGACTAGGTAGGCGGTGAAGCCCCCGCATCCAATCAGTAGCTCTACCTCTATGATACTTTAAACATAACGCTGCACCTAAATGCATTTCGGAGAGTACGAGCTATTTCCGAGTTTGATTGGCCTTTCACCCCTACCCACAACTCATCCAAAGACTTTTCAACGTCTACTGGTTCGGTCCTCCACTTCGGGTTAACGAAGCTTCAACCTGGTCATGGGTAGATCACTCGGTTTCGCGTCTACCCCCCCTAACTCAACGCCCTATTCAGACTTGCTTTCGCTCCGGCTACAGACCTGAAGTCCTTAACCTTGCTAGAGAGGAGTAACTCGTAGGATCATTATGCAAAAGGCACGCCGTCACTAAATAAATTAGCTCCGACCGCTTGTAAGCATACGGTTTCAGGGTCTATTTCACTCCCTTTTTCAGGGTACTTTTCACCTTTCCCTCACGGTACTAGTTCACTATCGGTCTCACAGGAGTATTTAGCCTTACCGGATGGTTCCGGTAGATTCATACAGAATTTCACATGTTCCGCACTACTCAGGATACTACTATTCATAAATGCTGATTTACGTTTACGGGACTATCACCCTCTTTGGTTACACTTTCCAGTGTATTCTACTTCATAGCACATGAAATAACGTAGTCCTACAACCCCATTTTTGCCAAAACAAAAATGGTTTGGGCTATTTCCATTTCGCTCGCCACTACTTTGGAAATCACTATTGTTTTCTCTTCCTCCAGGTACTTAGATGTTTCAGTTCCCTGGGTTTGCATCCTAAAAAGGACAACAGATCTTCAATCTGTTAGGTTTCCCCATTCGGAAATTTTCGGATCAAACGGTTATTTGCACCTACCCGAAACTTATCGCAGCTTATCACGTCCTTCATCGCCTCTGTGAGCCTAGGCATCCGCCATATGCTCTTGAGTAACTTTTTCAATATTTTTTTAGTATCTACTAAAAATGCTTAAAAATTGTTATTAATGATTGTTAGACTACTTTTTAGAATAAATTCTAAAAAATAGAAAATCGTCTTTTAGATTAAAATCTAAAAAACATTTCTCAATATGTCAATGAACGTTAAAAACAAATCCAAATTTAGATTTGTTATAAATTAGAAAGCAAACTTTCTATATATCTTAAATAAAGAGAGAAAAAAAGTAAAATTCCCATTTTCTTTTGAGAATATTCTCTAAAAAGGAGATGTTCCAGCCACACCTTCCGGTACGGCTACCTTGTTACGACTTAGCCCCAGTTATTAGTTTCACCCTAGGCGGCTCCTTGCGGTTACCGACTTCAGGCGCCCCCAACTTCCATGGCTTGACGGGCGGTGTGTACAAGGCCCGGGAACGTATTCACCGGATCATGGCTGATATCCGATTACTAGCGATTCCAACTTCATGAAGTCGAGTTGCAGACTTCAATCCGAACTGGGATAACTTTTAAGGATTTGCTCACTGTCACCAGATAGCTTCCCTCTGTAGTTACCATTGTAGCACGTGTGTAGCCCTAGACGTAAGGGCCGTGATGATTTGACGTCATCCCCACCTTCCTCACCGCTTACGCGGGCAGTTTCATTAGAGTCCTCAACTAAATGTTAGCAACTAATGATAGGGGTTGCGCTCGTTATGGGACTTAACCCGACACCTCACGGCACGAGCTGACGACAACCATGCAGCACCTTGTAGATTGTCCGAAGAAATACTGGTTTCCCAATACGTCAATCTACATTTAAGCCTAGGTAAGGTTCCTCGCGTATCATCGAATTAAACCACATGCTCCACCGCTTGTGCGGGCCCCCGTCAATTCCTTTGAGTTTCAATCTTGCGATCGTACTCCCCAGGTGGATCACTTAATGCTTTCGCTCAGACACTGACAGTATATCGCCAACATCGAGTGATCATCGTTTACGGCGTGGACTACCGGGGTATCTAATCCCGTTCGCTCCCCACGCTTTCGTCCCTCAGCGTCAGTTACATGTTAGTGAGCTGCCTTCGCAATTGGTGTTCTGTGGCATATCTATGCATTTCACCGCTACACGCCACATTCCACTCACCTCATTTGTACTCAAGAAAACCAGTATCAATGGCAGTTCTACAGTTAAGCTGTAGGATTTCACCACTGACTTAATTTTCCGCCTGCGGACCCTTTAAACCCAATAAATCCGGATAACGCTTGGATCCTCCGTATTACCGCGGCTGCTGGCACGGAGTTAGCCGATCCTTATTCGTATGCTACCGTCAGCTTAGTACACGTACTAAGGTTTCTTGGCATACAAAAGCAGTTTACAATCCATAAGACCGTCTTCCTGCACGCGGCATGGCTGCGTCAGAGTTTCCTCCATTGCGCAATATTCCTCACTGCTGCCTCCCGTAGGAGTCTGGTCCGTGTCTCAGTACCAGTGTGGGGGATCATCCTCTAAGACCCCCTAAACATCGTTGCCTTGGTGAGCCGTTACCTCACCAACAAGCTAATGTTGCGCATGTCCATCTATAACCGCCAAAGCTTTAATGTATAAAAGATGCCTTAAATACATATTATGGCGTATTAATCCACTTTTCAGTAGGCTATTCCCCAGTTATAGGTAGGTTACATACGTGTTACGCACCCGTTCGCCGGTCGTCAGCAAAAAAGCAAGCTTTTTTCTGTTACCCCTCGACTTGCATGTGTTAGGCCTGCCGCTAGCGTTCATCCTGAGCCAGGATCAAACTCTTCATTGTAAAAGAATTTAAATAATTGTCTAGAATGAATACTCAAATAGAAATTGGTATTTTACCTTTTTCTCTCAATAAATCAATGAACTATAATAAACCTTCATATGTAAAAGGTTTTAAATCTTCTATCCTTTCTCAAGAAAATTAATTTTTTCCTGATAAAGGGATGGCAAATATAAATCCCTTTTTGACTTTTACCAACTTTTTAAAGGTTTTTTTTTAGATAATTAATTATTAATGAAATCTGATCAGAAATATTAAGATGGCTATTGTCTATTAAAATAGCATCATGAACCTTAACTAAAGGGCTATGTTCTCTGTTTTTATCAATAAAATCTCTTTTTTTTAAATTTTCTAAAACCGATTTTTTAGTAACACTTTGATTATTAGCTTTTAATTCTTTGTATCTTCTCTCTGCTCTAATGTTTATATCAGCTGTAATAAATAATTTTAATTCAGCAGAAGGAAAAACTACTGACCCTATATCTCTACCTTCCATCACAATACCTTTTTCTATACCCATATCTCTTTGAATCTTTACAATTTTTTTTCTTACCTCAAAAATAGTACTAACCTGACTAACTAAATCTGAAACCTCAGGTGATTTAATTTCTTTTTCAATATTAACGCCATTTACAAAAAGGTTAGAATGTTGATTTAGTAATTTAAACTCAAAATTTAATTTTTCAGTTAATTTTATAATTGATTCTGTGTTCATCTTATCATTAAACAAAAATCCCGCTTGTAAAGCAGTAAATGTTACAGCCCTGTACATCGAACCTGTATTTAAATGCTTATAAGAAATCTGTTTTGCTAACGATTTAGCAAGTGTTGACTTACCTGAAGAAGATTCTCCATCTATTGCAATAATTATCTTTTTCAAAAATTTGAAATATTAGTAGTTATACCTATACTATTCACTGGATTAGAAAAATGATGAAACTGCCTAGAATAATCAAATTTAAAGCGATTAATTTTAAAACTAAAACCAAATGAAAAACCAACCATAGATTTTCTATCTAAAATTATCATTTCAGCACGAGTTCTATTGTTATACCCAAACCTTAAGTTAAGGTTTTTTGTAATTAAAAACTCACCAGAAAAAACACAATGACGAAGAATCTTTTGACCTACCCCGATCTCAGTATCCGTGTTTATAAAATCATCTGATTCAACTGAATTATCAAATGTTAAATCTAAAGTTTCTATATGTTGAAGAGCAAAGGTCCATCTCAAAGGCATGTGCAAAAGTCTATTAGATACACTTAAAGAAAGTTCTAGTGGTAATTTTTCTCTATTCCCAGAATAATAAGGAATTACTTGGTATCCCAAATTTCTAATCAAAAAAGAAGAAGTTATTCGTTTATTTTCATTGTGATACAAAAAAGAAATATCAGATAACAAAGAAAAAGATTGTTCATAATAAAGTTGAGAAAATGCTGATTTAAAATTCACTCCGAAATTAAAAAATCTCAAAGAGTCTAAATTATATATTTTTCTTGAAAACCCTACCGAAAATAAATATTCTGAAGAAGTAAATTCTCCAATTATTTCACCAAATTCATTAGTTTCCTCAAAAATACCGTAATCCAAATAAGTTAAAGAAAATAAAATAGGTGTTTTTATTTTTTTAAAATCATGAGTGTATAAAATGGAACCATAATTTATATCTGCATGATAATTAATGTAATTAATAGTTAAAAATGAATTCATTTTTGAATTAATAACAGCCGGATTAAAAAGACCTATATTTGGATCTGAATCAATAACATTTGGCCCATACCCCCCAAGAGAACTAATTCTTGGAGAAGTTTGAAGATTCAAAAATTCAAAAGCACTACCCCCTCCTATTTGAGAAAAAGAATAATAACAAACAAAAATAAAAACAAAAATTTTACTCAAAACAAGTTAAATATAACACAAAACCAAAAATGAAAAAAATTACATTTAATTCTTGAGAAGAGCAATGTTAAGAACTTCTTCCATTCTATTAACGTAGAAAAATTTAAGACCTTTTATATATGAAGGATTAATATCCAAAATATCTTTTTTATTTTGTTCACACAAAATAATCTTTTTCAAACCAGCTCTTTTTGCTGCTAATATTTTTTCTTTAATCCCACCAACCGGTAAAACTTTTCCTCTTAGAGTTATTTCTCCAGTCATAGCTAAATTACTAACAACTTTCTTTTTTCTTAAAAGAGAAGCTAAAGAAGTTAACATCGTAATTCCAGCTGAAGGACCATCTTTTGGTATTGCTCCCTCTGGAACATGGATATGAATATCATTTTTTTGAAAAAACTCGGAATCTAAATTTGAAACTAAAGCACGAGATTTTAAATATTCTAATGCAATCTTAGAAGATTCTTCCATTACTTTTCCAATATTACCAGTAATTATCAATTTTCCTTTTCCTGAACTAAAAGAAGACTCAATGAATAAGATGTCTCCACCTTTAGGAGTCCATGCTAAACCAGTAACAACACCTAAATTTTCATTAGTTTCATACTTATCTTTTTCAAATTTATTAGGACCAAGAATTTTTAGAATACCTTTTTTTGTTACATTTCTATCATACCTCTCCTTTAATGCAACATGCTTGGCTGTACTTCTAATAATTTTCGCCAAAGTTCTCTCCAAATCTCTAACTCCAGACTCTCTAGTATAACTTTCAATGACAGATTCAAATTCTTTTTTCCCTATTTTTAGATCTCCTAATTTTAAACCATGATCAATTAATAATTTTGGCAATAAGTGTTTTTTTGCAATATGGTATTTCTCATGGAGGGTATAACCTGATATATCTATCAACTCCATTCTATCTCTTAATGCAGGCTCTATAGAGTTAATATCATTTGCTGTAGCTATAAATAACACTCTAGAAAGATCAAATCCTGTTTCGATATAGTTGTCATAAAACGCATTGTTTTGTTCAGGATCTAACATTTCTAACATTGCGGCTGAAGGATCTCCAAAAGCATCCCTATTAAGTTTATCAATCTCATCCAAAACAAAAACAGGATTAGAAGATTTAGCTCTTTTTAAAGATTGTATAACTCGTCCTGGCATTGCACCAATATATGTTTTTCGATGACCTCTAATTTCAGATTGATCTCTTACACCACCTAAAGACATACGAATATAATTTCTACCTAAAGCTGTCGCAATTGACTTTCCCAATGAAGTTTTTCCAACACCAGGAGGTCCATGTAAACAAATAATTGGAGAACGCATATCTCCTTTTAATTGAAGTACAGCTAAATACTCTAATATTCTGTTTTTTACTTTTTCTAAACCGTAGTGATCTTTGTTTAAAATTCGACCAGCTTTTTTTAAATCAAATTGATCTTTTGTGAATTCATTCCAAGGGAGATCCAATAATGTTTCTACATAAGTTCTCTGAACACCATACTCTCCAACCTGCGGATTCATTCTTTGTAGCTTTTTTAATTCTTTTTCAAAATGACTTTTAGTTTTTTTATCCCATTTTTTGTCCTTCCCCTTTTTTCTCATGTTCTCTATTTCTTCTTGATGAACATTACCCCCTAACTCTTCTTGAATAGTTTTTAATTGCTGATTTAATAAATACTCCCTTTGTTGTTCATCCAAATCAGATTTTACTTTTGATTGAATTTCATTTTTCATTTCCAAAACCTTCAGCTCTTCATTAAGATGAGTTAAGGCCATTTTCGTTCTTAAATCTAATGAAGGTTCCTCTAACATTTTTTGTTTATCAGAAACTTTAAGATTCATATTAGAGGAGATAAAATTGACAAGAAAAGAATCACTTTCTATATTATTAACAGCAAATGCAACTTCTGAAGGTATCTTAGGTGATTCTTTAATAACCTTTAAAGCAACATCCTTCAAAGAACTAATAAGTGCTTTAAAATTATCATTATTCTTTTTAGGATAAATTTCAGAAAATGGCGTTACAGTTGCTTTAAAATACGGGTCTGTTTGAGTAATTGATTTTAATTTAAATTTCTTAAGTCCCTGTATAATTATGGTACTACTACCATCAGGCATTTTAAATAGCCTCATTATTTTTGCCACTGTGCCTATTGTATTTAAGTGACTTGGATTTGGATTCTCTATACTTATATCTTTTTGCGAAACAGTTCCTATGATTTTTTTTCCTACATAATGATCTTTTACCAATTTAATAGACTTTTCTCTACCAACAGTAATAGGTATAACAACACCCGGAAATAAGACAGTATTTTTTAAAGGAAGAATCGGTAATTCCTTTGGTATTTTTGTGGAATTTATTCTCACCTCATCATCCAATGAAAGAAGTGGTATTAAATCTGATTTATCATCTAAACTATCTAAAAAAAATGGATCCATCTATTGTGTTTTTTGTATTTATAATAAAGCAATTATTATGCCAAATAAAAAATCAGGCAAAATGTCAGTTTAACTCCTAAAGGAAGCGGTCATGCTAAATAATCCCTTTAACATTTTCTCATATTCAGAAGACATTTCAATACCTCTTCTTTTCATTACTATTTGTGCTGTTGTGATTGCTTTTTCAATGTCATAATCTTTATATCCAGAAGGGCCTCCCCAAGAAAAAGAAGGAATGTAATTTCTAGGAAAACCCGATCCAAAAATATTACAACTAACCCCTACAGTAGTGCCTGTATTAAATGATGTATTTATAGCGCATTTAGAATGATCCCCCATATAAAGACCTAAAAATTGTTTTTCTGAATCTTTAAATTTTTTTGATGTATAATCCCATATTTTGACAGTGTCATAATTGTTTTTAAGATTAGAATTACTTGTTCCAGCTCCTATATTACACCATTCTCCTATTATTGAATGACCTAAAAATCCATCATGCGCCTTATTTGAATACCCTAAAAATATACTATTTGAAACCTCACCTCCAATTTTACAATATGGGCCTATCACTGTAGGACCATAAATCTTTGCACCCATTTTAATAATAGAGCCTTCACAAATATGAACAGGCCCTCTTATCATTGCCCCCTCCATAATAACAACTCCTTTCTCAACTAAAATAGGACCATCATCATCATTTAAAAAAGGGTTTTTAGAACAATCTAGTTTTTTGATATTAGGTTTAATTTTGAAATCAACTAGATTAGAATAAAGATAATTGTCAAGATCAATATATAAAAACTCACAACTATCAGAATAGTCAAATGTTTTTGTGTAAAATTCCCAAGCTTCTAACCAACTTATTTTTCCTTTAGAAGACAGAGAACTAGTACATGTGTTGTCTAATGGAACATCAAGCTCTTTCCAATCTGATCTTATAATGAGATTTTCTTTATCCCATTTTGTTGGGTATAAATCAGATAATTCAGGTCTTGTTAAATGAGATACCTTTACACCTAATTTTTGTTCCCACATTTCTTTTATTGTTCCACCAAAAACTCTCATTTCAGCTAACGGACGAGTTAAAGTAAAAGGGTAAAACCTTTCTGGAGGTGGATCTAAAAGAATATAATTCATATCGATTTGTGTTAAACTCGAAATTTAAAAAACGAAAAAATAGAAAAAATGTTATGTTCTTTTATTCTTTTTCAGTAGAATCTTCTTCAGCAGGTGCTTCTTCTTCAGAAGGCGCTTCTTCTTCAGCAGGTGCTTCTTCTTCAGCAGGAGCTTCTTCTTCAGCAGGAGCTTCTTCTTCAGCAGGTGCTTCTTCTTCAGCAGGTGCTTCTTCTTCAGCAGGCGCTTCTTCTGCCACTGGAGCTTCTTCTACCACTGGAGATTCTTCTACCACTGGAGCTTCTTCTGCCACTGGAGATTCTTCTACCACTGGAGATTCTTCTTCCACTGGAGCTTCTTCTGCCACTGGAGATTCTTCTGTTTTTTTACTGTTAGAATTAACTTTATTTTTTCCAAAACGATTATAAAACTTATCTATTCTTCCCGCACTATCAACTAATTTCATTTTTCCTGTATAAAATGGATGAGAAGTACTTGTGATCTCTCTTTTAATGAGAGGGTACTCTACACCATCTATTTTAATCGTTTCTTTAGAATCAGCACAAGACCGAGTAATAAAAGTCTCACCATTAGACATGTCTTTAAAAGCAACTAATCTATAATTTTCCGGATGTACACCTTTCTTCATAACTTATTTTTTTTAAAAAGGAAGCCAAATTTAGTGAATACAAATGAATGCGAAAAATTAATTATGTATAATTTTACAACATAAATACTATTTTAAAGTTCTTATTGTGTAATTTGCAATCAAATTTTATCTTATGAGAATCATTATTTCGACATTAATTTTAACATTATTAATAATTGTTAGTTGTAATAAAGATGATAGTATAATAGCAGGAAACAACACAGGTTCATTATCATTTTCTGTTGATACATTACTTTTTGATACTGTTTTTACAACAGTCGGATCTGCAACTAGATATTTAAAAGTTTATAACAATAGCAATAAAGATATTTATTTAAATTCTGTTTTTTTATCGAGAGGTGAATCTTCACCTTTTAGAATCAATATAGACGGAGAAAGTGGTAATACAGTAAGTGATATTTTAATAAGGAGAGACGATAGTCTTTATATTTTTGCAGACGTAACTATTGATCCAAATGAAGCATTAAATTCTTATTTCATAGAAGAAGATAAAATTATACTTGAATATGATAATATAACTCAAAATATTGACTTAGCAGCATGGGGTATAGATGCTCATTTTTACTCTGGAATCGCAGATCATCAATCAGAAACGCAATACTTAGATTCTTTAGATTTTGATGGTGATGGGAATTATGAATACAAATTTTACAATATAAAAGTACTAACGGATTGGGCAGATGACAAACCACATATTATTTATGGAGATATTTGGATAACTAATGGAGCTACTTTAAATATAGGGCCTGGATCAGATATTTACTTACACAATCAGTCAAATATAATTGTCACTGAGTCAAGTACATTAAATATGAATGGAGGCCAAAGTATTGATCAATTAATTACAGTTCAGGGTGATCGACTAGAAAGTTATTATCAAGATATCCCTGGACAATGGGGAAAAATATGGTTAACAGCTGGAAGTGTAAATAATAAAATTGAATATGCAATCATTCAAAATGGAACTATTGGGGTTCAGATTGATTCAATTGGCAATGAAAATCCAAGTTTAGAAATAAAAAACTCAATAATAAATAATATGTCAGGGTTAGGAATCCTAGCACAAGGATCTCATGTTGTTGGCGAGAATTTATTAGTAAGTAATTGTGGTCAATATGGAGTTGCCTTAAATATCGGAGGAATATATGATTTTAAACACTCTACTTTTGCCAATTATTACACAGCTCAGAGTAGACAAACACCAAATGTGTTTTTGAACAATTATTATGAAGATATAAATGGAGAGACACAATTTAGACCTCTACAACAGGCTAACTTTAGTAATTGTATAATATATGGTGATAATGACAATGAACTTTTACTGGACTACAATAATGGGGCGGAATTTAATTATAGTTTTGATCATTGTTTAATTAAACTTGATACTAATATGTATAATATCAATGCAGACCCATTGTTTAATCAATGTTTACTAAATAACAACCCAAAATTTATTGATACAGATTCTTGGAATTTTGAATTAGACTCAATATCCCCAGCAATTAATATTGGCTCTGAAAATACTGCATTATTAGTGCCATATGATATAAATGGAAATTATAGAGTAGTCTTGCCTGATTTAGGATGTTTTGAAAGAGTAGAATAAGTATACCTATAATTATTGTTTTATTTTCTTGTATACAGAACCATCCTTATATAAAATAAACCCTATTTGATTTTCGTTGAAACTTATTACGTTTCTGCCCATTAAATCAAATTTTTGCACTATCTCTTTTTCATCTATTTGATTAAAATTAATTGATATACTACCTGTGATACTTATTGAATTAGGATAATAAAATTCAGAACCTTCAATCCAACTATCTACTTTCAAATATTTTTCTTCCTTCAGATTATTATCCCATAATTTAAAATAAAAATATTCGCCAGAATCTATTCCATCTTTTTCCAAAGTAGAAAAATCATTTCCCCATATTGATATAGCCATCGATTTGCCATCAAAAATTTGTGAACCAACTAAATGACCATCATTAGAAAATACTGCTATTTCATCACCCAAAGAGAGCGGGCAATCCCAACTAGAAATAGGAATACCTATAGTCATATTTTCACCTGTTTTTTTAGGGTTTGAATAATGTGTTGTTTGTAAATCATTTCCAAAATCAAAAAACCTCGCACTAGAAACAGAGGGATAAGAAAATGACAAATCTGTATTTAATTTAATTTGATAACCTCTTCCTGGATACATATTAATCATACTATTTACACCAAATTGGGGCCAATAAATTAATCCATCTTCGTCTTTTATGATAATTAAATCTTGTTCTATTGACTCCATCATATCTTCAACTGGAGCAGATTCTCTGTTTAAATATGAAATAATATTCCACCCTGCATTAAAAATTATTTCTGTATCAGAAGGAATTAGCTCTCCAGATAAAACCAAATTGTTTCCGGAAGATTCATAATCCATCTTTACGATATAACCTTCGTTAAAATTAACACCTCCTATCTGATTAATTCCTAAAGAAGGCCAAAAAACATCTCCATTTTGATCCTTAATAATAATTAAATCATCAATATTTTCGAAAATTTTCTCTACATCATTATCAATAGGTATGATATAAGAAGAAAAAATAGTCCATCCTGCTGGAAAATAAATTTCTTGATTAAAAACTGATAATTCCTCCAATCCCCCCAATCCATTGCAATTATATGTATTTGACCCAAAATTAAATTCCGGAATTAATATGCTTTCAGATTGATTCTGAAATACTTTCCAAGTTATTTCTTCATTATTTTGAAAACCATTATCTAAACCATTTTCAGCACCCCAAATTGCAATAGAAGTTGTTTCCTCTTTCCACATAACAGCACCCCCACATAACAATTGATTATTTTCATCTTTATAAAAAGCTCCTATCCAGTCTCCAAATTCCAAATTATAATCATCTATTAAAAGGTCAGCATCATTAGGAATTAAAACTGTCATATTACAATCTGTAGAATTAAAAATCCAAGGTGAAAAAACACAAGAATCATCATCTAAATCTGCATAAGGATTATAATTACCTGCTAAAGGGTTAAGACAACCAAAAACTGGATACCAACAAGAGTCATCATCTTCTGTTGCAAGTAAATTAAAATTGTAAGCATTAGAATCATTACATCCAAAAACTTCATTTTCATCACACACTCCATCACCATCTGTATCAGTTAAACATGTAACACCATCACAATCATAAATAAAACCAGGATATAAACAAGAGCCATCATCCTCAGTAGCAAGTGGATTAAAATTACAAGCCATTGGGTTCCCATCCAAACTAGACCCATCCGTGCAACCAAAAATCTCTAATTCATCACAAACCTCATCATTATCTAAATCATTTACACAACTACCATTACAATCATAATATAATACAGCATACTCACAATCCCCCTCATAAGCATAATTACATGCATCATAATCGGAACAAACTTCTTGCGAAAAGAAGAAGAAAGGAAAAAAAAACAGCAATAAAATTACATTTTTTTTCATAAAATAAATTGTTAAATGAGGCAGAGTACAGATGTAAAGTTACAAAAAAAAAATTAATTCTTTAAAAGAAAATCTATAGTATCTACACCATCTGCGTAATCAAATAATTCTGGAGTTTGTGATTCTCCAAAAAAAACATGATTCAAATGATTATTACGTGAAACAACACATTGTATTTTAGAGAGATCTACTGGAAAGTCATGAAAATCATCATAATACTCATAATAGAGAACTGAAATAGGAGAAAATAACTCGTTTGACTCTAATAATAATATACTTCCAAAATCTAAAAAATTCTCCTTTTTAAGTTTTAAAAAAGCCTTATAATATATATAATTATCAAAATAAAAATTATGCTTCAATAAATGTTTATAATCTAAAAAATATTTCTTTATGGATTGAATATCATAATCCCTCGGGATATATAATTTTGACACATTTCTACATCCTAACCCAAAGTACAAAAAAATATCTTTCATTAATAACATAATATTTTGTGTGGTTTCATTGCCATCAAAAATCGCAATACTAGCTTTACTGTCTCTTATGATTCTAGGCTTAGAATTTAAATTAAAGTCGAAATATTGAGCTGAAAAATCATTCCCGGTACATATAAAAATATCTGAATGAAATATCTTTTTTTGAAAAAATATTTTTGATCTAAATCTGGGTTCTATAATTAACAATTGATCAACTAAATAATTAAATAAAACAGAATCTTTTGATGAAAACTTACCAATAAATTTGTGATTTAATATTAAAACACATAAAAAATCATGAAAGCCAACTAAAGGAATGTTTCCTGCTAAAAAAACACCAATATTTTTTGGTTTTTTATATAAACTTAAATCATAAGAATAAATCCATTTTTCAAGTTTAGATTTCGTTAATAGATTAGAAATTGAAACAAGTGCTTGAATTACATTTTCCTTAGTAAAAAATTCATTTTCGAGAGATGCTTCTCCAAATATTGAATGTTTTTTACTACAAGCTAGATCTCTACAAACAATTCCTAATTTTTCAAAAGCTTTAATTCTATCAGATAAATTCAAATTAAAATATTTATTAAAATAACTTTAAAATTAAATATACTATATGTTTAAATATATTTGAATAAATTTATAGTACTTTAATTTTTTAATATGGCTATAAAAATAACTGATGAATGTATTAATTGTGGAGCATGTGAGCCAGAATGCCCAAATAATGCTATTTACGAAGGCTCCATGCCTTGGAAGCTGTCAGAAGGTACTAATTTATCAGGGTTAGTACAATCAATGTCTGGAGAAGAAATAAATTCTGACAAAAGTATGGACCCTATAGATGAAGAGTTTTATTATATCGTTCCAACAAAATGCACAGAATGTAAAGGTTTTCATGAAGAACCTCAATGTGCAGCAGTTTGCCCGGTAGATTGTTGTGTTCCAAATGAAAAAATTGTTGAGTCTGAAGAAGAATTATTAAAAAAACAAAGTTACTTACATAAATAATGTTGAAACATAATTTTAGCGCAGGCCCTTGTATTTTACCTAAAGAAGTTTTTCAAGAAGCGTCTAATTCAATCTTAAATTTTAACAACTTAAATTTATCTCTTATCGAAATTTCTCATAGAAGTGAAGATTTTGTTCAAGTTATGGATGAAGCTATTAGTTTAACAAAAGAATTGTTAAATATTCCTGAAAACTACTCTGTACTTTTTCTTCAAGGTGGAGCAAGCCTAGAATTCTTAATGGTTGCAATTAATTTAATGAAGAAAAATGGAAAAGCAGTCTATTTAGACACTGGTACATGGTCCTCAAAAGCAATTAGAGAGGCTGAATTATTTGGAAAAACTGTCATAATTGCTAGCTCTAAAGAAAAGAATTACAATTACATTCCCAAAAAATATATTATTCCAAAAGATGCTAATTATTTTCATTGCACATCTAATAATACCGTATTTGGAACTCAAATAAAAGATTTTCCAAAATCACCTATAAGCCTAGTTTGTGACATGTCCTCTGATATATTTAGTAGGAACATTGACATATCTCAGTTTGATTTAATTTACGCAGGAGCCCAAAAAAACTTAGGTCCTGCTGGTGCAACTTTAGTTATTGTCAAAAAAGACATCCTAGGAAAAACAGGTAGAATGATTCCTACAATGTTAGATTACAGAACTCATATTAATAAAAATAGTATGTTTAATACTCCCCCTGTTTTTTCAGTATATGTATCAATGTTGACGTTAAGATGGTTGAAAAAAAATGGTGGAATAAATTGGGTGCAAACAAGAAATCATCAGAAAGCGAATCTATTATATAAAACTATTGACTCTAACTCGCTCTTCACCGGAACTGTAAATAGAGAAGATCGTTCTACAATGAATGTGACTTTTTTACTTAATGAACCAAAACTAGAAGAAAAGTTTAACTCCATGTGGGAAAAAAGTGGAATTAATGGATTGAAAGGGCACAGGTCAGTAGGCGGATATCGCGCCTCAATGTACAATGCTATGAATATTGATAGTGTACAAGTATTAGTTGATGTTATGAATGAATTAGAAAAAAAAGCTTAAGATGAAAATATTAGTAAATGATGGAATATCAGAAAATGGTATTAAAACTCTTGAATCAAATAATTTTGAAGTTATAAACTCTAAAATAGAACAAGAAAAATTAATTGATTTTATAAATGAAAATAATATTGAAGTCCTATTAGTTAGGTCTGCCACAAAAGCAAGAAAAGAATTAATTGATAACTGCCCTAACTTGAAAGTTATAGGTAGAGGGGGTGTTGGAATGGATAATATTGATGTAGAATATGCTAAAAAAAAAGGTATTCACGTTATCAATACACCAGCCGCATCATCACTTTCTGTTGCTGAACTAGTATTCACTCATTTTTTTAACATCTCTCGACATGTTCATAGTTCAAATAGAAAAATGCCCTTAGAGGGGGAAACAAGATTTAAAAATTTAAAAAAAACATATTCTAAAGGAAAAGAATTAAATAAAAAAACTCTTGGAATAATAGGTTTTGGGAGAATTGGACAAGAAGTAGCAAAAATTGGATTGGGATTAGGAATGAAGATTATTGCTCATGATAAATTTATTGATAAAAGTATAATCACTATTTCTTTTTTTGATAATCAAAATATAAATTTTAAAATAACCACTACTTCTATTGAAAATGTTTTAAGAAAATCTGATTTTATTACTTTTCACATACCAAAAATAGATAATAAAGCATTAATTAGTAAAAAAGAATTTGAAATGATGAAAGACGGGGTTTGTATTGTAAATACTGCTAGAGGAGGTGTTATTGATGAAGATGAACTTATTAAAGCTTTAGAAAATGGAAAAGTTCAGTCTGCTGGATTAGATGTTTTTGAAAACGAGCCAAATCCAAGTATAAAGATCCTAATGAATGAAAAGATATCACTATCGCCTCACATTGGAGGCTCTACCATTGAAGCTCAAGATAGAATAGGGCTAGAATTAGCAAATCAAATAATTAATTTTTATAAGTAAAACATTGGTAAAAATCTCTGAATTTCAAGCTTTAATTGCAAGAAAAGAAAAATTAAAAAATTTTTCTATAAAATCATATCCGGAATACTCCAAAAATGAAATAAAAAAAGAATTAAAAGCCAACCCGATTAGTTATTTAAAAATTCTAGAAAAAAAAAATAAAGCCAATAATCTTTCTGAAATAAAAAAAAGAATAGAAAATTTCAAAAACAAAAACATTCTAATTAAGAAACAACCAAGTATATATTTATATGAACAAAAACATAAAAATAAAAAGTTTATAGGATTTGTTTGTGGTGTGTCTACAAAAGATTATAAAAATGGATGTATAAAAACACATGAAAATACAATTACCAAAAGAGAAGAATTATTTAAAAAATATCTTGAAAAATGTAAAATTCATGCTGAACCAATATTATTGACTTATAAAAAAGAACAAAAAATTGAAAAATTCATAAAAAATAAAACAAACGAAAAGGCTCAATATGAATTTAAAACTAATGATCAAAAAATACATAGAATATGGTCTATTAATTTTTCGAAGGACATCCTAAAAATTAAAAAATATTTTGAAAAAATCAAACAACTTTATATAGCAGACGGTCATCACAGACTCGCATCTTCTAGTTCATATAATGAGTCATTTGCTTTGAATAATCCTTGTTTAGCATATCTAGTAAGTTCTGATCAGCTAGCTTTAGAAAGCTTTCACAGAGTAATAAAAAAATCGAAAAAAGAAGAAAAAAAAATACTTCTAGATTTAATAAAAAAAAATAAGAAAATTATTGAAACAAAGACAATTCTCCCAATTAAAAAAAATGAAATAAAAATTTACATAAATAAGAAATGGTATTGCTTTAAAATAGATAGTAAAACAACAAAAGAAAATAAAATCCCTGTTTTTGTTTTATCAGATTCAATTTTAAAACCTGTTTTAAATACACATAATTTTAAAACAATTGACAACATACATTATATACCTAATTCTCAATTAAAATTAGATGAAATTTCAAAAAAAAATAATTTAATTTTCTTACTTCCAAATATAAAAATTGAAACAATTTTAGATATAGCAAAAAAAAATAAAACAATGCCACCAAAAAGTACTTATATTCTTCCAAAATTAAGAACTGGATTAATAATGATGGAGTTAACATGATTGCACAAAAGATAAAAGAAATCAAAAAAGTTATAGGATCTAAAAAACTAATTATAGTATCAAAAAATAGAACTTTTGATGAAATTTTAAATGCTTACAAGACTGGACATAGAGATTTTGGAGAAAACAGAGTGCAAGAATTATTGAAAAAATATGAAAAACTTCCAAAAGATATTAAATGGCATATGATAGGTCATCTTCAAAAAAATAAAGTAAAGTATATAATTCCATTCATACATTTAATCCACTCTGTTGACAGCATTGAGTTGTTAGAAAAAATAAACTCTGTATCAGAAAAAAAACAAATAGTAACTAACTGTTTAATCCAAATTAAAATAGCTCAGGAAAAAAGTAAATTTGGAATATCAAAATCAAATTTTGATATAATTAATAACAACAAAAATCAATTCTCATTTATCAATATAAAAGGCATAATGGGTATGGCAACAGCCTCTTTAAATGAAGAAAAAATAAAAAAGGAATTTAACACCTTGAATCAAATATATATTAACTCATCTGATTTCGAAATCCTATGTATGGGAATGAGCCAAGATTATAAAATTGCCAATAAATGTGGTTCAAACATGTTTAGGATTGGATCCTATGTTTTTAGCTAATAGCATTCATTATATTATGATCAACTCTATTTAAAAGATTTGAAGCATCTACCCTATCAAAGCTCTGATTAGTTATTTTTTCAAATAATTCTATATAACGATTAGAAACTAAATTTATAAATTCTTCATTCATATTCGGAATAACTTGCCCTTCCTTACCTTGAAAATTATTTTCAATTAACCATTGCCTTACAAATTCCTTAGATAATTGTTTTTGTTTTTCACCCTTTTCTTGTCTTTCTTCATAACCTGATAAATAAAAATATCTTGAAGAATCAGGAGTATGTATCTCATCAATTAATAGTATTTCACCGTTTTTAGCTTTGCCAAATTCATATTTTGTGTCTACAAGTATTAACCCCTTGTTTTTTGCATATTCTGTGCCAGCATTAAATAAAGCCAATGTTTTTTCTTCTAAATATTTATAATCTTCTTCTATTACTAATCCTTGAGAAATTATATCTTCTCTAGAAATATCCTCATCATGACCAACACTAGCTTTTGTGGTAGGTGTAATAATTGGCCTAGGAAATTTATCATTTTCTTTCATGCCTTCTGGCATAGGAACTCCACATATTGTTCTTTTTCCAGATTTATACTCTCTCCATGCATGCCCAGACAAATAACCTCTAATAACCATTTCCACCTTAATTGGGTCACATAATTTTCCAATTGTAACAACCGGATCAGGGGTTGATATTTTCCAATTAGGGACTATTTTAGAAGTCATATCCAAAAAAGAACTAGCAATTTGATTAAGAACTTGTCCTTTATAAGGTATCCCTTTTGGTAATACGGTATCAAATGCAGAAATTCTATCCGTTGCAATCATAACAAGAATTTCATTATTAATTGTGTAAACATCCCTAATCTTGCCTTTATAAAAAGATGTTTGCCCAGGGAATTTAAAATTGGTATTTACTATAGTATTATTCATTGTTGTAAGCTTTAATTATTGATTGTACTAATTTATGTCTAATTACATCAGTGTCTTTCAAGTTTAAAAATCCTATTTTTTTTTCTTTTTTTAAAATCTTTATTGCATGAAGTAATCCTGATTTTTGATTTTTCGGTAGATCTATTTGAGTCATATCACCAGTAATAATAAATTTAGCAGAAGATCCCATTCGAGTCAAAAACATTTTCATTTGTGAAATAGTAGCATTTTGAGCTTCATCTAAAATCACAAATGCAGAATCTAAAGTTCTCCCTCTCATAAATGCTAGTGGAGCAATTTCTATTTTATTATCATTTAATAATTTTTTTAGTTTAGCAGGAGGTAACATGTCAGATAAAGAATCATATAAAGGAGACATATATGGATCTAATTTTTCTTTTAGATCACCTGGTAAAAACCCTAAATTTTCACCACTCTCAACAGCCGGTCTGGTAAGGATAATTTTTTTTACTTCTCTTTCTTTAAGAGCTTTTACAGCCAAAGCAACTGATGTATACGTTTTTCCAGTACCAGCAGGTCCAGAAACAAAAATCATATCATACTCTGAAGACATTTCAATCATTTTTTTTTGATTTTTTGTTCTTGGTTTTATAACTAAACCTGAATATCCATGTAAAATAACATCTTGATGAAAAAAGTTATTTTCAATATCACTAAAAATATAATGAATATCACTTTCCTCTAAACTATTATTGATCTTATAGCGTTTTACTATATAATTTATTTTTTCTTCAAATTCATTAACTAATTTTTTACTACCAAAAACTAACATTACTTCTCCTCTTAATGTAATATTTAAATTAGGATAATAAGATTTCATTACTTTTAATTTTTTTTCTTTTGTACCAAAAACATCAAGTAAATCTATATTTTTAAATATTATTTTTCGTTCTAACAAAACAGACAAATTTTCTTTACACAATGTAAAAAATAAATACGTATTTTAGATCTATTCAAGGAAAAAAATATATATTAAAATAATATGGCAATTATCACCCTCACTTCTGATTACGGAAACAAAGATTATTTTATAAGTAGTGTAAAAGGATATATATATAAAAATTTAAATTCTATTACAATTATTGATATATCTCATGAGATCACTCCTTTTCATTTAGGTGAATGCGCTTATATATTGAGAAACGCATATCCTTATTTTCCTGAAAAAACTGTTCATATAATAGGCTTGGACTCCGAAATAGAAGAAAATAAAAAGCATATAATAACTAAAGTAGAAAATCACTATTTTATTGGAACTGACAGTGGATTATTTTCTCTTCTTTTTCAAAATAAAGAAATAGAAAAAATAATTGAAATAGAATTTAAAGATAATATAAAAGACTCACCATTCCCTATGATGAATGTGTTTGCCAACATAGCATGTGAAATTGTAAAAGGAGAAAATATCACAAAGTTTGGAAAAGAAATCACAAAATTTTTATATAACAAAAATAGTGCTCCAATAGTAAAAATAGACTCAAAAAGAAACAGAAAAACAATTGTAGCAAAAGTAATTTATATTGATAGACTTGGAAATATCGTAACAAATATTTCAAGAGATTTTTTTAATGAAAAAATTGAAAATCAGCCTTTTACTATTTTACTGAGAAGAAACCAAAAAATACAAGAAATTTCCAAAAAATATAGCGATGTTCCTGAAGGAGATATTTTAGCGCTATTCAACTCTTCAAAATTATTAGAAATATCAATAATGAGAAGGAATACGAGTGAAATAGGAGCAAATAATTTATTAGGAATTGTAGAAAAAGATAGTATATTGATTGACTTTTAAAACTAATGAAAACAATTTTAATAAAAGAACTAAGATATTTTTTCAACTCTTTATCGAGTTATTTAATAATGGGTATATTTTTATTGATAACTAGTTTTTCAGTTTGGATATTCCCACACCCAGCTCCAAATATATTAAACGCTGGCTTAGCTAATCTTTCAGTTTTTTTTGAATTCATCCCTTGGCTTATTTTATTATTATCTCCCATTATTACAATGGGAATTGTTGCTGACGAAAAAAAAAGTAAGACCATAGAACTTCTAATGACTAAACCAATTAGTGAATCTGAAATTATCTTAGGTAAATTTTTTGCTTGTTTAATTTTTATAATAATCACTTTTTTTCCTACTATAATCTACGTTTTCTCTATTGATGATCTAAGCATAACAAAAATTGATTATGGGCAAATTATAACAGGATACTTTGGCTTAATATTAATTAGTTGTTCTTTTATATCGATTGGTTTATTTTTCTCATCTATCACAAGAAAACAATTAGTAGCATTTGTATTATCTTTTATAACTATACTTTTCTTTTTAGAAGGAATTACTATAATCCAAAAAATGGAAATTTTAGAAGTGTTTCAATTATTCAATCTAACAGAAAGAGCAGAAGGGTTTTACAAAGGTATTCTAGACTTAAAAGACGTTATATTTTTCATTTCAATAACAATTGTATTCTTGTTATTATCTACTGAAACTTTAAAAAGAAGAAAATGAAGAGGCAAGTTGATTTTAAAGCTTTAATGAAAAAAACACTTTCGAGTTCATGTTTTTTATTTAAAAAGTATAAATTTTTTATTGTGACACTAGTCATAATAATCTTCAATATATTATTAATGCAAGTTGGTCATTCAAGAATAGACATGACACAAGAAAAAAAATACACCCTATCAAAAAAAACAATAGAGATTTTATCACAAATTGAAGATAAAATTTATTTTAAAATTTATTTTACAGGAAATCTTTTTACTCCTGAACTTAATAGTTTAAAAAAAGAGATAAAACAACTACTATCTGAGTTTAAATATTACTCTAAATTCATAGATTACGAATTTATTAATCTTTACTCAATGGAAAACGAAAAAAAAAGAGATCAAAAAATATATCAACTAACTCAAAATAATGTTAATTGGACTTTTCATCCAAAATTAAAAAATGAATATATCCTTTGGGGTGCAGAGATTACATATCAAACAGAATATTCAAAAACAATTTCCTTTTTAAATGACTTAGATAAAGAATGGCCAATAGAGTGTGCTGGAAAAAATGACAAAATTTTAGATTGCCTATATGAATATTACACTGAAAAGTGCTTAAGCCAATTGGAATATAAACTTATTAATTCTATCAAGAATGCTCTTAATGGTAATAAGAAAAAAAAGAAAATTGGCATTATTAATGGTCATGGAGAAAAAAATGCTGACTGGATCTATTCTCTAAAAAAACAACTAGAATTTGAAGAAGAGTATACAGTAAATGATTCAATATATATAGATGAATCAAAGGAATTTGCGACATTCTTTAAAGAAGTAGTAAAAACTGACTCAATAAAATTTAATTATAATTTATCAGATTATGATTGTATTATTATAAATAACCCCACAGACTCTTTCTACAGACCTGAGAAATTTATCTTAGACCAATATATAATGAGTGGTGGAAAAACATTATGGTTAATTAAAGGAACAAGAGCAAGTATCGATAGTTTACAGCAACAATCTGAATTTCCTTTATTAGATTTAAATATTAATATTGCTGACATGTTATATAAATATGGAGCAAGAATTAACCCAAATTTAGCAAGGGATTATAAAAATTCTGAAATCAAGTTAACTGAACCTATAACTGGATTAATCCGAACCTATCCTTGGGATTATTTTCCAGTAATTGATGGCTCTAAAAACCATTCCATATCAAAAGAAATTTATAATATCAAGACGCAATTCCCAAGCTCTATCGATACAATAAAAAATAATATTAAAAAAACTATACTTCTTCAAACATCTGAATATAGTACAACATCAAATATAATGGATATCATTTCTTTTGATCACGTAAGATATATGCTTGAAAAAAATAAATACACCCAAAAACATCTTCCCATAGCTGTTTTATTAGAAGGGACATTTACATCAATTTATACCAATATTCTTCCAAAAGAATACAAAGAAAAATTAAATTTTATTGAACAAGTAAAAGAAAAAAATAGAATGATTGTAATAAGTGATGGTGATTTAATACGAAATCAAATTGGAAAAAGCACAGAATCAAGAAATTTAGAACTTGATCAAAATGGAAAGTTATTTGCCACCCCTCCAATCACTAAACCATTACCCCTGGGATATGATAAAAATACTTTTAAAAAATACAACAATAGTAATTTTATTTTAAACTGTATAAATTATTTAATTGAGGGGGGGAGAGAGAATAATTTATTTGAAATTAGAAAAAAACAAACCAGAATAAACAAATTAGATAAAATTTTATTAGAAGAAAAAAATAAAAAATGGAAAATCATAAATGTAATTATTCCACAATTTTTCATATTGATTCTTGGATTAACATTATATATTAGGAGAACTAGAAAATATAAAGCATGAAAAAAACATATCTCATTTTATTTTTAATTTTCAGTATCCTTTTTACTTCTTGTAAACAAAAAGAAAAACTAAGTGATAAAAGAAATTTTTCAATTCAAAAAATAGATGAAATTGACTACATCACTCTTGAAAACAAGACTCCAAAAAAAATTATTTTATCTAAAATTCAAAACACATGGAGGTTGGAAAATAATTTCCCCGTCAACAAAGAAGCAATTAATTACTTATTAGAAACAGTAAGAGATATGCAAATAAAAAGACCAGTAGCTGTAAAAGAAAAAGAAAATATTCTGCAAAGAATGAGTGTTCAAAGAACTCAAGTTATCTTTTATTCAAAAGGAGAAAAAATCAAAACTATATACGTTGGAGGTGACACACAAGATCAATTAGGAACTTATATGATTTTAGAAAATTCAAGTGAACCATATGTTCTGTCCATACCTGGATTCAATGGTTATTTGAGCTCAAGGTTTTCATGTAACGAGGACACATGGAAAAACAAAACAATCTTTGATTTTGGAGATGACCAAATAGAAAGTGTAGAAATAAATTATAGAAATCCTGAACATTCTTTTAAAATAAATACAAAAGAAGAATTAGCAGCTGAATACTTTTTGAATTTTAAAAATATATTCTGTGAAAAATTTTTAAAAAGCAATAAAGATTTTAATATAGAAGAAGTAAAAAAAAGAGACCCTTTATTTGACATAAATATAACTTTAAAAAACAAAGAAAAAATTACATTATTAGGATTTGAAAAGAAAAGTTCTTTAAAAGGAAGAACAAAAAACAAAAAATATGATGATGAAAGATTTTATGGATTATTTCATAATGAATTAGTTTTAATTCAGTACAAACAATTTGAGAAAATTTTAAAAACAAAAGAAGAGCTCCAAATCAATTAAGAATCTCTTCTATGTTGAAAATTATTCATAAAAAAACACATGTTGAAATTGTTTTTATAAATTTTTAATTAATCTTTGTTGCTAATATTACCTTAAAAAAAAACTTATGAAGTTTATAATATCAAGTCAAACTTTACTAAAACGTTTACAGCTCATATCTGGAGTAATAACTCCAAATAACGCGCTCCCTATTTTAGAAAATTTTCTATTTGAAGTCAATGAAAAAAAATTAATCTTAAAATCTACTGATTTAGATTGCACAATGGAAACAACCTTAGATGTGGATGCGGAAGAAAATGGTTCCATCGCTATTGATGCAAAAATGATAATTGAATTTTTAAAAGCTTTTCCTGAACAACCTCTAACTTTTTTCATTAATTATGAAAACAATACTGTAAAAGTAAATTCTGAAGATGGAGAATATAGCTTTTCCTTCTTTGATGGCAGTGAATTCCCTAAAACCCCAGAATTATCGGAAGAAAAATCAATAAAAATTAATTCTCAAATATTTTTAAATAGTATAGCACAAACAATATTTGCAACAGGTAATGATGAATTAAGGCCTGTGATGTCTGGTTTGTTCTGTGATGTTAGTTCTGGAAATATTAATTTTGTTGCAACAGATGCACATAAATTAGTAAAACATAAAATACAAGAAAAAATTGAAGAAAACACATCATTTATTTTACCAAAAAAACCACTTAATATTATTAAAAATATTTTTTCTGACACTAATGAAGAAATAAATATTAACTATGATAAATCAAATGCAATATTTGCATTTGATAATATTACAATTTATTGTCGATTGGTAGATGGAAATTACCCAAACTATGAACAAGTTATCCCTAAAGACAATCCAAATGAATTAATTATCTCAAAACAAATATTATTAAGCGCATTAAAAAAAGTTATGCCTTTGTCAAATAAAAGTACAAATCAAGTAGTATTTAATATAAAAGGGAACTCATTAGATGTGACGACAATTGATACTGACATAAATAATAGTGCACTAAGTAATATAAAAACAGGTTTAAAATATAATGGAGAAGATATGAAGATAGCGTTTAATGGTAAATTTTTACTAGAAATACTATTCTCATTAAATTGCGAGGAATTAAAAATAAAATTAAAAACTGCAGCAAAAGCAGTTACGATTGAACCAAACATAGACAAAAATCAAACACTAGCATTGATTATGCCTATAATGATTTCAGAAAATTAGCATGCGGAGAGAGAGGGATTCGAACCCCCGGTACCTTTCGGTACAATGGTTTTCAAGACCACCGCATTCGACCACTCTGCCATCTCTCCTATTTAAAATACATTACAAATGTAATTTTTGAAGGGTAAAATTAATTAATTTATCCATATCTTCAACTTTATTTCAAATTCAATTTAAAAAGTATGACTATATTTATTTGTTTTTTAAAAAAAATATAGAACATTACCCTTTTAATATTTTGTTTTTTTTATTTCAAATATTATCTAAACTATCTATAGAAAAGCTTTATTTTTTATCTAAACTTTTACACCATTTTATAAATTATTCGTTTAGATATAGAAAAAAAATAATAACAGAAAATTTACAAAAAGCTTTCCCGAAAAAATCAAAAACACAAATAAAAAAAATTAGAAAAAAGTTTTATGCTTATTTATTAGATGTAATTGTTGAGACTATTAAATTGATGAATTTTAATGCAAATGATTTAGCAAAAAGAGTAGAAATTTTAAATCCCGAAATCATTACAAAAGAAAGAAGAAAAGAAAAGCCCATAATTATCATTTCAGGACATTATTCCAATTGGGAATGGTTATTAGCTACTATATGTGTTTATTGGAAAAAAAACATATATGCTATTTATAAACCTTTATCAAATAGCTTTTTCAATAAATTAATTTTTAAAATTAGGACAAAATTTGGAGCAAAAATGTTAAAACATAAAAATTCAGCTAAATTTATTTTAAAAAATAAATTAAAACCTAATATCTATTTTTTTCTTAGCGATCAAGTTCCTGAAAGTATAAACCATTCTCATCAATCTTATTTTTTAAAGATAAAAACATCTTTTTCAACAGGAGTTGAAAGATTAAGTAAAAAAACTAATGCAACAGTTTTTTATGCAGAAATGAAAAAAATAGATAAAGGAAGATATACAATTGAATTTTTAAAAATAAGTAATAATATTACAGAAAAATACGTTAGAGAACTTGAAAAAACTTTACTAAAGAGTCCTGAAAATTGGCTTTGGTCTCATAATAGATGGAAAAGATGAAAAAAGTATGTATAGCAATTATAAATTGGAATGGATTACATTGGTTAAAAATCAATCTACCTATCATTAAAAAATTTAGTAAAGAAGCTGAAATTTTAGTAATAGATAACAACTCTACTGATAACTCAAAAAATTATATCAGAAAAAAATTTAAAAATGTGCATATTATTGAACATCGGAAAAATTATGGTTTTGCAAAAGGTTACAATAAAGCATTAAAAAAAATAAATACAAAATATGTTTTACTATTAAATAATGATGTTTTAGTTTCAAAAAATTGGATCCAACCATTATTTCTCTTTTTAGAAAATAATAGTGGTTTTTCAGTAGTGCAACCTAAAATATTAGACCTAAATAAAAAAACCCACTTTGAATATGCAGGAGCCGCTGGTGGATTTATTGATTATAATGGCATTCCATTTTGTAGAGGAAGAATAGGAAAAAAAATAGAAGAAGATAAAGGTCAGTATAATACTCCTAGTTCAATTTTTTGGGCTTCCGGAGCATGTTTCTTAATAAATCGTAAAATATTTTTGCAAGCTGGAGGATTTGATGAAAACTTCAAGATGCATCAAGAGGAAATAGATCTTTGTTGGAGAATTCAAGGAATAGGAAAAAAAATAGGCTATTGCCCAGACAGTCATGTCTTTCATCATGGAGGCGGGACATTATCTAAATCAGATTATAAAAAAACATTTTACAACCATAGAAACAATTTATTAATGTTATTTAAAAATCTACCTTTTATTGATTTAATTATTGTCTTAATAAATAGATTTATAATAGATTTATTTATTGCTTTTCGTTATTTAATTAGTTTAAAATTAAATGATTTTTTTATGGTCTTTTTAGGCTATATTTCATTTATAATTCTAATTCCAAAATATATTTTTATAAATACAAAAAAATCTGAAAAAAGGAGCCCTGTTACAAAAAAGATAGACGGGAAATATAATATAAATATTATATTACTTGTATTATTAAAATATGATAGATTTTCAGAATTAATTAAAAAATAAATTAATATAATTTAGAACGTTTGATTAGATAAGATTTTAACATTTTATTAAAACCTTCATTTAAATCAGCAATAAAATAATCTATTTTATTTTGAGATGCCTTTTCTTTTATAAAATTAAACATACTTTCTTTCTCGAGCTGAAACTGCTTTTTCAAATCAAAAGGATTGATATTCACTTCTTCATTTGTTTCTAAATCGATGAATTTGTAAAAATCACTAGAGAATTCCAAATCTTTTTCTTTTTTAAAGTCACACACATGAAACAATATAATTTCATGTTTTTTATATTTTAAACTTTGTAATGACTGGAACAATTGATTAATTTTTTCTACCGAGCCCTGAAAATCACTAAAAATCACAATTAATGATCTTTCTTTGATTAAATCTACCATACTACCCAAAGATTTTAAAAAATCTGTTTTTATATTTGGAGTTCTTTTTTCTTTTATTTTTTTTTCTAACTCATATATTAATTGAAAATAATGTTTTTTTGAAACTTTTGGAGATCTATGAAAGTCCAAAGATTCGGAAAAAAGAGTAATCCCAAAAGCATCTCGTTGTCTTCTAAACAAATTCATTAAACAAGCAGAAGAAAGAATAGAAAAAGTTAATTTATCCAATGTTGATTCTTTTTCAAATGGAAAAAACATTGAACTTGAACAATCAATAATTAAATGACATCTTAAATTTGTTTCTTCCTCAAAACGTTTTGTGAACATTTTATCTGTTCGAGCATATAATTTCCAATCAACATGCTTAACTGATTCACCTTGGTTATGAATACGATGCTCAGCAAATTCAACAGAAAAACCATGAAAAGGACTTTTATGAAGGCCCGTGATAAAACCTTCAACTACTTGATTCGCAAAAAAATCTAAATTCTCTATAAAATTTATAGCACTACTGTCTATACTCATTAAAAACAAAAATTACATCAGAGCGTTCAGCTTATCTGATATTTCTTTCTTACTAGCAGCTCCAACATGCTTATCTATAACCTCACCATTTTTAATAAATAATAAAGTAGGTATATTTCTTATTCCATGTTTACTAGAAAGAGCACCTGCTTCATCAACATTAATTTTTCCTACAATTGCTGTATCTGAAAAATCTTCAGATAATTCGTCTATAATTGGACCTATTAATTTACAAGGACCACACCACTCTGCCCAAAAATCTAAAAGAATTGGTTTATCAGAACCTAAAACTTCATCATAATTTTCTTCTGTTATTTGTAAAGCCATTTTTGTTTTTTTTTTATTATAGAATTACACAAAGCTAAATTATTTTTTCATTATTGCAAATCAATTATAAAGGCTTTTTAAAATTAATTTAAAAAATATTCACTTATACCTATTTTATTCATTTCTTTTTTAAATTTCTCTGAGTAATTCACTTGATAATTATTACACCTAAAAGGAAGAAAAATATTTTTCTCTGATAAATACATATTAATTTCTAAAGAAGTTTTTCCTTTGTTATCCTTAATAATTTTTTCTAGATTTTGTAATATATGATCATCAAAATTATCTAGTTCTAACTTAACTGAAATTACTTTCCATTCCCTATCTAAAAATTGAATTTCTCCAATATTTACACTTAATTCATCATTATAATAGTTTTTTTGAATAATAGCTGAAATTTGTATAATAGCTCCTAATTCAAAAAAAGATTTATTAAAAGAATCATAATTTTTAAAAATTCGGAATTCTTTCGAAGAAGAAAAGTCCTCCACACTCAAAACTCCGTATTTATTTCCATTTTTTGTTTCTCTTTCTTGAAATGCAGTTACCATCCCACCTAGCACTATCTTTGTATTCTCTAATTTTCTCAAATCATTTAATTGAATAATCTCACAATTACATCGATGTTTAATTTTTTCATGATATTTATCTAACGGATGACCTGAAACATACATTCCTAAAACCTTTTTTTCATTACGTAACTTATCTAGAAGAGTCCAGCTTTCACAAATTGGAATATCTGGTTTTTTTATATTATCATCGCCTGAAAATAAAACTGGAGCATTTTTACTTTCTCTATATAATGCAGAAAATTTAATTAAAACTTCTAAAAATGTTTGTTGTTTTTTTTCATTAAAATCAAAAAATAAAGAACGATTACCATTTGTAAATTGATCAAAAGAACCTCCTAAAATTAATGCCTCAAATGCTTTTTTATTTGTAGATCTAGAATTCATTCTATTAAAAAAATCAAATAAATCTTTAAATAATCCTTTTACATTTCTTTCTTTAATAATATATTCTGCTGCAGCTGAGCCAACTCCTTTTATAGCACCTAAGCCAAATCTTATATCCCCATTACCATTAACGGAGTAATTCATACCACTTTCATTAACATCAGGGCCAAGTATCGGTATACCCATGGTTTTACATTCTTCTAAATAAAATGAAAGTTTTGAAATATCATTTAAATTATGTGTTAAAACCGAAGCCATATATTCAGAAGGAAAATTAGCTTTTAAATATGCTGTTTGAAAAGCTAAAACCGAATAACACGTAGAATGTGATTTATTAAATGCATAAGCAGCAAATGATTCCCAATCTGTCCATATTTTATTTATAACATCTTTGTTATGACCATTTTTTTGACAACCCTCAAAAAATTTAGTTTTTAATTGATCAAGAAGGATCTTGTTTTTTTTCCCCATTGCCTTTCTTAAGACATCAGCATCTCCTTTAGAAAAATTAGCTAACTTTTGAGAAAGTAACATGACTTGCTCCTGATAAACTGTAATACCATAAGTATCAAAAAGAAATTCTTCTTGTTCAGGCAAATCATAATAAATTTTTTCAGAGCCATTCTTTCGAGCTATAAATTTTGGAATATACTCTAAAGGGCCTGGCCTATATAAAGCATTCATTGCTATTAAATCCTCGAATTTATCTGGTTTCAACAATCTTAAATACCTTTGCATACCTAAAGACTCAAATTGGAAAGTTCCATTTGTTTGTCCTTTCTGATACAATTCATATGTTTTTTTATCATCCAAAGGAATTTCATCAATATTTATCTCTATGGAATATCTTTCCTTTATTAATTTAATAGCATCACTAATAATAGATAAAGTTTTTAAACCTAAAAAATCCATTTTTAATAACCCCGCAGATTCAACTACACTATTATCAAATTGTGTAGTTGGTAATTGTAATTCCGTATCACCTTCTTGAATCTTTAAAGAATTAGCAGAAATGGCCACTGGAATGATTTCTCTCATATCTTTTGGAGTAATAATCATACCACAAGCATGAGTGCCTATATTTCTAATAGAACCCTCTAATAAAGATGCACTTTTCAAAACTTGTGATTCTAAATCATCTTTTTTTAATATTTTTTGAATTTCATTAACATTATAAAGCTGATCTCTATTTAACTTTTCTTTTAAATTAATATTCCCTTCTTGAGGAAAAATGATTTCTTTTAAAGAAATATTATTAGGAATTAATTTTGCAATTCTATCAGTTTTAGAAAGTTCTAAATTTAAAACTCTACCAACATCTCTAATAGAAGATTTGGCTGCCATTGTACCAAATGTTATAATTTGAGCTACCTGATTCAAACCATACTTCTTCACTACCCATGATATTAACTTTGATCTTCCTTCATCATCAAAATCAATATCAATATCAGGAAGTGAAACTCTATCTGGATTTAAAAACCGTTCAAAAAGCAAGCCGTATTTTATAGGATCCACATTTGTTATACCAATACAATAAGCAACCACAGAACCTGCAGCAGAACCTCTACCAGGACCTACTATAACGCCCATTTTTCTTGCTTGTTTTGTAATATCTTGAACAATCAAAAAATAACCTGGATATCCAGTTTTTTTAATTGTTTCCAATTCAAAAAATATTCTTTCTTTTAATTCAGAATTAATAGTTCCATACCTTTTCTTTGCTCCTTCAATTGTTAGTGATTCTAAATAATCATCCTGATTAGAAAATGATTCAGGTAAATTAAATTTTGGTAACGCAACCGGTTTTTCTAAATCATAACATTCAATTTTCTCATATATCTCTTTACATGTATCAAATGCTTCAGGTGTATCATAAAATAGATCTTGCATTTCTTTAGTAGATTTAAAATAATATTGCTGAGAAGGCAAACCATATCTAAAATCTCTACCATAGCCTATTGGGGTTTCTTTTAATTCTCCATTTTTCACACACAAAAGAGTATCATGAGAATCAGAATCTTTCTTGTCTAGATAATACACTTCATTTGAACAAAAATATTTTACTGAATATTTTTTACACCAAGAAATTAAAATTTTTGACACATAATTTTCATCTTCTAAATCATGTCTGCTGAGTTGAACATAAAAATCTGATTCAAAATTATGTTTCCACCAAGAAAAAAGTTTTTCAGCAATTTCTTCTCCTTCATTCAATAAAACACTACTAATTTCACCCTTTAAACCACTGGAAACAATAATTAAATCATCTTTATAATGCAATAATAATTCTTTATCTATTCTAGGAAAACCTGAATATAAACCGTCTATATAACCATATGAAGATAATTTCGAAAGATTTTGATAACCTCTAATGTTTTTTGCATATATAATTTGTGAATATCTTTTATCCTTTTTATCTCTAGTAAAAGTTCTTTTTTTATGATTCTCAGTTAAAAACAACTCACAACCTAAAATTGGTTTTATATTTTTCTCTTTACAATTTTTCACAAACTTAAAGGCACCAAATAAATTTCCGAAATCTGTTAAACCAACAGCTGGCATACTATGTTGTACAGCAGCATCAATGAGGCCATCTATAGAGACTGTAGATTGTAAAACAGAAAAACTAGAATGACAATGTAGATGTATAAAAAATTGATTACCTAAATCAGTAGTTTTTATTTCTTTTTTTTGAATATTATTGTTTGTAATATTTTCTATGATTTTTTTTCCATCAGCTCTTTCATTATTCAAATTTTGAATATTAGGTATAGAATTAAATACACCTATAACAGTTTTATTAGATTCAAAAAAAGATTTGTTTTGATCATCTGAAAAAACATTATCAGGATTAATGATTTTTAATCTT
>CACAKI010000001.1 GCA_902533035.1 uncultured Bacteroidota bacterium | reverse complement strand
TGGTCATTACTTTCACCGGCAATTACTTCAGTTGAAGTACAACAAGAATTAGGAATCACAAATTTACCCATTTGGTTTGCTCCAGCAATAGGATTTTTGTTAGGTGCTTTATTTTTATATTTTCTAGATAAAAAAGTACCTCACTTACATCTTTTTGAACCTAAAGAAAAAGCAGAAGGACCTAAGTCAAATCTAAAAAAAACTGAATTACTTGTTTTAGCAATTGCACTGCATAACATTCCTGAGGGATTAGCTGTTGGAGTGGCTTTTGGGGCGTTAGCCCATGGAATGGATATTGGTATTACATTAGGGGGAGCAATAGCATTAGCTATTGGTATGGGTATTCAAAACGCACCAGAGGGATTTGCAGTTTCTATGCCTCTCAGAAGACAAGGTTTAAGTAAATTTAAGTCTTGGCAATGGGGACAACTTTCAGCAATTGTAGAGCCTATATTTGCTGTTATAGGAGCAGCGATAGTAATATCAGTTTATCCTATTTTGCCATATGCACTTGCTTTTGCTGCTGGCGCAATGATTTTTATTGTAGTAGAAGAAGTAATCCCAGAAAGTCAAAGTGGAGGAAATACTGATATTGCAACAATGGGATTGATTTTGGGCTTCATTGTTATGATGATTTTAGATGTGTCATTAGGTTAAAAATGAAAAAACCTATAGAAATAAAAAATAAAAAAGCATCTTTTTCTTTTAGATTAACAGAACATTTTACCGCAGGAATACAACTCAAAGGAAGTGAAATAAAATCAATTAGAAATAGAGATGTAATAATTAACGATGCTTATTGTATTTTAATTAAAGGAGAAGTTTGGGCTAAAAATATCCATGTATCTAAGTATAAACAAGATTCCACAGATCAACACAATCCCAATAGAGAAAAAAAGCTATTACTAAACAAATCTGAAGTAAAAAAAATCACTAAATCAATTGATGAAAAAGGTATGTCATTAATTCCTACTAAACTATTTATTAATGAAAAGGGATTAGCGAAAATAGAGATAGCAATTGGAAAAGGGAAAAAGTTATATGATAAAAGAGAAGATATAAAAAAAAGAGATGTTGAAAAACAAATTCGAAGAGAAAAAAAAAGGGGAAACTAGTTCCCCTAATTTAGTGAGTAGCGATTATATATTAAAAGTAAAAGTTCATTCTTATAAAACCAGTACCTCCTTCCAAAAGAAAATTGATTTTATTTGATATTGATAACGTTGGTCCATATGCATATTCTGCACCAACAGCAACTTTAGATGCTATAAAATATTCACATCCAATAAAAATATTAGCGGAAATAGAAGTAATAAAGTCTTTGCCATCTCCTTGATCTATATAATTCATTCCCACAAATCCCTCATAACCATAAAAACCTTGTAGTCTTGTTTTTCCTTTTCTTTTTTCAGAACCATAACCAATACCAAACTCTAATTCTTCCGTAACAGAATTAAAAAATGCTCCCATTTTATATCTATTTGCTTCGTCATCTTTAATCATTCTTTTAACATAAATGAAAGCTCCATCATGAAATGAAATATTTACAGGATTATAATCTCCAGAAAATATATTTCCAAAAAAACTAATAAATGAACCAGCATCTGTTCCTATTGACCAATCACCAGTTTGAGGGAGTATTGGAAAACCATTCTTATTTACTATTTGTTGAGAAAAAGAGATGGAACAAAAAATAAAAAAAATAAATAATAATTTTCTCATAATCTTATAAGAACAAATATGGCTATTAAAAAAGGAGCTCTAGAAAAAAGAAAAAATAAATACCAACAAAAGTATGTTAATATGAAAAAAGGGGGCATTCAGCCCCCTTTAATTTATTAATTGAAATATTACTTAAAACGTGTATCTAAACGCCCAAGCTAAACCAAAAGAAGTTTGAGAAACGTCTCCATATTCTTCACCAGGCATATTAAGTTGAACCATTGGTTCAAACCATAATTTTCCATCAAAACCTAATTCTAAAGAAACCCCTGCTTCTAAAACCATGTCTGGATCTTCTCCTGTCCCAGTGCTAAGATTACCTCCTAAGAATAAATTATCCATAGCATAATACCTTAAACCAAAACCCCAATCAAAATCACCTTCCACATCATGACTAATTCCTTCTGCAGCATGATCTGTTCCTACTGGACAAGTACATTCATTTTCATAATCAAATCCCATGTTAAACGATGCGCTCAACATAAGGCCATCCATAATAAAATAACCTATGTTAGCATTCGCGTCAGGAGATGTAAAGTCACCCCCCGCCCCAAAAGACCATTGGCCAGAATTTTGAGCAAAAGTAAATGTTGCAACCATTAAAGTAGCAACTAATAATGTTAACTTTTTCATAATTATAATTTTTTAATTGTTAAACAGGGCGAAAGTAAGAGATTTTTAGGGTTTCTTAAAGAAGAAAAAATCGTTTTTTTAAACAAAATATTGTTTAAAAAAGTATGGAATATAAAAAAAGGGGTCAAAAAGACCCCTTTTTTTATTATTGATATAAGATTATTATAGAGTAAATCTCAACGCCCAAGCAAGTTTTGGTGTGAAATCTTGAATATTATCTAAAACAATCATAGGCTCAAACTGAAACTTCCAGACACCTGTATCTAAAGTCCAACCTATAGCAGCACCAATATTGTAATCAGAAGTTTCTAATACAACACCTTCACCGCCGTCAGTAGTAGCTGTTGTAGTAGCCTCAATAAACATGTTATCAAACAAACCATAGTATCTAGCTCCTACCTTAAAGTTATCCCAATCTGACATTCCTAATGATACCATAATATCATCTGTCATGAAATAACCAATATTAGGCGTTGTAGCTAATGGTTGAGTAATGTCTGTTGTGTTTGCTGAAAAGGTCATAGAACCTTGTTGAGCAAAAGTAAACGTTGCGCACATTAATGTAGCAACTAATAATGTTAACTTTTTCATAATAAATTAATTTTTATTGTTAATTGCCGGCAAGTTAAGTTATAATTCACTTTTTTATAAAAGAAAAAAACCCTTACTTTTTAACACCCTAATGTTAAAATAATGTCAAAATAATTCTTGATTTTTAATATTTACAGAGGTAATTTTTTAAAAAAATCAATAAAAAAGGGGTCATTTTGACCCCTTTTTTATTATTGATATAAGATTATTATAGAGTAAATCTCAACGCCCAAGCAAGTTTTGGTGTGAAATCTTGAATATTATCTAAAACAATCATAGGCTCAAACTGAAACTTCCAGACACCTGTATCTAAAGTCCAACCTATAGCAGCACCAATATTGTAATCAGAAGTTTCTAATACAACACCTTCACCGCCGTCAGTAGTAGCTGTTGTAGTAGCCTCAATAAACATGCCTTCACATATTCCATAATACCTAGCCCCTACTTTAAAGTTATCCCAATCTGACATTCCTAATGAAACCATAATATCATCTGTCATGAAATAACCAATATTAGCATCAGTAGCTAATGGTTGAGTAATGTCTGTTGTGTTTGCTGAAAAGGTCATAGAACCTTGTTGAGCAAAAGAAAACGTTGCACACATTAATGTAGCAACTAATAATGTTAACTTTTTCATAATAAATTAATTTTTATTGTTAATTGCCGGCAAGTAAGTTATAATTCTCTTTCCTCTAAAAGAAAAAAACTACTATTTTTTAACATCTTAATGTTAAAATAATATCAAATAAAGTCCTTTTTAAACATAATAACAGATAAGATTTAAATAAGAAGACAATGAAAAAAAGAGTCAAAAAATGGCTTTTTTATATTACCAAAAGGTAATTAGTAGAGTGAGTTTTAGCCCCTCAAGCAATGCTTGGAGTTAAATCCCTACTTTTTCTCTCTTAAAAGAGGAACAAATTTAAAATCATTATACTGCGATAAAACTTCATAATTATCTTTCCCTGTTTTAAGAATCACTGTCATTTTCTGATCTTCAAAACCAACCGGAATGACTAAAATTCCACCTATAATTAATTGTTCTTTTAAAGCAAACGGAACTTCAGAGGCGCCTGCTGTCACAATAATTTTATCAAATGGAGCGTGATTAGGAAGACCTAAATACCCGTCGCCATAAAATAAATTTGCATTACATTTTAAATCTGATAAATTTTTTTTAGCTTTTAAATAAAGATCTTTAAATCTTTCAATTGAATAAACTTTACATCCTATTTTACATAAAATTGCGGCCTGATAACCTGAACCCGTTCCTATTTCTAGAATCTTATCCTTTGGACTTGGCGATAAAAGCTCTGATTGAAAAGCAACAGTATATGGATTTGAAATAGTCTGATCACAACCAATAGGAAAGGCATTATCCTTATAAGCAAACTCTAAAAAAGCTGAATCTAAAAAAAAATGCCTAGGAATCTCATTTATAGCATTTAATACAGACATATTTCTAATATCTCTGGATTTTAATCTTTCCACCATTTGAGCACGAAGCCCCTTATCTCTAAAAGTATCTATTTTTTTCAATATTTAAGAATTAAAATTAAAATGATTAGACAAATAAATTTATTTTTGAATGAAATATATAAAAAATGTTAAAAATTGGCATAATAGGAACGGGATACTTTGGAGAAATACATATAAAAGTTTTACTAAAACTAAAAACTATATTTAAAATAATAGGTTTTTTTGACATCAATGAACAAAAATCTAAAGAGATTAGTAAAAAATATAACATCCCATTATTAAAATTAGAGAAATTAATTCACGAATCTGAAGTCGTTAATATTACCTCTAAAACAGATACTCATTTTAAACTAATAAAATTAGCTCTGAAAGAAAAAAAACATGTATTTGTAGAAAAACCTATGTGTGAAACTTTGAATGAAATAAAAATTATCAAAAATTTAAAAAAATCATTAAAAGTTCATGTTCAAATAGGATTCATAGAAAGATTTAATCCCGCTTTCTTAAACCTATCATCAATTACATTCAAAGCAAAAAAAATAAAAGCCATCAGATCAACATCATTGTTAAATAGAAACAAAACTAATTCCATAACCCAAGATTTAATGATTCATGATATTGATATAATAAATACCATTATTAATAGTTCTCCTAAAAAAATTAATATTTTTAAAAAAAAGAAAAATAATGTTAGGTGTAATATAATTTTTCAAAATGGATGTGTTGCTGAATTAATTTCAAAAAGAACAAATGCAAAAAATGAAAAATTAGAACGAAAAATGACCATACAAACAGAAAATGGAAGGGAAATTTTAATCGATTTTTCAAATCAAAAAACGAGTATAAAAACAGGAGATAATATCTTATCCTTAAAATCAAAAAAAATAAACCAATTAGAAGAAGAGTTGAAATACCTATATGAATGTATAAAAAAGAAAAAAAATAATGACATATCTTTAGAGGCAGCTGAAAAATGTGGTGTTATTACTGAAAAAATAGAAAAACAACTATCATGAACAAGAAACTTTTTATAATCATATTATGCATACTTTCTTCATGTGGAAAAGAATCTGAAAAAGCATCTTTTTTATCAATACAAAATTTTTCCTTTGTAGACCCTGAATCTCCATCCTTGTGGTTTGATGAAAACATTACTGACGCATGGGTTACCGTTAATGGGAATTTTATAGGAGCATTTGAAACTCCCTCTAATATTCCAATTTTAGAACTAGAAGAATCTACAAATGATATTAGAATATCTCCAGGTATAAAAGAAAATGGAATTTCGGGAAGCAGAATAATCTATCCATTTTATAATTTTTACGAAATTACTGAATCCATAAATACTGGGGAAACAAAAATTATATATCCTGAAACAAGCTACCAAGAAGAAGTTAATTTTAAATTTTTAACACAAGGAAAATTTGAGTTAGGAAATATGTTTGAAGCAACAGAAAATAGCGACACTATTCCATTTACACAAAATGAAGAAGTTTTTGAAGGCCTAAAATCATGTGCTTTATGTATAGATGACACAAATCAATCTTTTCAAGTAATCACAATTGACAATTTCTCTTTTGATGAATTTCCAGCATATGTTTTTTTAGAAATGAACTTCAAGTCATCTATAAATTTCAAAATAGGATTAGTGAAAAATGAAGATCTTCAAAATAAAGCTGAACATATGCAAATTTATAAATCTGAAAATTGGAAAAAAATATATCTGAACTTAAGCCAATTAATTATTCCAAACATTTCCAATTCCTCATTTCAAATTTACTTTGAAAGCAACATGTTAGACAATAACTTAGAAGGATGTGTCTATTTAGACAATATAAAAGTTGTTTATTAATGAGAAAAATAGAAAAATTAAAACTCGTATTTTTTGACACCTTAACAGCTTTAAGTAGCTGGATATTATTTTTCATGTTTCGAAAAAATCTTGAAAACCAAATTTTTAAAATTCAAGACACTTTACTTATTAAGGGATGTGTCGTGATTTGCATTTTTTGGCTTTGTCTTTATACTCTTTCAGGTAAGTATCAAAATGTTTTACGAGCATCTAGATTACAAGAATTTTACAAAACATTAACTCAAACTATAATTGGATGCATGATTATATTTTTCATACTAATCATTGATGATATTGAATATCAAAAAAATTACAACTATTACTATAAATCTATTTTGTTTTTATTCTCTACTCATTTTATGCTAACATTTTTCGCTAGATATATTTTAATAAATAGAATTGTTAAAAAAATACACACTGGAAAAATCGGATTCAAAACTATTATAATAGGATCTTCAAAAAAAGCATTAAATATTTTTAATGAAATTAAAAATACACCCAAATCAAGTGGAAATCAGTTTGTTGGCATAATTCAAAGCACAAAAAATAGCAATAATCTTTTTACAGATAAACTAGAAACCCTAGGAGTTTTATCTGATTTAAAAAATGTAATAGAAGAACATGAAGTGGATGAGGTTATTCTTGCATTAGAAAACAAAGAATTAAGTTCTATGGACACCATTTTATACGAATTAAATTTTCATAATGTAGTAGCAAAAATTGTCCCAAATAAAAGTGATTTACTTTCAGGAAATGTAAAAATGTCATCAATTCATGGAATACCATTAACTGAAATCCTGCCATCTTCAATGAATATTTCTGAAGCTTTTTTAAAAAGATTTTTAGATATAACTCTTTCGTTAATAGTTTTAATCTTATTAATTCCAGCATTTATTTTCAATTCTATTTTGATCAAATTATCTTCTAAAGGGCCTATTTTTTATTTTCAAGAAAGAGCAGGAAAACACAGAAAACCCTTCAAAATTATCAAATTTCGGTCCATGCATATTAATGCAGAGAGTGATGGAAAACCGAAACTAACACAAGAAAATGACACCAGAATTACTAAATGGGGGAAAATTATGAGGAAATATCGCATTGATGAACTCCCTCAATTTTACAATGTATTGATTGGAGACATGTCAATAGTAGGGCCAAGACCTGAAAGAGAATACTTTATTAAGCAAATTATCAATAAAGCACCTCATTATAAATTAGTTTTTAAAATAAGACCAGGTATCACATCTTGGGGTATGGTAAAATATGGATATGCTGATAACATTGAAAAAATGATTGAAAGGTTGAAATATGACATAATTTATATAGAAAATCTGTCTATATTTAGTGATATAAAAGTTCTTGCTTATACTTTAATTATTGTAATACAAGGTAGAGGAAAATAAACTATGAAAAAAATATCTATTATAGGGTCTGGAACAATGGGAAATGGAATAGCTCATTGCTTTGCCCAAGAAGGCTTTGAAGTATCTCTAATTGACATTTCCAAAGAAAATTTAAAAAATGCTGAAATCAAAATTTCTAAAAATCTTGATAGAATGATAAAAAAAGACATTCTTTCTCCTGCTCAAAAAAAAGAAATTCTTTCCAGAATATATTTTTATAATAAAATGGAACGTGGCGTCAAAAATAGTGATCTTGTAATAGAGGCAGCAACTGAATCAAAAGATATTAAACTAAAAATATTTAAAGAACTAGATAGTTTATGTAAACCTCAAGCTATTTTAGCAAGTAATACTTCTTCTATTTCTATTTCTGAAATAGCGCTAGCCACAAATAGACCTAAAAAAGTAATAGGAATGCATTTTATGAACCCCGTTCCTATTATGAAATTAGTAGAAGTAATAACAGGAAAAAATACTTCCAAAGAAACTTTTGAAGTTATCATGAACTTATCTGAAAAACTTAAAAAAGTTCCTGTGTTGGTGAATGACGCACCTGGATTTGTTGCAAATAGAATTTTAATGCCGATGCTTAATGAAGCTATATTAACATTAGAACAAAAAGTTTCTGGAGTCAATGAAATTGATACTGTAATGATATTAGGAATGTCTCACCCTATGGGGCCATTATTTTTAGCCGACTTTATAGGCCTTGATATTTGTTTATCAATTCTAAATGTCATGCATGCAGGATTTAAAAACGAAAAATACAAGCCGTGTAAATTATTAATAGACATGGTGAACAATAATGAATTAGGCATTAAATCAGGACAAGGGTTTTATGACTACTCAAAAGGAGTAAAAAACAAAAAAATAGCAAATAGATTCCTATAAATCTGTAATTATTTTTTCAATTAAAAAATCCTCTTTATTTTTTTTTGGATCAAATTTAGACTTAATGTTTCCATCATATACCTTAGCTAAATTTTGCCACCAAAAAGCGCTCCAGCCACCTTTGTATTCTTTAATTAATTCAAAAACTGAAATCCCTAATTCACGATATACCAATTTTGATAAAACAACCCCCTCTTTTCTAGTTAAAGATTTGATTTCACTCATAAACCTTTCCATTAAATCTTTCTTATAATTGTTAATTATTTTTTTTCTCCCTCTTTTATGTTTTTTTAATGCTAATTGATTGTCCAATTCTGAAATTAGATTTTTAAGTGTATCAACATAATGATAAACTTTGACAACCTTTTTTTTGTAATAAAGATACTCATATGTAGTATACGACATTTTAGAAATTAATTCCACCTCATCTAAAACAATATCTTTTTCTGGAATTTGAGAAAATAAAACAGACAAACTGAAAAAACTAACCAATAAAGTATTTATTAAAAAAAGGTTATTATATTGAATAAAATAGACAAACATATGATAAACAAAATACTTGATAAAAGTAAGTTAATTTCTTTAGAAGAAGAAAGTCACACATACACACTTCTAAATTCAGATATAGAATTTAGAAGTGTTACTGAATTTATTCATACATTTTTCAAACCTTTTGATGAAAAAAAAATTGCAAAAAAACTGACTCAAACAAACTTAAAATATAAAGGAATGACTGAGGAAGAATTAATAAACAGCTGGAATAAAAGAAGAGATCGTGGAACAATCGTTCATCAGCAAATTGAAGATTATATAAACTGTGATTTTAATATGATTGAAGAAAAAATTCAAAATCTAGATTTAAAAACAATTCAAGGAATCAATTTTCTTAAACAAAAATGTATAAAAGAAAGTAACACACTTTTTTCAGAAGTTATGATATACTCTGAAGAATTAAAACTCGCAGGTACTATTGATTTAATGATCTTCAATAAAGAAAAAAATCACATATCTCTAATTGATTGGAAAACCAACAAAAAAATAAATAAATCATCCTTTCAAGGAGTTCGAAAAGGAATAAAATTCCCTCTAGAAAATATGGATGATTGTAATTTTAATCATTATAATTTACAACTATCAATGTACCAGTATATTTTAGAATCTTATTATAATGTAAATATTCAAGGCCTTTTTCTTGTTCATTTACATGAACAAGAATTTAATTATAAAAATTATATATGTAATTATAAAAAAGAAACAATAAAACAGATGTTGTCTACAATTTAAAAAAAAATGTTTTTTTTTAAATTTGTATAAATGAAATTCTCCAAAAATGAAAAATAATTTACAATTCATAGAAAGGTTAACAAAAGAACTTGAAGTTTTAGAAAACTTAATTGACAATGAAATGTTAGAAGACTTTGGGCGTATTGGAGCAGAACAAGAATTTTGTATACTAGATAATAACTTTAGAGCTAACCCAATCAATCAAAAGATTTTAAAACCCATCTCTAAAGAAGGTTTTGTTACTGAAATTGCAAAATTTAATATGGAGCTGAATGTAGAGCCATTAAGTATAAATAAAGCATGTTTAAGAAAACTTGAAAACACTCTATTGAAAAAAATGAAGATAGTCAGTAATTATGCGGAAAAATATGATTCTAAAGTTATACTAACTGGTATATTACCTACTGTTAGAAAACATGATCTTCGTTTTGATAATATCACACCAAATCCAAGATATTTTGAATTATGTGAATCAATAAATAAAATAAGAGGGAAAAATTATAAATTAAGAATTAGAGGGGCTGATGAATTAGTTTTTGAACACGATTCTCCACTAGTTGAAGGTTGTAATACAGGATATCAATTCCATTTACAAATTGGGCCTAAAGATTTTTCTAGAATGTATAACATTTCTCAACTTATTTCTGGCCCAATTTTAGCAATAAGCGCAAATTCACCTATGTTATTTGGGAAAAGGCTTTGGCATGAAACAAGAATTGCTGTTTTTCAACAATCTACAGACACGAGAGTAATCGGAAGTTATCATCCAGGAACCTTACCACGTGTTACTTTTGGAAACAACTGGGTAGAAAACTCAATTATTGAAGTTTTTAAAGAAGATATAATAAGATATAAGATATTACTGAAATCGCTGAAAAAAACTGGAAAATTAAACGCAAAAAAACCTAATCTAGATGCGCTTTCTTTACATAACTCAACAGTTTATAGGTGGAACAGACCATGTTATGGGATTTATAAAGGAGCGCCTAGTTTAAGAATAGAATCTAGAATGTTTCCTGCTGGGCCTACTATAGTTGATGAAATAGCAAATTCAGCATTTTGGCTTGGATTAATGATGTTTTTTAAAAACAATGACATTGAAGATATTTCTAAAATTATGGAATTTGATGATGCTCGAACAAATTTTTATTCAGCTGCTCAACAAGGAATAGACACAACGTTCAAATGGTTTCATGGAGAAAGAATAGATGCGCGAAAATTAATTTTAAATGACTTAATCCCTAAAGCTGCAATTGGACTATCTAATATAAATATAGATCCAAAAGATATTGACAAATATTTAAATATAATTAAAAACAGAACATTACTAAGACAAACTGGATCTAGATGGATTATAGATTCTTTTGATTTATTATCTAAAAAAGTATCTACTCAAAATGCACTTACTGCGATAACATCTGAAATCATAGAAAATCAAAAAATAAACCTACCTGTTCATAAATGGGAATTAGCAAAAAACAGCATATTAATTAATAATCCATCGGATTTATTAGTAGAAGAATGTATGGATAGATATATTTATTCTGTTTATGAAAATGAACCTTTGTCTTTAGCAATTAAAATTAATGAATGGAAAAAGCATAATTATATAATTGTTATAAATATTAACGGAAAAATAACTGGAGAGTTAACAAAAGATATTCTTGAAAATCCAAAATATATAAAAAATCAACACAAAATTATCATTAAGGATATAATGAAAAAAAACCCTATAAGTATAACGCCAAGCGAAAAAATTTCCAGTGCTATAAAAATAATGAAGAAGAAAAATATAAACATATTACCTGTTAATGAAAAAAAATTATTTATAGGTATGCTGCAAAAAAAATTTTTAATTCAATATGAGTTTGATTCTCCAAAATTATTAACAAAACAAGAGATATTAAGAAATGAAGATCGAATAGTTGGAAACTACCATAGCGGAGAAAAAGGAAAAACTATAATTTTTATGTGTGGAATTCATGGAAATGAATTATCTGGAAAAAAAGCACTTCAAAAAGTATTTAATTATTTAGAGGAAAAATCTATTGAAATCTCCGGAAACATCATAGGTATCCAAGGAAATTTAAAAGCAATAGAAAAGAAAGAAAGATTTATAGATATTGATTTAAATAGAATCTGGAAACAAAAAATTATAAATCAAATAAAAACAGGAAAACTAAATGATAAACATGAATACAAAGAGTTAAAAAAAATACATGAAATACTTGGAGTAATCATGAAAAAGAAAAAAAAGGAAAATATAATTATTATAGACCTTCACAACACTTCATCTGTAAATGGTCTATTTACAATTATAAATAATAAAAATGATCAGAAAATTGCATCTGCAATCAAGATTCCTATTATTACAAAATTATTCAGTAAAGTAAAAGGATCTTTCTCTGAATATTATAACTCGAAAAACATATCATCTATTGTTTTTGAAGGAGGATCAATTGGAGACCCTGCATCAATATATAATCACGAAAGAGGTATTTTTAAAATTCTGGAAAAATGCAGAATACTAAAAAAAGAAGATGTGCCAAAATCTACACCTAAAAAATTGACAGAAAAACAAGAAAACAATTATAAAACATATAAAGTAAAATACATTCATAAAATTTCTGAATTAGATAATTTTATTATGAAACCAAATGTGACTAATTTTCAAAAAATAAAAAAAGGAGACCTAATAGGTTTTGATCGAAAAGGAAAAATTTATTCTCAATTTAATGGAAAAGTATTAATGCCCCTATATCAAGAGCAAGGAAACGAGGGGTTTTATATTATTCAAAATGAAAAATAAATTAAATTTTTTACTAATTCAAGCAAGAAAGTTACATGATCCTATGATAAAAAATGAATTAGAATGTTTCAAAAGAATTATAAATTTAAGATCGAAAAATATCGAAACTCTAGATATAACAAGAGAAATTATTACACCAAAAATTATTAAAAAATTTGATATAGTTTTAATAGGAGGAAGTGGTGATTACTCAATTGCAAGTGGAGGAGTTTTTATGAAAAAAACATTAAATCTAATGCAATTCTTATATGAAAAATCAAAACCTACATTTGCATCTTGTTGGGGGTTTCAAGCTATGGCAAAAGCTATGGAAGGTGAAGTTATTACCGATTTACAATTAGCAGAATTAGGAACTACTAAATTAAAACTTACTAAAGAAGGAAAAAAAGATCCTATATTTAAACATCTTCCCGATACTTTTTTTTGCCAAATGGGGCATGAAGATATTGTTATTAAAAAACCAAAAAACTCAACAATATTAGCGTCATCGGAAAAAATAAAAATTGAGGCTTTTTGTTTTAATAATAAACCGATTTATTGTACTCAGTTTCATCCAGAATTAAGAGTAAAAGATCTAAAATACAGAATGAAAACATACCCTAATTACATAAAAAAAATACTCGGTATATCTGCACAAGAATTCTTAGACACTAAATGCTTTGAAGCAAAAGAATCTGAAAATTTGTTAAATCATTTTATTAAGACTTATTTTTAAATAAATAATCTGCTAAATCAACTAACCTACTAGAATATCCATATTCATTGTCATACCAACCAACTATTTTAATCATATTATCTAAACAAAAAGTTAATTTTGAATCAAATACACAAGAAAACGGAGAAGATAAAATATCAACTGAAACAATAGGATCTTCAGAATAAGATAAAATCCCAGAAAATAAACCAAGAGAAGCTTTTTTAAAAACTTTATTCACTTCTTCTACTGTTGCTTTATGTTTCACTATACAAGTAATATCAGTTAAAGATCCATTTGAAACAGGAACTCTTATTCCACAACCACCTATTTTAATTTCAGGGAAAATATTTGACAAGGCTTTAGCGGCACCAGTTGTAGTTGGAATAATAGAATTCGGAGCGGAACGCGCTCTTCTTAAATCATGATGATTAGAATCATGTAAATTTTGATCTGTAGTATAAGAATGAATAGTTGTAACATATGCTTTTTCTATTTCAAAATAGTCATTTAAAATTTTTATCATAGGTGCAGCACAGTTAGTGGTACAAGATGCGTTGGAAACCATTAAATCGTTAAAATCAATTATATTATTATTAACACCAAAAACAACTGTTTTTATCGATTTTTCTTTTGGTGGCGCAGTTAATATAACTTTTTTAGCACCTGATTTTATATGATTTAAGGCTAATTTTTTTGTTAAATAACTACCTGTAGACTCTATTACTAGATCAACTGAGAAATCTTTCCAAGGAATATTTTTATTTTCAGGGAAATTTAAAATTGGTATCTTTTCACCTTTAACAATTAAGTTGTTATTATCACATGAAACTAAAAAAGGGAATCGACCGTGAATTGAATCATATTTTAATAAATGACTCAGAACTTTAACATCACTTAAATCATTAATTGCAACTATTTTATAATTTGGATTATTAAAAACAACTCTAAAAAAAGTTCTTCCTATTCTACCAAAACCATTTATAGCTATCTTTATCATAATTTTAAAATAAATGCTTTTCAGCGTGATAAGAAGATCTTACTAATGGTCCACTTTCAACATACTTAAATCCTAGCTCCAATCCTTTCTCTTTAAAAAAAAGAAATTTTTCCGGAGTAATATATTTATGAACCGGTAAATGTTTTTTAGTAGGCTGAAGATATTGACCAAGTGTTAAAATATCAACTCCCACATTCAACAAATCATCCATAGCCTGTAAAATCTCATCATCTGTTTCTCCTAAACCTAGCATTATACCCGATTTTGTTCTTTTTAGACCTGATTTTTTTAAATAATCTAAAACAAATAAACTTCTAGTATAACGAGCTTGAATTCTCACACTTTTTGTTAATCTTTCAACTGTTTCCAAATTATGAGACACCACTTCTGGATGAACAGATATAATTCGATCTAAACTTAATGTATTCCCTTTAAAATCAGGTATTAACGTTTCAATAGTAGTTTTGGGAGACAGCCTTCTTATAGCTTGAATTGTTTGCACCCATAAAATAGAACCTCCATCTTCTAAATCATCTCTATCTACAGATGTTAAAACACAGTGTTTAATATTCATTAAAGAAACTGAATTAGCTACTTTTTCTGACTCAGACCAATCTACTTCTTTAGGCTTTCCAGTTAAGACAGAGCAAAAACCACATGATCTAGTACAAATATTTCCTAAAATCATAAATGTTGCAGTGCCAGCACCCCAACATTCTCCCATATTAGGACAATGCCCACTTTCACAAATTGTATGTAAATTATGTGTGTTCACTATCGAACGAAGTTTTGTGAATTTTTCACCTACAGGTAATTTCACCCTCAACCATTTTGGTTTTTTTTGAAAAGAAGAAACAGATTTAGGTTTTGAAAATTTTTTTTTCAAATCAATAACATGCCAATCATTTGAAGTATCTCCCTGATCCATAGTTTTAATTTGAATTAAAAACTATTTTTATGAATAATTAATAGTTTTTTTCGTTAAGAGTTTATATTCTCTTTTTCAACATCATTTCCATCGGATAAACCTGGACAATTTGCTGTAATACAACAAGATTGAAAAAAGAGAATGAAGAGTAAAGAAAAAAAGAAAAGAAATTTTTTCATTATAATTAATTTTATGAACCAAATTTAATAATTTATAATGAAAAAATATTCTAAAAACAAAATTAAAAGTAAAGCATGTATTTAAAAAGTCTATTTTTTTTATTCTTTCTTTACTCATTGATGTGTTTTTCAATTGAAAAAAACAATAAAACAGATACTATTTTAAATAATAAGAATTATACCTGGATTATTACTAACACAAATAAATTCACAACCAAAACTAAAACTGCATTAAAAAAAAATGAAATAGATTCTATTTTTTACATCATTGCAAAAAAACTAGAAAACAATGGCTACCCATTTTCAACTATTGAATTTCGTTATGATTCAATAAAAACTAAAAAAATATATGGAAAGATTTTTGTAAAAAAAGGAAATTTAACTAAAATAGACAGTATAGCTTTAAAGGGATATAATAAGTTCCCAAAATACTTAATAAGTAGATTTCTGAACATTAAAAAAAACGAAAGATATAAGCAAAAAAAAATAGATTTAATCTCAGAAAAATTACAACAAAATATTTTTTTAAAAGAATATAAAAACAATAGTATTTTATTTAACCCAGAGAAAACTATATTATTTCTTTATTTAGAAAAAACACACAATAACTCAATAGACGGGTTCTTAGGCCTGAATAACAATCAAGAAACCACCTCTTTATATGGAAAAGTAAATCTAAATCTTTCGAACGCTTTAAATATGTGGGAGTCTATCAATATAAAATGGAATAAAATGACTGCAAGTTCACAAGAGCTTTCAGTAAATTTTAATTTTCCTTTTTTTTTAAATTCTACTTTTTTCCTAAACACTAAATTCAATATTTTACAATATAATAACTCATATATAAATAAAGAATTTATATCTAGTTTAGAATTTAAAAAAGAAGCTTATTTTTTAAAATTAGGTTATTTAAACAAAAGATCTAACATCTTAAATAATTCCATCAACAATTCAACACAAGATTATAGAAAAAATTTAATATTATTAAATTGGACTCACCAAAAAATTAATTTCTTAAAAAGAATCAACTATAAAATTTCAAAAGAATATAGGATTGGGATAAATAAGATAACAAATGAGAAAAATATACGGCAACAAATAGGATTAAATCTTGAATTCAAATTACCTCTTTTTGAAAATAATAATTTTTACCTAAATTCAAATAATAAATTTTTAATCGGAGAAAACATCTTGGAAAACGAAAAAATAGGAATCGGTGGAATAAATCAAATTAGAGGGTTTTTAGAAAATAGTTTTTTTAGCAAATCATTAAGTATTATAAACCTGGAAAATAAATACTTTTTTAACAATAAGTCTTATATTTCATTTTTTTATGATTTTGGTAAACTTTATGATTTAAATGTGAAATTAGAATCATTTGGATTAGGAATAGGAATAGATATGAAAAATGATATATTTTTAATAAACTATGCTATTCCAAAATACAATAAAAACATAGAAATCAATAATTCAAAAATTCATTTTAATTACATCTTAAAATTTTAAATAATGAAAGAATCAAATGATAACCTAAGAATATATGGAATAAGGCCTATAATTGAATTATTAAACAGTGAAAAAGATGTGCAAAAAATTTACATTCAAAAAAACTTGAAAAATGAATCAATTTTAGAACTAGTAAAAAAAGCGAAAAATAAAAACATTGAACTCAAATACGTACCTATTCAAAAATTAAATAGACTAACAAAAAAAAACCACCAAGGCGTGTTTGCTTTTTGCTCTCCAATATCTTTTGTTGTATTTGAAAATTATTTACCAAATATTTATGAAAAGGGTGAAATTCCTGTTTTTTTTGCTTTAGATCAAGTGACTGATGTTCGGAATTTTGGATCAATTTGTAGAACAGCCAAAGTTTTAGGTGCCCATGGGATTATTATACCAAAAAAAAACTCAGCGGAAATAAATGAAGTTTCAATAAAAACATCTTCTGGAGCCCTAACTAAAATACCAATATGTCGAACAGATGACTTAGTAAAAACACTGAGCTTTGCAAAAAATAGTGGATTAAAGATATGCTCTCTTTCTGAACATGCTCAAAAAAACATCTTTGAAACTAATTTAAAAGAACCTTCTATCTTAGTTTTAGGTTCGGAAAAAGAAGGCGTTTCAAATAAAATAATAAATATTAGTGATGAATTGATAAAAATACCCACAAGTGGAGAAATAATTTCACTAAATGTATCTGTAGCAGCAGGAATAATCTTATCTGAATTACAAAGACAAAGAATTTAAATTAAGTTCTTTTTTATAATATCTGTAGGCATAGAAACAGGCCTTTCTATTGGGCTCCCTAAAGCTCTATTCCAAATTAATTGAGAAAGAATACCTAATGAACGAGAAACACCAAATAATACAGTAAAAAAGTCATACTCTTGCATCCCATATTTTAACAATAAAACTCCAGAATGAGCATCAACATTTGGCCATGGATTTTTAACTTTTCCGGTAGCTTCTAAAATAGGAGGAACTACCTCATAAACCTTACTTACCAAATCAAATAAATCATAATCTTTTAAATATTTTAAAGCAAAATTTCTTTGCGCAACATATCTTGGATCTGTTTTTCGTAAAACAGCATGACCAAAACCAGGTATAACTCTACCATCTGATAATGTTTTTTGAACATATTGTGAAACTTGTTCCTTAGTTGGAATATCTCCATTATAATATTCCTTCATTTTTAATAACCACTTAACAACTTCTTGATTTGCTAAACCATGTAATGGCCCTGCTAAACCATTCATTCCAGCAGAAAATGACAAATAAGCATCACTAAGTGCAGAACTAACTAAATGAGAGGAGTGAGCAGAAACATTACCTCCTTCATGATCAGCATGAATCGTTAAATATAAACGCATTAATTCATGAAATTCTTCATTATCAAAACCAAGCATATGTGCAAAATTACCAGACCAATCTAGGTTGAGATTAGGAGAAATGTGCCGATTTTCTTTATATACTCGTCTATAAATATAGGCTGCTATCCTTGGAAGTGCAGCAATTAAGTTCATAGAATCTTCATATGAAGAGTCCCAATAGTCTTTTTTTCTCACACCATCATTATAAGCTTTCATAAAATAACTATCACCCCTCAAAGCCAATATAGCAGCAGAAAATTGTGTCATTGGATGAGCATCTTTTGGAAATGAATCTAAGACAGAAAAAACATGATCAGGAACATTTGATCTTTTTTTCCATTCTTCACTAATTAATTCAACATCTTCTTTAGTAGGAAGCTCACCTATTAACATTAAATAAAATATACCTTCTGGCATTGGCTGCTTACCACCTTTATAGGTTGGGAGTAAATTTAATAACTCATCTAAAGAATACCCTCTAAATTTTATACCATCTTCTGGGTCTAATTTGGATGTTTCAGTTACCATACTAATCATACCCCTCATGCCAGAATAAATTTGACGTAATGTTATATCTCCTATTACTTTGTTTCCATGGTTTGATATTAATTCTTTCCTTTCATCCCTAGCTGGTTGAATTTTTTTTTCAAATTTTTGTTTTAATTTATTTTCCATTTTTTTATTTACAGTATTTAAAATTTTTTCCGGAAAAAATAGCTTTTTGAGCTAAATTTTCCTCTATTCTAATTAATTGATTATATTTTGCCACTCTATCAGATCTAGAACATGAACCTGTTTTTATTTGAGAACAAGAAAAAGCCACTGCTAAATCAGCGATAAAAGTATCTTCTGTTTCTCCGGATCTATGACTCATCACAGTGGTGAAATTATTTTCTCTTGCAAAACTCATAGCATTAAAAGTTTCTGATAAAGTTCCAATTTGATTAGGTTTAATCAAAATTGAATTTGAAGCGTTTTCTTTAACTCCACGATCTAGTCGATGTATATTAGTGACAAATAAATCATCGCCCACCAACTGAACATTATTACCTATTTTTTTAGTTAAAGATATCCACCCCTTCCAATCATCTTCATGTAATCCATCTTCAATAGAAAAAATTGGATATTTATCTGTCCAACTTTTCCAAAAATTAATCATATCATCAGAGTTTAAAACATCTCCATTATTAAAAAAATAATTACCTTCTTTAAAAAACTCAGAAGAGGCTGCATCAATAGCTAAATAAACATCTTTTCCTGGAATATATCCAGATTTTTCAATAGCTAATAAAATTAAATCAAGTGCTTCTTCATTAGTATGAAGACTAGGAGCAAAACCACCTTCATCACCCACATTTGTAGAAAGTCCTTTTGATTTTAAAACACTTTTTAAATGATGAAAAATCTCAACACCCATACTCAAAGATTCTTTAAAACTATTTGCACCAACAGGAGCAATCATAAATTCTTGAATATCTACTAAATTATCAGCATGACTTCCTCCATTTAAAATATTCATCAAAGGAACAGGAAGTGAAAAAGAAGATGAAAAAGGGCAATATGACATCAAATATTCATATAATTCTAAACCTTTTATAGACGCTGCTAATCTAGACGCTGCTAAAGAAATAGGAAGAATAGAGTTTGCGCCTAGTGATGATTTATTAGGTGTTCCATCTAATTCACACATTTTTAAATCTATTCCTTCTTGATCAAAAACATCAAATCCAATTAAGTGATCTTTTAATTTATTTTCTATAATTTTAACAACTTTCTCAACCCCTTTACCCATTAATATAGATCCCCCATCCCTAAACTCAACTGCTTCATGTTTTCCAGTAGAAGCACCTGATGGAATAGAAGCACGAGCAAATTTTTTTGCTGAAAAAATATCTACTTCAACTGTTGGATTACCTCTAGAATCGAAAACTTGTCTGGCTTTTATATTTTTTATTTTAGAACTCATTGATTTAAAAAACTATCCATATTAGAAACAAACTGATCAAATAAATATCTTGAATCTTGAGGGCCAGGAGATGATTCAGGGTGATATTGAACTGAAAAAATAGGTTTATCAGTAAACATAATACCTTCAACAGTATCATCATTCAAATTTCTATGAGTAACTATTATATTATTTTTCCCATCTAAACTTGATTCATCAATAGAAAAACCATGATTTTGTGAAGTCACTTCACATTTTTTTGTTTTTAAATTAAAAACTGGATGATTTATTCCTCTATGCCCATTATGCATTTTATATGTCTTTAAACCACTAGCTAAAGCTATTAATTGATGCCCCAAACATATACCGAAAATGGGAATGTTTTTTTCAAGAACCTCTTTTATATTATTAATTACATTAGTCATTGATGCTGGGTCACCTGGCCCATTTGAAAAAAATATACCCGTAGGATTCCAATCAAAAATTTCTTTAGGATCGGTGTCAAATGGAAAAATCTTCATAAAAACATTTCTGCTTTCTAAACATCTAATTATATTTTTTTTTATACCAAAATCATAAATAGCAACTCTATATTTTGAGTTTTCTTTACCTAACGTATAACTTTCAGAAACAGAAACAAAAGAAGATAAATCTAACCCCTTCATGGAAGGAGCTTTACTTAATTGATCTTTTAAAGAATCCACATTATTAACATAAGAAGATATTAATACATTCATCACACCCTTATCTCTTATGTAATTAACCAAAGTCCTAGTGTCCACTTCAGAAATAACAAAAATATTTTCTTTTTCAAAATACTCTTTTATATGTCCTTCTGAATCGTATCTAGAATTATCTAAATTGAAATCTTTACAAATTAAACCTGATATTTTCATTGAATCTGATTCAATTTCATTTAGATTATAACCATAATTACCAATATGCACATTAGTTGTAATAACTACTTGGCCATAATATGATGGGTCTGTAAACACTTCTTGGTAACCTGTCATTCCAGTATTAAAACAAATTTCACCAAAAGAAGTTCCTGTTTTACCAGCACATTTACCGTAAAAAACAGTTCCATCTTCAAGTATTAAAATAGCATTAGCAAGTTCTTTTTTCATATATCTATTTTAAAAAAAAGGACAAAACCCCAAGAGGCTCTGTCCTTAATCAAATAAACGTAATTAATATTTATATAACTATTATTTTTCTTCAGCCTCTTCTTTATTTTCCTCCTCTTCAGCAGGTGCTTCCTCTTCAGTAGGTACTTCCTCTTCAACAGGAGCTTCCTCTTCAGCAGGAGCTTCCTCTTCAGTAGGTACTTCCTCTTCAGTAGGTGATTGTTTTTGATCTAATAAAGATGGATTCTTATCTTTATTTGTAGAAGATTTTGATCTTCTTGATCTTCTTGTTTTCTTTGTTTCTTCTTTATTAGTTTCATAAACATCATTAAAATCAACCAACTCAATAAAACAAATCTCCGCCGAATCACCTAATCTTTTTCCTAATTTAATAATTCGAGTATAACCACCTGGTCTATTTAATATTTTTTCTGCCACTGTAGAAAACAATTCTTTTACAGCATCTTTATTTTTCAACTTAGAAAAAACAACTCTTCTAGAATGAGTAGAGTCAGTTTTAGACTTTGTGATAATCGGTTCTAAATATCTTTTCAACTCTTTCGCTTTAGCTACAGTTGTTTTTATACGCTTATGCATAATCAACGAACAACCCATATTAGCTAACATAGCCTTTCGATGACTTGATGTTCTACTTAACGATTTATTTTTATTTCTATGCCTCATTTTACTATTCTTTTTCTAGTTTATATTTTTCTAAATCCATGCCGAATGATAAATTTTTATCTTCTACTAACGCATCTAATTCAGTTAAAGATTTTTTTCCAAAATTTCTAAATTTCATTAAATCATTTCGATTATATGAAACTAAATCACCTAAAGTATCTACTTCGGCTGCCTTCAAACAATTTAAAGCCCTCACTGAAAGATCCATGTCTATAAGTCTTGTTTTTAATAATTGTCTCATATGAAGTGATTCTTCATCATATTCATCTTCCTTAGAACCTCCATCTGTTTCAATAGATATCCTCTCATCAGAGAATAACATAAAATGATGAATTAATATTTTTGCCGCTTCAGTTAAAGCATCTTTTGGAAGAATAGAACCATCAGTAAAAATTTGAAAAATTAATTTTTCATAATCTGTTTTTTGTTCTACTCTATAATCTTCAATAGAATATTTAACATTCTTTATTGGAGTAAATATAGCGTCCATAGGAATTGTACCTAAAGGAGCATCTTCTTTTTTATTTTCTTCTGAAGAAACATACCCTCTTCCTTTCTCTATACATATTTCAAAATCTAACTTAATGTTTTTTTCCAAAGTGCAAATATGTAAATCCGGGTTTAAAACCTGAAAACCAGATATAAATCGTCCTAAATCTCCTGCATTAACATTTTCTTGATTTGAAATTGAAACTTTTACAGTTTCTGAATCAAACTCCTCAACTTGTTTTTTTAATCTAATTTGTTTTAAACTTAAAATAATTTGGACAACATCCTCAAGTACACCATCAATTACAGAAAACTCATGTTCAACACCATCAATTCGAATTGACGTTATCGCATAACCCTCCAAAGAAGATAACAAAACTCTCCTTAAAGCATTCCCAATCGTGAGTCCATAACCAGGTTCAAGTGGACGGAATTCAAAATCTCCTTGAGATTCTGTAGATTTGACCATTATTACTTTTTCTGGTTTTATAAAATTTAGTATTGACATAATATTTATTTTTATTTAACTTTTACACTTATAAATTATTACTTAGAATATAATTCAACAATTAACTGTTCTTGAATATTTTCTGGTATTTGATTTCTATCTGGAAAGCTTAAATATTTTCCAATCATATTATCAGGATTCCATTCCAGCCAATCTACTACTTCCTTGTTCATTGATAAAGAATTAGTAATACATTCTAATGATTTTGATTTTTCTCTAATGGAAATTAAATCCCCTGGTTTCAACGAAAAAGAAGGAATATTTACAACAGATCCATTAACTGTGATATGTTTATGAGAAACCAACTGTCTAGCCCCACTTCTAGTGTTAGAAAGACCCAGTCTAAAAACAGTATTATCTAATCTAGATTCACAAAAAACAAGGAGAGCTTCACCTGTAACCATTTTACTTTTTGATGCTTTTTTAAATAAATTAGAAAATTGCTTTTCTAAAATACCATAAGTATATTTTGCTTTTTGTTTTTCAGATAATTGAATTGCATATTCTGACTTTTTTCCTCTTCTTTTAGAAACACCATGTTCTCCTGGTGGATAATTTTTTTTCTGCATATACTTATCTGGGCCAAAAATTGGTTCTCCAAATTTTCTTGCTATTCTTGTTTTAGGTCCTATATATCTAGCCATAATTTTATTCTATATTTTTAAACTCTTCTTCTTTTTGGTGGTCGACAACCATTATGAGGGGTCGGTGTAACATCAATTATTTCAGTAACTGAAATACCAGAACCATCAATAGCTCTAACAGCAGATTCTCTTCCATTACCAGGCCCTTTCATATATACTTTAACAGAACGAAGACCTGCATCAAAAGCAACTTTCGCACAATCTTCTGCCGCAACTTGACCAGCATAAGGTGTGTTTTTTTTTGAACCTCTAAAGCCTTGTTTCCCCGCAGAAGACCAACTTATCACTTCTCCTGAACTATTAGTTATCGATATAATTATATTATTAAAAGTGGAGCTTATGTGAGCAAAACCTGCTGCATCTACTCTAACTTTTCTTTTCTTTTTATTTTTTGTGTTAGCCATTTAAAAATTATTTAGTTGCTTTCTTTTTATTTGCAATTGTTTTCTTTTTACCCTTTCTTGTTCTAGAGTTATTTTTAGTTTTCTGACCTCTAAGAGGTAATCCCAATCTATGTCTTATTCCTCTTTGACAACCAATATCCATCAATCTTTTTATACTCAATTGAACCTCTGAACGAAGCTCTCCTTCTATAACATAATCATTTGAAACAACCTTTCTAATTTCAGTAAGTTCTTTATCTGTCCAATCTTGAACTTTTTTATTAAAATCCACATTAGCTTTTGATAATATTTCTTTAGATCTACTAGGACCTATTCCGAAAATATAAGTTAAACTAATTACTCCTCTTTTATTTTTTGGTATATCAACACTTGCTATTCTAGCCATAAATTTTTTATTTATTTAATTAACCTTGTCTTTGTTTAAATCTTGGATTTAATTTATTTATAACATATAAACGTCCTTTTCTTCTAACTAACTTACAGTCAGAACTTCTTTTCTTTATTGAAACTCTTTTTTTCATAATTCTTTAATATCTAAATGTAATACGCCCCTTTGTTAAATCATAAGGAGACATTTCTAATTTTACCTTATCACCAGGTAATAGTCTAATATAATGCATCCTCATTTTTCCAGAAATATGCGCAGTAATAACATGCCCATTTTCTAATTCAACTCTAAACATTGCATTAGATAATGATTCCTTTATAATTCCATCCTGTTCAATTGATGCTTGCCTTGCCATTGTTATTTATTTAAAGATTTATCAATTAAATCAAATGGAGATAAAATCTCTACTCCTTTTTCAGTGATAGCCACCGTATATTCAAAATGAGCAGATGGTTTATTATCCTTTGTGATTATAGTCCATCCATCGTTAGATGTAATTATATCTTTTTGACCAATATTCACCATCGGTTCTATAGCTAAAACAAAACCCGACTTTATTAAAACACCTTCTCCTTTAACTCCAAAATTAGGAACTTCAGGTGGTTCATGTAACGCTTTACCAACACCATGTCCAACTAATTCTCTTACTACACTAAAGCCAAAAAACTCTGCATAATTCTGTATAGCATAACCTATATCACCCACATGATTCCCAACAGTTGCAACTGAAACACCTAAATCAAGACATTTTCTTGTAACTTCTAAAAGCTTTTTGTTTTCTTCTGATACTTCACCAACTTCATACGTAAAAGCACAATCACTAAAATATCCATCTTTTATGACACCACAATCAACAGACAAAATAGTTCCTGATTCTATATTTTTTTGATTAGGGATTCCATGAACAACTTCACTGTTTGGAGAAACACATAAGGTGTTTGGAAAATTATTATAACCCTTAAATGCTGGAACACCCCCATTATCTCTTATAAATTCCTCTGCTAAATTATCTAAAAATAGTGATGAAACACCCGGTTTTATAACTTTTGCTAATTCCGCATGCGTCCTAACTAATAAAGAGGAACTCTTTCTTATAAAATCTATATCTCTTTTTGTTTTTAACATAATCATAACTACATCATTGATTTTCCTTTTATCCTTCCTCCTTTCATTAATCCATCATAATGTCTATTTAGTAAATAACTTTCTATTTGTTGTAAAGTATCTAACACTACCCCAACCATAATCAAAAGTGAAGTTCCTCCATAAAATAAAGCAAATTGAGGACTAACACCTAACATGCCCGCAAAAGCCGGTAAAATAGCAACAAATGCCAAAAATAATGAACCTGGAAGAACAATTCTTGACATTACTGTATCTAAATATTCCGCGGTTTGTCTTCCTGGTTTTACTCCGGGTATAAATCCACCATTTCGCTTCATATCATCTGCCATCTGAGAAGAATTAACTGTAACTGCAGTATAAAAATATGTGAAAGCAACAACCATCCAGAAATAAATAAAATTATACCAAAAACCAAACATAGAGTCTGGAGATGCAAATGTAGTATATAACCACATAGCAAATTTTCCAGTAGTATTTGGATCAGGAGTGCCTCCAAAGCCAGAGAAAGTCATAGGTAAAAACATTAAAGCTTGAGCAAAAATTATAGGCATAACACCTGCAGCATTTACTTTAAGTGGAATATATTGTCTCACTCCACCAAACTGACGATTTCCAACTACACGCTTTGCAAATTGCACTGGAATTTTCCGTGTTCCCTGAACCAATAATATTGAAACAAGAATAACCAATAAAAGAAATAATATTTCTATTAACATTAAAACTAATACACCTCCAGTGTCAGCTAATTTTGTAGTGAATTCAGTTACAAAAGATAATGGCAAAGCTGCTATAATACCTATCATAATTAATAAAGATATTCCATTACCTATACCTCTTTCTGTAATTCTTTCCCCAATCCACATAGCAAACAAAGTACCCGTAATTAAAACAAGATAAGAAGTCCACCATGCTGAAGGTGTTAATGAAATTCCATAAGCTGATAATGCAGTTAAATAACCCGGTGCTTGAACTGCGCATATTGCAATAGTTAAATACCTAGTTAATTGGTTAATTGTATTTCTACCACTCTCCCCTTCTTTTTGTAATTTTTGAATGTAAGGCAATCCTATACCTAATAATTGGATCACAATAGAAGCAGAAATATAAGGCATAATCCCTAAAGCCATAATAGAAGATTGTGAAAACGCACCACCTGTAAATAAATTTAATATACCCAGTAACCCTTCTGCACTTTGCTCTGTGAATCTTTCTAATTTATCTACATCAACTCCAGGAAGAGTAACAAACGCACATATACGATAGATCAAAACAAAACCAAGAGTAACATAAATTCTAGATCTTAGCTCTTCTATCTTAAAAATATTCTTTATTGTTTGTAATAACCCCTTCATTAATCACTTATTATATTTATTGTACCCCCATTTTTTGTAATAGTTTCTTCAGAAGATTTTGAAAATTGATGTGCAGAAATTTCTAATTTAGATTTAAAATCACCATCAGATAAAATCTTTACTTTCTCATCTTTCTTAACTAAACCAAGCTTAATCATAACTTGAAAATCTAATTTTTCTTTGATTTTTTTTTCATCAACTAATTTTTGTATTCTCCCTAAATTCAATGGAGAAAAAATTTTCTTATTTGGACTAAAAAACCCAAACTTTGGAACTCTACGCTGTAAAGGCATTTGCCCACCCTCAAATCCAATTTTTTTTGAATAACCAGAACGAGATTTTTGACCTTTATGTCCACGACCCGCTGTACTTCCTCCAGAAGCTTGTCCTCTAGCAATTCTTTTTCTATTTTTAATAGATCCTGTATTTGGTTTTAAATTTGATAAATCCATACTGTTTTTTTTATATTTCCTCTATTTGTACTAAATGAGAAACCTTGTTTACCATCCCTAATATCTGTGGTGTAGCCTCCAACTCCACCATTTTATTAATTTTACCTAATCCCAAAGCAATCAAAGTTCTTTTTTGATTTTCAGGTCGCCCAATCTTACTTTTTAATTGTTTTATTTTTATTTTTGCCATTTTTCTAACCATTAAATACTTTTTCTAAACTAATTCCTCTTGTATTAGCAATTTTATTAGCACTTCTTAAATTAATTAAAGCTTGAAACGTGGCTTTCACAACATTATGAGGATTAGATGAACCTTTTGATTTCGATAAAATATCTTTAATTCCCACACAATCCATAATAGCTCTCATAGCACCACCAGCAATTACACCTGTTCCACTTGAAGCAGGTCTCATAAAAACAGTAGCACCACCAAATTTACCATTTTGTTCGTGCGGAATTGATCCATTAATAATAGGTATCCTCATTAAATTTTTCTTAGCATTTTCCAATCCTTTTGCTATTGCAGAAGTCACCTCACCTGCTTTTCCAAGACCATAACCAACTACTCCATTTTTATCTCCTACAACAACTATAGCAGAAAAAGTAAAAGTTCTCCCTCCTTTAGTTACTTTAGTAACACGTTGTATGCCCACTACTTTTTCTTCTAACTCTAAGCCACTTGGCCTAACATATTCAATTATATCTTTATACTTTTTCATAAAAAAATTATTAAAATTTTAAACCCTCTTTTCTGGCACTTTCCGCCAATGATTTTACTCTTCCGTGATATAAATAACCATTTCTATCAAAACAACATTCTTTCACTCCTTTAGATAGTGCTAGTTTTGCTATATTTTTTCCCACTTCTACTGATTGTTCTATTTTATTTCCTTTATTTTTAAAATCCTTAGTAAGTGAAGACGTAGAACAAATTGTTTGACTATTCTCATCATTGACAACAGAAGCATAAATTTCTTTATTACTTCTAAAAACTGTTAACCTTGGTACATCAGCTGTCCCAAACAAGATTTTTCTTATTCTTCTTTTTATTCTTAATCTTCTATTGTTTTTTGTTAATTTCATAACTAAAATTTTAAGCTGTTGTTTTTCCTGCTTTTCTTCTTACTCTTTCACCAACAAATCTAATTCCTTTTCCTTTGTAAGGATCGTGTTTTCTAAAAGATCTTATTTTAGCACAAACCTGACCCAACAATTGCTTGTCGTATGATTTTAGTATTATTTTTGGGTTTGAGCCTTTTTCTGTTTGTGTTTCTACTTTCACCTCAGGACAAACTTCAAAAACAATATTATGAGAGTAACCTAAAGAAATATCTAGTTTTTGGCCTTGATTAGAAGCTCTAAAACCAACTCCATGTAACTCCAATTCTTTTGTAAATCCCTTTGAAACACCTTCTATCATATTAAACACAAGAGATCTAAATAAACCATGTTTAGATTTTATTTCTTTTTCATCAGAAGATCTTCTAATTTCTAAAACTGAATCATTAATAATAAAATCAAAATCTGACCCTACTTCTAAAGACATCGATTTTTCACTACAAGAAACTGAGACTACCCCATCCTTAAATGAGAGATCAACATTCTCTGGTATTGCAATAATTTTTTTTCCAATTCGTGACATTTTCCTTTTCTTATTTTAATAAACTAAACATAAAACTTCACCACCAACATTTACTTTTCTTGCCTCTTTATCTGTCATAACTCCTTTAGAGGTAGATATAATTGCTATCCCTAATCCGTTTAAGACTCTAGGAAGGTTATCCATTCCTGTATAATTCCTTAAACCTGGTTTACTTATTCTCTTTATTTTTTTAATAGCTGGCATCTTAGTAAGAAGATCATACTTTAAAGCAATTCTTATAACTCCCTGATTGCCATTATCTATAAATTTATAATTCAAAATATAACCTTGATCTTTCAAGATTTTAGTCATATCTTTTTTTATATTCGAGCTAGGCACATCAACCACTTTATGGTTAGCCATGTAAGCATTTCTTATCTTAGTTAAATAATTACCTATAGAATCTGTTATCATATTAATTTAATTTTACCAACTTGATTTTTTAACACCAGGTATTAATCCAGCATTTGCCATTTTTCTAAATAAAACACGAGAAATTCCAAATGTTCTCATATAACCTTTAGGCCTTCCAGTAATTTTACATCTATTGTGTAAACGAACTGGAGAAGCATTTTTAGGAATACTTTGTAAACCTACATAATCACCTGCTTCTTTTAAAGCTTTTCGTTTTGCTGCATATTTAGCAACTAAACGTTGACGCTTTACTTCTCTTGCTTTCATTGATTCTTTTGCCATAATCTATTTATATTTTTTTAAATGGTAATCCAAAACACTCTAATAAACTTCGAGCTTCATCATCCGATTTAGCAGAAGTAACAAAGGTAATATCCATTCCTGTTATTTTTTTTACTTCATCTACCTTGATTTCAGGAAAAATAATTTGTTCCTTTATTCCCACAGTATAATTCCCCCTACCATCAAACCCTTTAGGGTTAATGCCTTGAAAATCCCTAATACCAGGCATTGAAATTGAAATTAACCTATCTAAAAACTCATACATTCTATTTCTTCGAAGAGTTACTTTTACACCTATAGGCATACCTTTTCTTAATTTAAAATTTGCAATATCTTTTTTAGATTTTGTAATTATAGATCTTTGACCAGAAATTTTTGTCATTTCTAAACCTGCTTGTTCAATCATCTTCTTATCAGAAACTGCCGAACCAATACCTTGACTCAAACAAATTTTTTCAATTCTAGGAACCTCCATGATATTCTGATAATCCAAATCTTTTAATAATTTTGGAACAATTTCATTTTTGTATTTTTCTTTTAATCTAGGTTTCATGTCTCTTTATTTTACTAAATCTCCAGTTGTTTTAAAATATCTTTCTTTTTTTTCAGTTTTTTTATTTAGTCTTTTGCCTATTTTAGAAGCCTTACCCTTTCCATCAACTAATAATAAATTAGAAATATTTATACCTACTTCTTTTTTTATCACTCCACCTTTAGGGTTTTCTTGATTAGGTTTAGTATGCTTAGAAACTAAATTAATCCCTTCAACTATAGCAGTATAATTTGGTTTATTAATAGATATAATTCTACCTTTTTTCCCTTTATCACGACCTGTAATAACCTGAACATTATCCCCTTTTTTTAAATATGTTTTTCTCATTTTTCTTTTTGTTATAAAACTTCTGGAGCTAGTGATATTATTTTCATATATTTTTTTTCTCTAAGCTCCCTAGCCACTGGACCAAAAACTCTAGTACCTCTCATCTCATTATTAGTGTCTAGAAGAACACATGCATTATCATCAAACCTAATATAGGATCCATCCTTTCTCCTAACTTCCTTTTTAGATCTCACTACAACAGCTGTGCTAACTTGACCTTTTTTTACCATCCCATTTGGAGTAGCTGATTTAACAGTAATTACTATTTTATCACCTAACGATGCGTATCTCCTCTTTGTGCCACCAAGCACACGAATGCATAAAGCCTCTTTAGCTCCAGTATTATCTGCAATAGTTAATCTTGATTCTTGTTGTAACATAATTATTTAGCTTTTTCAATAATTTTCATTAATCTCCAACACTTTTTTTTACTAAGGGGACGAGTTTCTATAATTGATATACGGTCACCTATATTACACTGATTATTTTCATCATGCACAAAAAACTTAGTCGTTTTTTTGATATACTTTCCATATATCCTATGCTTCACTTTTCTTTCAACAGAAACAACTACAGATTTATCCATAGAATTACTAGTAACAATACCGATCCTTTCTTTTCTTAAATTTCTTTTTTCTAATTCCATTTTAAATATTTATATCTCTTTTCTTTAACTCAGTCATCATTCTCGCTATATTTCTTCTCGCATATTTTATTTGAGATGGCTTTTCGATTTGCGAAACTGAATGTTGTAATTTCATTTTTTGATAATCTAATTTAGAATCAAAAAGTTTCTTTTTTAATTCTTCATTTGTCATCTCTTTATATATTTTATTGCTCATAATTGGTCCAAATTATTAATTTCTTACATAATCTCTTCTAACAATAAATTTTGTTTTAATAGGAAGTTTTTGGGAAGCAAGTCTTAGTGCTTCTTGTGCTACCTCAAAAGAAACTCCATCTACTTCAAACATTACTCTACCCGCCTTTACCACAGCAACAAAATGTTCTGGAGCGCCTTTCCCTTTTCCCATTCTAACCTCAGCAGGTTTTTTAGTTATTGGTTTATCAGGAAAAATACGAATCCATAATTGACCTTCTCTTTTCATATAACGTGTTGCTGCAATACGTGCAGCCTCAATTTGCCTTGAAGTCATCCAACACTGCTCTAAAGCCTTTATTCCAAAAGAACCAAAATCTAAATTACTTCCTCTATGAGCAAGGCCTTTCATTCTACCCTTTTGCATCTTTCTATATTTTGTTCTCTTAGGTTGTAACATGTTTTTATTTTTTTCTATTAGATTTTTTTCTCCCTAAATTCAAAGTCTCTATTGGTGTTAAGTCTCTTTTTCCATAAACTTCACCTTTAAATATCCAAACCTTTATCCCAATTAAACCATAAGTTGTCAACGCTTCTTCACAAGCATAATCAATATCTGCTCTAAAAGTATGCAATGGGATTCTTCCTTCTTTCCAACTTTCTGTTCTAGCCATTTCAACTCCATTTAATCTTCCTGCAACTTGTATTTTAATACCTAGAGCACCCATCCTAACTGATGAGGAAATAGACATTTTCACTGCTTTACGATAATTAATTCTCCCTTCAATTTGACGAGCAACATTCATTGCAACAAGATGAGCATCTAACTCTTGTCTTTTGATTTCAAAAATATTTAACTGAATATCTTTGTTTGTTAATTTTTTTAATTCTTCTTTTAACTTATCTACTTCTTGACCTCCTTTACCTATAATAATACCTGGACGAGCTGTACTTATAGTAATAGTAATTGCTTTTAACCTCTCTATAACTATTTTTGAAACACTTGCTTTAGAAAGTCTTGCTTTTATATATTTTCTTATTTTGTAATCCTCAGATAATCGATCGCCAAAATCATAACCACCATACCAAACTGAATCCCAGCCTCTTATAAAACCTAACCTATTTCCTATTGGATTTGTTTTCTGTCCCATATTATTTTAATTTATATTCTCTTCTTTTTTTTCTAACTCATCAACAATCATAGTTATATGATTTGATCTTTTTCTAATTCTATGCGCTCTTCCTTGAGGAGCTGGTTGAATTCTTTTTAACATTCTTGCAGAATCAACATACACTTCCTTTATAAAAAGATCAGTATCCTCAATGTTTTTCTCTTTATTTTTTTGTTTCCAATTTGCCATACAAGACAATAAAAGTTTTTCCATTCTATTCGCAACTTCTTTCGAGTCAGTTTTTAAAATATTTAAAGCAATATTTACATTTAAGCCTCTTATTTGATCTGCTATCAACCTCATTTTTCTTGGAGAAGTTGGGCATTTTTTTAATTTAGCAAATGCAATATTTTTATTTGCTTCCTTAATTAAATTTGCTTTATTTTTTTTTCTTACTCCCATTTTATTTTATCTTTTATCTCTTTTTATTACCTGAGTGACCCCTAAAATTTCTAGTTGGTGAAAATTCTCCTAATTTATGTCCAACCATATTTTCAGTAATAAAAACTGGAATAAATTGTTTGCCATTATGAACCGCAATAGTCTGTCCTACAAAATCTGGAATAATCATTGAAGCCCTACTCCAAGTTTTAATTACCGACTTTTTATTTGACTCAACTGCAGTAGCTATCTTTTTAGCTAACTTAACGTTTACAAATGGTCCTTTTTTTAGAGATCTTGCCATAGTTTATTTTTTTCTTCTTTCAACAATAAATTTATTTGATGGTTTTTTCTTTTTTCTAGTTTTAAAACCTTTTGCAGGAACACCAGTTCTAGATCTTGGATGACCTCCAGACGATTTTCCTTCTCCTCCACCCATAGGATGATCCACTGGATTCATCGCAACACCTCTAGTCCTAGGCCTTCTACCTAACCAACGACTTCTTCCTGCTTTTCCAGATTTTTGTAAATTATTTTCTGAATTAGATAAAACTCCTATAGTAGCTAAACAAGTGGACAAAATCATTCTAATCTCTCCACTAGGCAATTTAATAGTCACATATTTTCCTTCTCTAGCAACTAAAGTAGCAAAAGAACCAGCGCTTCTAGCTAATTCACCGCCTTTTCCAGGAGTAAGTTCTATATTATGAATGGACGTACCTAAAGGTATATCTGATAAAAATAATGCATTTCCTATTTCTGGAGCTGCTTTTTTCCCAGATATAATAGTATCATCAACTTTCAAACCCTTAGGGCATAAAATGTAACTTTTTTGTCCATCTAAATAATATAAAAGAGCTATTCTTGCACTTCTATTAGGATCATATTCTATTGCTTTTACAATAGCGGGAATATCGTTTTTTTGTCTTTTAAAATCAATAAGCCTGTATTTTTTCTTATGTCCTCCACCTATATGCCTCATTGTCATCTTCCCATCTTTGTTTCTACCACCACTTCTATTATTAACAGCCAACAAGCTTTTCTCAGGCTTAGAAGAAGTAACATCAAAAGATGTAACAACTTTAAAACGTTGTCCCGGTGTCGTTGGTTTTAATTTTCTTGTTGCCATTTTTAATTATTATAAAAATCTATACTATTATCTTTTTCTAATCTAACTATCGCTTTTTTAAAAGATTTTGTCTTCCCTTTTATTACCCCTGTTTTTGTAAATCTACTTTTTTCTTTTCCTCTGTAAATCATAGTCCTAACTGATTCTACCTTTACATTATAGCTTTTTTCAACTGCTTTTTTTATTTCTATTTTATTAGCTTTTCTACTTACTATAAATCCGTAATCATTTAAAAGCTCAGTTTTCTGAGTCATTTTTTCTGTTACTATAGGTTTAATAATTACTTCCATGTTTTATATTATTTTAATAAACTTTCTATTTTTTTCATTGCAGATTCAGAAATCACAATTTTACTTGCATTCATTAATGAAAAAATATCTATTTCATTCGAATTAATAACACTAACCTTTTCAACATTTCTTGACGAAAGTAATAAATTATCATTTTTATCTTCAGATATAAGAAGTGATTTACTTGAGTTAACACCTAAATCTGACAACATTTTGATACATTTCTTTGAGTTTGGTTCTTCAAAAGAAAAATCATCTAATATTAAAATACTATTGCTAGCTAATTTTGAGCTAAAAACAGATTGCTTAGCTAATTTCTTAACCTTTTTATTTAATTTAAAAGAATAATCTCTTGGAAGAGGTCCAAAAGTTCTTCCTCCACCTCTAAATAAAGGAGATTTTATACTTCCAGCTCTAGCTGTTCCTGTTCCTTTTTGTTTTTTAATTTTTCGAGTACTACCAATAATTTCTGATCTGGGTTTTGCCTTATGAGTACCTTGTCTATTATTAGCCATATACTGTTTAATAGCTAAATAAACTACATGAGAATTAGGTTCAATTTTAAAAATTTTATCACTTAGTGATAATTCTTTTCCTGTATCTTTTCCTTCTATATTTAATACTTTCAGTTTCATAATTCACTAATTAGTTATTTCAACATAACTATTTTTTGGCCCTGGAATAGCTCCTTTTACTAACATAAGATTTTTATCAGCTAAAATTTTTATGATTTTTAAATTCTGATAAGTAACCCTTTTACCTCCCATTCTCCCCGCCATTCTCATACCTTTAAATACTCTTGCTGGATAAGAAGCTGCTCCAATTGAACCCGGAGCTCTCATTCTATTATGTTGACCATGAGTCGCATCTCCGACTCCACGAAAACCATGTCTTTTAACAACACCTTGAAATCCTTTTCCTTTACTTTTTCCGCTGACATCTACAAACTCTCCTTCTTTGAAAAGTTGATCAATAGTAAAAACATCCCCTATTTTCACCTCTTTAGATGAAGAATTTCCTTCTTGATCACTAATTTGAATATCAAAATCAGAAAATTCTTTGTATATTTTTTTAGGAGTTGATTTTGATTTTTTTAAATGACCAATTTCTGATTTAATAGACTTTTTTAAAGTTTTATCTTCAAATCCAATTTGAACAGAATCATACCCATCCACTGCCATAGTTTTTAACTGAGTAACAACACATGGCCCAGCTTGAATAATGGTACATGCCATATTCAATCCATCTGTATCAAAGACACTAGTCATTCCTATTTTTTTTCCTATTATACCAGCCATTTTATTATACTTTTATTTCTACTTCAACACCACTAGGAAGCTCTAATTTCATTAAAGCATCTACTGTTTTATTAGCATTTGTCGCACAGAAAATATCTAACAACCTTTTAAAAGAGCTCAACTCAAATTGTTCTCTAGCTTTTTTGTTTACATGTGGCGATCTCAATACTGTAAAATGTTTCTTATGTGTAGGAAGAGGGATTGGACCGCTTACTACAGCTCCTGTTGGCTTTACAGTTTTTACAATTTTTTCAGCAGTTCTATCTACTAAATTGTGATCATATGACTTTAATTTTATTCTAATTTTTTGACTCATAACTTTAAGCCTCTATTTTTTTTACTTTATTAATAACTTCTTGTGCAATATTTTTTGGAGCCTCTTCAAAATTAAAAAACTCCATAGTTGAAGTTGCTCTACCTGAAGTAATTGTTCTTAAATCAGTTACATAACCAAACATTTCAGACAAAGGAACTTTAGCATTAATGATTGTTGCACCACTTCTTTCATTTGTTCCTTCAATTAATCCTCTTCGTTTATTTAAATCACCTATAACATCACCCATATTTTCCTCTGGAGTAACTACTTCTAATTTCATGATAGGTTCTAATAAAATCGGATTACATTTTGGAAGTGCTTCTTTGAAAGCTAATTTTGCGCAAATCTCAAAGGATAAGGAATCTGAATCAACTGCATGGTAAGAACCATCTGTTAATGTAACTTGCATAGAATCCATTGCAAAACCAGCTAAAACACCATTACTCATTGCTTGCTTAAAACCCTTTTCCACAGATGGTATATATTCTCTTGGAATATTACCTCCCTTTATTTTATTTATAAAATTAAAACCTGGATTTTCAGGATCATTATTTGGTTCTATTGTGAAAACAATATCTGCAAATTTTCCTCTACCACCCGTTTGTTTTTTATAAATCTCTCTATGATCTGAAGAACCTGAAATTGCTTCTTTATAATTAACTTGAGGTGCGCCTTGAGTACATTCTACAGAAAATTCTCTTTTCAACCTATCAATTAAAACTTCAAGATGTAATTCTCCCATTCCTGAAATAATAGTTTGACCAGAATCATCATCAGTTTTCACTTGAAAAGTTGGGTCTTCTTCCGAAAGTTTTGCTAAACCATTTCCTAATTTATCTAAATCTGCTTTTGTTTTTGGTTCAACAGCTATTCCAATTACTGGCTCTGGAAAATCCATTGATTCTAAAGAAATAGGAGCATTTTCAGTACATAAAGTGTCTCCTGTTTTAATATTTTTAAATCCAACAGCAGCACCTATATCACCCGCTTCTATAACATCAAGTGAATTCCTATTATTTGAATGCATTTGAAATATACGGGATATTCTTTCTTTTTGATCAGATCGAGTATTAAGTACATAAGAACCAGCATTTAATTTACCTGAATAAACTCTAAAAAAACATAGTCTTCCCACAAAAGGATCTGTAGCAATTTTAAAAGCTAAAGCACTAAATGGTTCATCATTAGATGGACCTCTAGAAATCACCTCTTCAGTAGAAGGTTTTGTTCCTTCTACACTCCCTACATCAAGAGGACTAGGTAAATATAGCATTACATTATCCAATGCTGTTTGAACTCCTTTATTTTTAAAAGCAGAACCACACATTAGAGGTGTTACTGACATATTTAAAGTTGCTTTTCTTAAAGCTCTTTCAATTTCCTCAGTTGTAATAGATTCAGGATTATCAAAATATTTTTCCATTAATGCCTCATCAGACTCTGCTACAGCTTCAAGAAGTTTTTCTCTCCAATCAGAGGCATCTTGCTTTAAGTCTTCTGGAATATCTAATTCTTCATAAGTCATTCCTAAATCTTCTTCATTCCAAATAATAGCTTTCATTTTAATTAAATCAACAACCCCTTTGAAATCATCCTCAGCACCAATTGGAATTTGAATTGGTACTGGGTTTCCATTTAATCTGTCTTTGATTTGATCTACACATCTAAAAAAATCAGCACCAATTCTATCCATTTTATTCACAAAGCCTATTCTTGGTACTTTATATCTATCTGCTTGTCTCCAAACAGTTTCAGATTGAGGCTCTACACCTCCAGATGCACAAAAAAGAGCAATAGCTCCATCCAACACTCTTAATGACCTTTCCACTTCAACAGTAAAATCAACGTGACCAGGCGTATCAATAATATTCATTTTAAATTCTTCACCTCTAAATTTCCAATTAGTTGTAGTCGCCGCTGAAGTAATCGTAATTCCTCTTTCTTGTTCTTGCTCCATCCAATCCATTGTAGCCGCGCCATCATGAACTTCTCCAATTTTGTGACTTAATCCAGTATAATATAGTATACGCTCAGTAGTAGTTGTTTTACCAGCATCAATATGAGCCATAATTCCAATATTCCTAGTATATTTTAAATCTCTCTTTGACATCTATAATTAAATTTTAAAATGAGAAAATGCTTTATTAGATTCTGCCATTTTATGAACCTCTGTTTTTTTCTTATAAGCACCACCTTCTTCATTAAATCCCGCAACAATTTCAGCAGCTAATTTTTCAGCCATAGTTTTACCACTTCGTTTTCTTGAAAAATTTATTAACCAAGACATTCCCATTGAAATTTTTCTTTCTGGCCTCACTGGCATAGGAATTTGAAAAGTAGCTCCACCTACTCTCCTGCTTCTGACCTCTACCTCTGGCATTATATTTGAAAGTGATTTCTTCCAAACAACTAATGGATCTTCATCTATATTTTCATTCTTTTTTACTATATCTAATGCATTATAAAAAATTTTAAATGCTTTTTGTTTATTACCACTAATCATAAGACAGTTAACAAATCTAGTCACCAATGTATCTCCAAATTTTGGATCTGGTAACAATATTCTTTTTTTAGCTCTGGATTTTCTCATGTATTAATTTTATTTTTTAGGTTTTTTCGAACCATATTTAGATCTTCTCTGATTTCTTCCTTCTACACCAGCAGTATCTAGAGCGCCTCTAACTATATGATACCTAACCCCTGGTAAATCTTTTACTCTACCACCTCTAACAAGTACTATAGAGTGCTCTTGTAAATTATGACCTTCTCCTGGTATATATGCATTAACCTCATTTCCATTAGTAAGCCTTACTCTCGCAACCTTTCTCATCGCAGAATTTGGTTTTTTTGGAGTAGTTGTATACACACGGGTACAAACGCCTCGCCTTTGAGGGCAAGTATCTAAAGCACCTGACTTACTTTTACTCTTAAAGACTTTTCTTCCTTTTCTTATTAACTGTTGTATCGTTGGCATAATTTTTAAATTATTTTAATTACCTAAACCCCTCTTGAAAAAGCATAAGCTTCCCCAAAAGGTGTGCAAATCTATAATTTTTAATTTTTATATCAAACCATATTATTTCTTTTTTTTAAAAATAATTATTTCTAAAAAACTCAAATATCTGTTAAAGAGCTAGTTATAATCAAAAAAAACAAAATAAAAATTTAAATTTTTATTAATTAACAGATTTAATAAAAAGAATTTATATTTATCAATTAATAAAACTACTACATGCAATACCTTGACTCCTTAAATTCAATTCAAAAAGAATGTGTGGAAAATACAGAGGGGGCTATGATAATAATATCCGGCCCAGGATCTGGAAAAACAAGAGTTATAACGTGTAAAATAGCACACATTATAAATATGGGAATTAATCCTCATAATATTCTAGCTTTAACATTTACCAACAAGTCTGCTAAAGAAATGGTAACAAGAATACAATCCATAGTAACAGAAAAGCCACTATGGAATCTTTGGGCAGGAACCTTTCACGCAATATTTGCAAAAATATTAAGAATTGAAGCAGAACTAATAGGATTTAGTAGACATTTTACAATTCTAGATAATGATGACTCTAAATCTATGATAAAAAGAATAATTCAAGATCATAAATTAGACAAAGAAATATATAAACCTAATGCTATTTTTTCCAAAATATCTCTATTAAAAAACAACTTAATAGATCCTGAAAAATATGAGAAAGATTATGAAATGCAAAAAACTGACAACACTAAAAATCAACCTAAATTTCTTTTCATTTACAAAACATATATTGCAAGATGTAAGCAAAATGGCAATATGGATTTTGATGACCTATTAGTCAATACATTAAATCTATTTAAAAAAAATACCGGAGCTTTAAATAAATATCAAGATACTTTTAAATACATTCTTATAGATGAATTTCAAGATACCAATATTTTACAATTAGAAATAATAAAAATTTTAGCACAAAAAAATAAGAATTTATGTGTTGTTGGTGATGATTCACAAAGTATATATTCTTTTAGAGGAGCAAATATTAATAATATTTTAAGTTTTAGCACTTTATACACTAATGCGAAAGTTTTCAGATTAGAAGAAAATTACAGATCAACTAAAATTATTTTAGATGCTGCAAACAGCCTCATTTCACACAATGAACAAAAACTTGAAAAAATCATCTGGACAAAACAAGGGACTGGAAAAAAAATACAATTAACAAAAACAGATTCAGATAAATCGGAAGGATTATTAATTGCAAAAAAAATAAAAGCAGCATTCCCAACAAACAATTACTCAGATCATTTAATACTTTATAGAATGAATAGCCAATCTAGAAGTATTGAAGATGGATTAAGACGACTCAATATAAATTATAAAGTTTTTGGAATGTCTTTTTACAAAAGAAAAGAAATAAAAGATGTATTAGCATACTTAAAAGTACTAGTTAACACACAGGATGAAGAATCATTATTAAGGATAATCAATTTTCCAACTAGAGGAATTGGAAAAACATCCATTGAAAGAATGAGGGATTTTTCAATAAAAGATAAAATGACGCTATGGGAAGTTTTTAAGAACATATATGAAATCGAAATTAATATAAATGAAGGAATTAAAAATAAAATTTATAGTTTTTATGAACTATTGAAAAAGTTTTCTACTGAAACATTTGAAAATGCATTTGTTTTAACTAGCGCCTTGATTGATAGCCTCAGTTTAATTGAGATTCTCTCACAAGAAAATACAATTGAAAGCACATCAAAAATTGAAAACATCAGAGAATTATTAAATGCTATTAAATCATTTTGTGATGAACATAAAAATAATACTGTTTCTAATTTTCTTGACCAGTCTGTTCTTGTAAACGAAAATGAAAATACTGAATCTTTAGAAAATAAAAATTATGTTTCTTTAATGACAATTCATCAATCAAAAGGATTAGAATTTTCACATGTACATATCATAGGCATGGAAGAGAATATTTTCCCATCACAACAAGCCATGTTTTCAATAAAAGACATTGAAGAAGAAAGAAGATTGCTATACGTAGCTATCACTAGAGCTAAAGAACAAGTACATCTTTCATATTGTTATACACGATTTCGTTTCAATAGTTATATAAATAACGAACCCAGTAGGTTTCTTAACGAAATAGACCAAAGATGTATTGAAAAATTAGAATTTTCTAATACCAAAAATCATGTTGCAAAAAAAAAATTTATGCAAAAAAAGATACAAGGTGAAATTAAAATTGGTTACCAGAAAAAGAAACTAATTAAAATTCCTCATTTAAAAAATCACGAAAAAAATAATGAAAAATTAAATTTAACAATTGGCACAAAAATAAAACACAATATTTTTGGAATAGGAAAAATCCTCGATTTAACGGAATCAAATCAAAAAATGAAAATAGAATTTAAAAACAATAACATAAAAACTATTTTAGTTAGATATGCAAAATTTGATATAATTGATTAAAAAAAATTATATTTATGTAAAATATCTATACTAAAGAATCCTAGAAAAATATTATGAAATATAACACAGAACTTTCCAAACTAATTATACCCGAATACGGAAGACATATTCATCAAATAATAGAAAATCTTTGTTTGATAAAAGATCGAACAAAAAGGAACCAGCAAGCTGAAGTTGTAATACAAATTATGGGCAACCTGAACCCACATTTGAGAGATGTAAATGATTTTAAACATAAATTATGGGATCATCTATTTATCATGTCTGACTTTCAACTTGATGTAGATTCACCATACCCAATACCAAAAAAACCAGAAAAATTAGAAAGGCCTCAAATGATAAATAATACACAAGGAACAGTAAAATACAGGCATTATGGTAAATTTGTAATTAACATGTTAGATAAAGTTCCTGATATAAAGGATGAGGCAGTTAAAAATAGGTTGATTAGTTCAATTGCAAATCAAATGAAAAGATCTTCTGTGAACTGGAACAAATCTAGTGTATTAGATGAATTTATTTTCAAACAAATAAGAGAAATTTCTAATGAAAATGTGGAAATTCCAGAAAATTTAACCCTAGAACATATTCATGTTCAACATAAACATCACTCACAACATAAATCAGGAATTAGAAAAAAAACAAATCACAGAATAAAAAAAAAATTTTAAGTAAGTAATGAGTAATTTTGAAATCATAGGGGGAAAAAGTTTATCAGGAACAATATCTCCACAAGGATCAAAAAATGAAGCCTTACAAATTATTTCAGCATGTTTATTAACAACTGAAAAAATCGAACTAAAAAATGTACCTGAAATAACGGATGTCCTGAATTTGATAAAATTATTAAAAATATTAGGAGTAAAAGTAACAAGGAAAAAAGCCAATAATTTCATTTTTGAAGCTAAGAAAATAGATAAAAATTATGTCAAAAAAGAAAAATTTAAAAAACTTAGTTCCAAAATAAGAGGTTCTATTATGATTATGGGACCGCTAATTGCTAGAGAAGGTCAAGTAAATGTATTAACACCTGGGGGGGATAAAATTGGAAGAAGGCCACTAGACACTCATTTTAAAGGATTAGAAAATCTAGGAGCTAAAATAAAAATCAAAAAAAATAACATTTATCAACTTATAGGAAAAAGTTTAATTGGAAAAAAAATATTGTTAGAAGAAGCATCAGTGACTGCAACAGCAAATATTATTATGGCAGCAACATTAGCAAAAGGCATAACGGAAATATATAACGCTGCATGCGAGCCATACATTCAGCAATTATGTAAAATGCTGAATAAAATGGGAGCAAAAATAAGTGGAATAGGCACCAATCTAATAAAAATAACAGGAGTAAAAAAATTACATGGAACATCTCATAAGATACTACCTGACATGATTGAAATTGGCAGTTGGATTGGTCTAGCTGTAATGACCCAATCTAACCTAACAATAAAAAATTGTTCGATTGATAATCTTGGAATTATATTAAATACTTTTCAAAAACTAGGTGTAAAATTAAAGGTAAAGGATGACGATATTATTATAAAAAAACAAAAAACACACGAAATTAAAACGTTTATGAACGGCTCTATTTTAACTATATCTGATGCGCCATGGCCAGGATTCACGCCAGATTTAATTAGCATAATTTTAGTTTTAGCAACTCAAGCGAAAGGGAGTATTTTAATTCATCAAAAAATGTTTGAAAGTAGACTCTTTTTTGTAGATAAGTTAATAGATATGGGAGCAAAAATTATACTATGTGATCCTCATAGAGCAACCGTTGTGGGAATCAATCGAAAATATTCTTTAAAAGGCACCACTATGAGCTCTCCTGACATAAGAGCAGGAATAGCACTATTAATAGCAGCGCTTTCTGCTAAAGGGAAAAGTGTTATTTATAATATCAACCAAATAGATAGAGGATATGAAAAAATTGTAGAAAGATTACAAAAAATTGGCGCAAATATTAAAAGAAATTAATCTATCATGACAACTTGTCATAATATTTATTTTGGCAAAGATTTTGCTATTCATACAATAAACACAATAAACACATGACAAAAAAAAGAAAATCAGTTAAAAAAAATAATGAACTGAAAAAAATAGAAGAACTAGAACAAAAAGTTTCTGAAAGTAATGAAAAATATCTGCGTTTATTAGCAGAATGGGAAAACTATAGAAAAAGAACTATTAAAGAAAAATCAGTGTCCATTGAATATGGAAAAGAATTAATTATATCAAAAATACTGCCAATTTTAGATGATTTTAACAGAGCTCAAAAAGCCGGAGAAGAGCAGAAAAAAGGAGACGGTTTTTTATTAATAAATCAAAAATTATCTGACGCCTTACAAAGAGAAGGATTAAAAAAAATTTCCGTGTCTAAAGGAGAAGAATTTGATGTCAATCAACATGAAGCAATCAGTCAAATTCCCACCGAAGAAAAAAAGTTAAAAGGAAAAATTGTAGAAGAAATTGAAGCTGGATACTTGTTAAATGAAAAAATTATAAGATTTACAAAAGTTATAATTGGAAAATAAATGAATAAAAGAGATTATTACGAGGTTCTTGGTTTAGAAAAAAATGCAAGTTCCCAAGACATAAAAAAAGCATATAGAAAATTAGCTATAAAATTCCATCCTGATAAAAACCCTGGAAACAAAGAAGCAGAAGAGAAGTTTAAAGAAGCTGCTGAAGCATATAGTATATTAAGCAACTCTGAAAAAAGAAGTAGATATGACCAATTTGGACATCAAGGAGTAAGTGGGAATAGTGGATTTGGGGGAGGTATGAATATGGAAGATATTTTTGAAAGCTTTGGAGATATTTTTGGAGGATTTGGAGGATTTGGAGGAAGAAGCTCCAGTAGATCTCGCATATTAAGAGGATCTAATTTAAGAATTAGAATAAAACTTAACCTTCAAGAAATATCAGAGGGTACTACGAAAAAAATAAAGGTAAAAAAATTAATTCAAGCAAAAGACATTGAGTTTTCAAATTGCAACGCATGTAATGGATTAGGCCAAGTAACCAGAATTACTAACACAATCCTAGGACAAATGCAAACTAGCTCTACTTGCCCTCAATGTTCTGGAAAAGGAAAAATAATTACTAAAAAACCAATTGAGGCAGATGAGAATGGCATGATACGAAAGGAAACTTTTACAGAAATTGAAATCCCACCTGGTGTGTCTGAAGGAATGCAGTTAAAGATACCAAACGAAGGAAATGAAGCTCCCTTCGAAGGTGTAAATGGTGATTTGCTAGTTTTAATTGAAGAACAAAAACATGAAGAATTAATAAGAGATGGAGTAAATATTCACTATAACTTATACATAAATATTTCTGAAGCAATTTTAGGAACAAAAAAACAAATTCCAACAATTGAGGGAAAAGTAGAGATAAATATTCCTTCAGGTATTCAAAATGGAAAGATACTCAGATTACAATCAAAAGGCATTCCTAATATTAGCGAATACTCTAGAGAAAAAGGAGACCTTTTAGTACATGTGAATGTCTGGACTCCAAAAAAAGTAAATCCCAAGCAAAGAAAATTTTTTGAAGAAAATAAAAACTGCGAGGAATTTATTCCAAAAATTGACAAATCAGAAAAGTCTTTTTTTGAAAAGATAAAAGAAATGTTCAATTAAAATGTCAAAAATTGGAATTATTGATATTGGAAGTAATACTTTCAATTTACTAGTGTCTTGTACTGACTCAAAAAAAACTTTATATTCAAAAGAAGAGTATGTTGGTATACGAAAAGGAACAAAAAAAAACATTATTCAAAAAAAAACCGTTTCTGAATCTATTTTTAAGATTAAAAAATTTAAAAAAATATGCAAAAAATTAAATTGTGAAAAAATATACCTAATAGCAACCGCATCTTTAAGGAATGCCTTAAATAAAACTGATTTTATAGCAACATGCAAAAAGGAAACTGACTTAATTATAAATGTTATTTCAGGAGACAATGAAGCTAAACTAATATTTGATGGCATAACAAATAATATCAAAGAACTAAGAAACTTTGTTATTGTAGATATTGGAGGAGCAAGTACTGAATTTATAATCACAAAAAATAAGAAATCTATTTTTAGTAAAAGTTATTCATTTGGAAGTCAACTATTGATACAGAAATTTAACCCCTCCAAACGATTAAAAGAGAAAGAAGAAGAAGAAATTTATTTATTTTTCAAAAAAGAATTACAAGAACTTATACTTTTACTAAAGAAACATAGTATTAAAAATTTAATAGGCTCTTCTGGATCTTTTAACTGCATAACGAATATTGAACTAAACCAAAAATATGATACTAATTATCATAAATTGAATATTGAAAATTACAAAACTACTATTGCCCCTTTAATTTTAAATAGTACTGTTTATGAACGAACAAAAATAGCTGGCCTTACAAAAATGAGAGCGGAAAATATAATAATTACAATTATTTTAATAAATTTCTTGATGGATAATAAAATAAAAAATATATACACCACTAAACTCTCTCTAAATGAAGGAGTGTTTTCAAACATTTTAAATAAACTTATACCATGGCAAGAATCATTATTATAGAAGATGAAAAGTCAATTAGAAATGTATTAAAAAATATTCTAATTGATGAAAATAAAAATTATATCGTAGATGAAGCATCTGACGGAGAAGAAGGAGTTAAAAAAATTTTTGCAAATAATTATGATTTAGCATTATGTGATATCAAAATGCCTAAATTAGATGGCCTTGAGGTATTAAAAAAAATCAAAAAATTAGACTACCATCTTCCATTTATTATGATATCAGGTCACGGAGATTTAGAAACCGCCGTAGAATGCATAAAAAATGGAGCGTATGATTACATAAGTAAACCACCTGACTTAAATAGATTATTGACAACTATCAGAAATGGATTAAATAATAAAAATTTAAATCATGAAAATAAAATATTAAAAAAGAAAGTTAAAAAGAAATATCAAATGATTGGGAAATCTGAGGGACTCATACAGATTGAAGCAATGATTGAAAAAGTTGCACCTACCAACAGCAGAGTTTTAATCACAGGAGAAAATGGAACAGGAAAAGAATTAGTAGCACATGCTATTCATGAAAAAAGCCCCAGATTTAAAATACCAATAATTGAAGTCAACTGTGCTGCAATACCATCAGAATTAATTGAAAGTGAATTATTTGGACATGAGAAAGGATCTTTTACATCGGCCAATAAACAAAAAAAAGGAAAGTTTGAAATTGCAAATGGAGGGACTATTTTTTTAGATGAAATTGGAGACATGAGCTTGTCTGCTCAAGCTAAAGTACTGAGAGCATTACAAGAAAATAAAATTAGCAGAGTTGGCGGAGAAAAAGAAATAGAAATTGATGTAAGAGTAATCGCTGCAACAAACAAAAACCTTGAAAAAGAAATACAAGAAAAAAAATTTAGAGAAGACTTATATCATAGATTAAGTGTAATCAAAATACAAGTTCCACCTTTAAGACAAAGAAAAGAAGATATACCCATTTTAATTGATTATTTTACTAATGAAATTTGTAACGAACAAGGAATTAAAAAAAAATATATCGAACAAGAAGCAATTAGTTTATTAAAAGAAAAAAAATGGTCAGGTAATATACGACAATTAAAAAATGTAATTGAAAGGTTAATTATATTGACAGATAAAACAATATCTATAGATGATATAAAAAAATATGTTTAACTACAATTCTCCATCTCGAAGTTTTGCAGAAAATTTATCTTTAAAATCATAATATATTTTCTTTATAATCCCATCTACTAATTGATCAGTTAAAGTTTTATTTTCATCTTGAAAAACAAAACCAAGAGCATAAGATTTTTTTCCTTTTTCTATATTTTTTCCACGAAAAACATCAAAAATAATTACTTCTTTCAGTAGGTTTTTTGAAATTTTAAATGCTGATTTTTGTAACTCTAAAAAAGACACATTCTCATTAATAACAATAGCTAAATCACGTCTTACCTTAGGGAATTTAGGTAGTTTCTTAAATTTAACATTATCTCTTTTAATGTTTGAAATAAAAAAAGACCAATCAATAGAGCAATAAAACACGTCTTCTTTAATATTAAAATCTTTAAGAACACCATCCGAAAGAGAACCTAATTGGGCTATTACTTTTTCTTCTATTTTATATAACATTGATTTTTTAAATATTTTTTCTTTATTATTTAAAAAAACTAACGACTCTATTCCGCCTTGCTTAAAATCAACAGAATTACTTATAAAAAATAAATTAAAAATTCTTTTTATAAACCCTTTAATAGAAAATAAATCTAATTTTTTACTATTTTGATTCCAATTCTCATCAAAATAATCCCCAGTAAAAAATAAATCTAAAAATGGCTTTTCAATAATTTTTTTATCTTTTAAATAAATATTTCCAAATTCAAAAAAAAGAAGATTCCTATTTTGTCGATTTAAATTGTGTCTAACTGATTCTAAGCCACCAAACAAAATCGAGGGCCTTAGAACATTCATATCAGAACTTACTGCATTTATAATTTTCACACTATTATTTAGAACATGGTATCTTTCTAAAATTTGCGAACTAACTAATGAATTAGTCTTGATCTCAAAAAAACCAATATTGGATAAAAAATTAGAAACTTTTTCTTTTACACTATGATTCTCATATGAATTATGGTTATTTGAAACTGGAAAAGAAATGTTTTTAGAATTATTAATTTTCCCAAAGCCAAAAATTCGAAGAACTTCCTCAAAAACATCAACATCCCTATAAACATCCACTCTATAACTTGGCACTTCCAAAAAACAACCGTCAATCAATCCATCTTTTCCCAAAATTTTGAAATCTAAATCTATTAAGATCTTTTCTATTATAGATTTTTGGATTTTTTGCCCCAATAACTTTTCAAATTTTTCAAAAGACCATTTAATAGATTTCTTTTTTATTGTTTTTTTGTCAAAAATTGACACAATTTTAGAACTTATTTGAGCTTCAGGAATAATAGATTTTATTAACACAGCTGCTCTCTTTAGAGCAAATTCACAATTACCAATATCCACTCCTCTTTCAAATCTATAAGATGCATCTGTCTGAATACCATGTCTTTTAGAAGACCTACGAATTGAACTAGGTGAAAAATACGCTGATTCTAAAAAAATATTTTTTGTTTCTTTTGTAACACAAGATTCTTGACCACCTATTATACCAGCAAGACATAAAGGTTTTGAAGAATCAGAGATAATTAAATCATCTTTATGTAATTTAATCTCCTCACCATCTATTTTTTTAAAAACAGAATTTTTCTCAACTTTTTTGATAACTAATTCATTATGATCAATTAAATCATAATCAAAAGCATGTAATGGATTGCCCGTTTCAAACAAAACGAAATTTGTAATATCCACTATATTATTAACAGATGAAATTCCTATAGAATTTAATTTTTGCTTTAACCACATTGGTGATTCTGATACAGAAACATTTTGAATAGTGACACCACAATAAAAAGGACAAATATCCATATCTTTCACATTAATTAAAATAGGTAACTCTGTATTATCATTTTTAAACTCAAAATCAGGTAGTTTTAATTCTAAATTATATCCTTGGAGATTTAATACAGACTTTATATCTCTACAAACACCTATATGACCAAAAGCATCCGTTCGATTTGGAGTTAAGCCTATTTCTAAAAAATAATCTTGTTTTAGATTCAAACATTCTACTAATCCTTGACCTGATTTTAATTTTAAATTTTTATTCAAAATCATTACACCTTCATTGCTACTTCCAATACCTATCTCAAACTCAGAACAAATCATTCCTTCAGAGTACTCTCCTCTTATTTTTACTTTACTAATTGTAAAAGATTCATTATTTAAATTGGTAATTGTAGTACCTGATTTTGCAACGACTACAAATACATCCTTTTTAATATTTGAAGCACCACAAATGATATTCTTAATTGATTTTCCAATATCAACTTGAACTATTTTTAATTTATCAGCGTTTGGATGTTGTTTGCAATCCACAACATATCCAATAACTAAATCACTGAATGAATCAAAATTATTAAAGAATGGGTGTGCTTTTTCAACTTCCAAGCCACTATTAGTTAAGATCTCAGAAATTTCCTCAATAGAAGAGTTGAAATCTAAATACTCCTTTAACCAATTATAAGAAACTCTCATTTATAAAATAATTTGTAGTAAATGTAAAAAATTAATCATTTATAAATCGCTTTTTATGAAATTCTTCCCCACTTTATTTTTTCTGAAAAATTTAATAAATAAAAATTTTTAATCAATTTATTTTGATCACCTTTTATATCTGGATCATTATATAATAAATCTTTTGCAAATTTTCTAGCTAAAATCAAAATATCAGTATCCTTAACCAAATTTGATATTTTCAAATTAAGTATTCCACTTTGTTGAGTACCCATAATATCCCCAGGGCCCCTAAGCTTCAAATCTGCTTCAGAAATATGAAATCCATCAGAAGAATCCACCAGCACATTAATTCTATATTTTGCTTCATAACTTATATTGTATGGTGTTTTTAATATACAAAATGATTGATTATTTCCTCGACCCACCCGACCTCTAAGCTGGTGTAACTGAGCCAAACCAAAACGCTCAGCGTTTTCAATTAACATCACAGATGCATTTTTTACATCTAAACCTACCTCTATAACAGTGGTTGATACTAATATTTGACTTTTATTATTTAAAAAGCTTTTCATCTGTTTATTCTTTTCTTCATTTTTCATTCTTCCATGTAACATAGACACAACAAAACCATGATTTGAAAAATATTGATCCAAATATTCAAAAGCTGTTAATAAATTTTTATAATCTAACTTTTCACTTTCTTCAATCAAAGGATAAATAATATACACCTGCTGACCTAATTCTAATTTCTCTCTTAAAAAAGACAAAACAACTTCTTTATCTTTATCATATTTATGAACTGTTTTTATCTCCTTTCTTCCGGGTGGCAATTCATCTATAATTGACACATCTAAATCTCCATAAAAAGTCATAGCTAATGTTCGAGGAATTGGAGTTGCTGTTAACACAATCACGTGTGGAGGAAAAAGAGATTTTTTAGACAACCTTGCTCTTTGAGCTACACCAAACTTATGTTGCTCATCTATTATAACTAATCCTAAATTTTTAAATATTACATTGTCTTCTATCAGAGCATGAGTTCCAATTATAATGTCTATTTTTCCATCAGAAAGATCTGAAATAATTTGTTTTTTTTCTAAAGATTTAGTCGAACCAGTTAATAATCCTACATTTAATTTTAAAGATTCACAAAACTTAAGTATAGTGCTATAATGTTGGTGCGCCAAAACAGCTGTTGGAACCATCAATGCAGCTTGAAAACCATTATCAAGAGACATCATTAAAGACATTATGGCAACCACTGTTTTTCCTGATCCAACATCTCCTTGAATCAATCTATTCATTTGAAACCCACTTAAGACATCTTTTCTTATGTCCTTAATCACTTTTTTTTGAGCTCTAGTAAGTTGAAAAGGTAAATTTTGAAATAATCCGTTAAAATTATCTCCTATTTTTTTAAATCGAAAAGATTTTATTTTTTGATTTAAAGCTTTGTTTTTTAAAATCAATAATTGTAAAAAAAACAATTCTTCAAACTTTAATCTAAAAACAGATTGATTTAACAACTCTTGAGTTTCTGGAAAATGAATATTAAATAATGCATCTTTTCTACATATTAAATTATTTTTTTTGATAATTTGAATAGATAGATTTTCTATTATGTTGCCTTCAGCTTTTAATATAGCTAATCTAATAAGTCTAGAAATATATCGATTGTTTAAATTGTTCTTTTTTAATCTTTCTGTAGAATGATAAACTGGTTGAAAATGTGCACTTTTAGGAGAATTTAAATCATCTATCAAATCCATTTCTGGATGCACAAAAGAATACACCCCATTAAATAAATTAGGCTTCCCAAAAACAACATATTTTCCAGAAACTTTTATGGCTTTTTTTATCCAAGAAATTCTCTTAAAAAAAACTAATTCTATAGTTTGCTCATTGTCAGAAAAAATCACGACTAATCTTTTCTTTCTTCCAAAACCTTGCTCCTCAATAGATTTCACAAACCCAATCAATTGAATGTCTAAATTTACATCTTCAATTTCACTGATTTTGTAAAACCTTGTTCTATCAATATACCTAAATGGAAAAAAATAAATTAAATCTTTTAATGTTTTAAGACCCAACTCTTCAAAGAGAAGCAAAGCTCGATGAGACCCAACTCCCTTTAAATATTCTAAAGAGGAATTAATCATAAAAAATAAAATTTTATTTGACTTTTTTTTCTAAAGCAGTATTATATTTTTCTGCTAAGAATTTGATTTTCCCAAAATCAATATCATCAATAAGAACTTTTCCCTTCACAACATGTCCTAATTTGTAAAAAGGGAATTTAGATTTATTCATGAATTTCTTAAATACTTTTTCTTTGGAAGGATCAATAGAAATTAAAATTCTACTTTGAGATTCTCCAAACAAATACGAATCTTGTCTAAATGCCTGATCTGTATAAATTTCACATCCTAAATCTCTAGGAAGCGAGCTCTCAACTAAAGCTGTAAATAGTCCACCCTCAGAAATATCATGAGCAGATTGAATGTGTTTTTCTCTTATTAATTGTTTCATTAATTCATGTAATTGAAATTCTAAATCAATATCAAAAAAAGGAGTTGAACTATCTGAAACATTTAATATATTAACTAGATATTCAGAGGATGAAATATCATCTTTAGATGGGCCTAATAAATATATAATATCATTTTCATTTTTAAAATCTAACGTAGTAAAAAAGCTTTTATCCTCCATCACTCCTAACATACCGATAGTTGGAGTAGGAAAACATGGTTCAACATTCCCATCTTTACTCGTTTGATTATAAAAACTAACATTACCACCAGTAACTGGAGTTTTGAATTTTTTACAAGCATTACTCATACCTTTTATTGACCCAACAAATTGCCAATAAACTTCAGGATCATAAGGATTACCAAAATTTAAACAATTAGTTATTGCCGTTGGCTCAGCGCCTGAACATATAATATTTCTAGCAGCCTCCGCTACAGCTATTTCACATCCTAATTGAGGGTCTGCTTTCACATATCTAGAATTACAATCAACAGAAAAAGCCAAACATTTCTGTGTGTCTTTTAAATTAACTACAGCAGCATCAGATGGGTTGTTTGTTGTCATATTAACAGTACCAACCATTGAATCGTATTGCTCATACACCCAACGTTTAGAACAAATATTTGGTAAAGAAATAATTTGATGAGCTACATCTACTATATCAAATGGTATAGCAATATTATTTATATCAAATTGCTTAAACTGGTTAAAATAAGCAGGTTCTTTATATTCTCTATTGTATACAGGCGCGCCTCCACCTAAAACTAAAGATTCAGCAGGGACTTGAGCTACTTTATGTTTCTGGAAATAAAAAATTAAATCTTTACTATCTGTAACAACACCTACTTTTTCACAATTTAAATCCCATTTTTTAAAAATAGCTTGAACTTGTTTTTCTTTCCCCTTTTTCACAACCACTAACATTCTTTCTTGAGATTCTGAAAGTAGAATTTCAAAAGGTTTCATATTTTTTTGTCGAGTAGGGATTTTATCTAAATTAATTTTCATTCCACAATTTCCTGAAGCACTCATTTCAGATGTAGAACAAATAATGCCAGCAGCACCCATATCTTGCATGCCAACAATAGCATTAGTTTTACTTAACTCCATTGTAGCCTCAAGTAATAATTTTTCTTGAAAAGGATCTCCAACTTGTACAGAAGGAATATCATCAGCTGAATCTTCTGTTAAATCTTTCGAAGCAAAAGCAGCTCCATTTATCCCATCTTTTCCAGTTGAAGAACCAACAATAAAAACAGGATTTCCTTCTCCAGAAGCAACTGCTGAAATAACATTTTTCGTATCCACTACTCCAGCAGAAAATGCATTTACGAGAGGATTTGTATTGTAACTTTTATCAAAATAAACCTCACCTCCAACAATAGGTATTCCAAATGAATTACCATAATCACCAATGCCTTTCACAACTCCTTTCATTAACCATTGTGTGTGTGATAAATTAATGTCTCCAAATCTTAAAGAATTTAATTGAGCAATAGGTCTAGCTCCCATAGTGAAAATATCACGATTTATACCTCCAACGCCAGTAGCAGCCCCTTGATACGGCTCTAATGCAGAAGGATGATTATGTGATTCTATTTTAAAAACACAAGCTAATCCATCACCAATATCTACTAAACCTGCATTTTCCTCACCTGCTTCAATTAATATTTTTGATCCCTTTTTTGGTAATTTTTTTAACCAAGAAATAGAATTTTTATAAGAACAATGTTCAGACCACATAACTGAAAAAATACATAACTCTGTATAATTAGGCTCTCTAGTTAAAATACGACAGATTTGATCATATTCCTCAGCTAATAGCCCCATTTCAATGGCATCAGCAAGATCAGCTGTTTTTTCCATATGTTTTTGCATATAAAATCAAAAAATTAATTAAACTAAATAACAAAAAATGGAATATAGAAATAAAAATTTAACTTTTAAATTTTTATTTTCTTATTTTGTAAACATAACCCTAATTTATTCGACATGGAAGATTTAAAAATTTATGAACTTGATAGAAGATATGCTAATCTTTTTGATAAAGAAGATATGATTGCTGGCCGGAAAAATGGTACTTGGAAAAAATATAGTTGTAGTGAATATATTCAAACATCTGATGCAATTGGTAGCGGATTGTTAAATCTCGGAATTTCTAAAGGTGATAAAGTATGTATTATTTCAAATAATAGAACTGAATGGAGCCTTTGTGATATGGGTATTAATAAAATTGGTGGAATAAATACACCATTGTATTCAAATATAACTAGATCAGACTACAAGTATATTATCAATGATTCTGAAGCAAAATTAATTTTTGTAGAAAACGAAGAAATATTTAAAAAAATAGAAGGTCTTGAAAATGAAATTCCCACATTACAATTCATATACTCTTTTGAAAAAATAGAAAACGTAAAAAATTGGGAAGATTTAATAGAATTAGGGGTCACAAAACCTCAAAACGAAAAGATGGCAACAATTCAAAAAAGCATAACTGATGATGATCTTTTTACTTTAATATATACTTCTGGAACCACTGGAAACCCAAAGGGAGTGATGATAACACATTCCAATATAATCAGCCAAATTTCAGCTTTAAGGGATGCTTTAGATTGGGGTAAAAATGATAGAGCAATTAGCTTCCTACCTCTATCTCACGTATTTGAAAGAATGGTTGAATATTTCTATATGTTTAAAGGCGTTTCTATTTATTACGGAAGTATTGAGACAATAGGAGATGATCTAAAAATAATTAAACCAACATTAATGCCTACAGTTCCTAGATTATTAGAAAAAGTATATGACAAAATCATGACAAAAGGAGAATCGTTAGAAGGATTTAAAAAGAAGTTATTTTTTTGGGCGGTAAACCTAGGGCTAAAACATGAGTATAATGGAAAAAATGGATTTTGGTACGAATTACAATTAAAAATTGCAAACAAATTAATCTTTAATAAATGGAGAGAAGCAGTTGGTGGAAGAATAAGAATGATTATTTCCGGATCCGCAGCACTACAAGAAAGGCTTGCGAGAGTTTTTACAGCAGCAAAAATGCCTGTTAGTGAAGGTTATGGCCTAACTGAAACCTCACCTGTTGTTTCAGTTAATTTCGCAAACTCTAAAAATTCTTGTTATGGAACTGTTGGGCCGGTAATTCAGGGGGTTAAAATAAAAATTAATCACGAAGAAGGAATGAGAGAAGGAGAAGGGGAAATTTTAGTAAAAGGACCTAATGTCATGTTAGGTTATTACAATAAGCCAGACGAAACAAGAAAAGTGATTAACAAAGACGGTTGGTTTCACACGGGAGATATTGGAACCTTAATTGAGGGAAAATATTTAAAAATAACTGACAGAAAAAAAGAGATCTTCAAAACTTCTGGAGGAAAGTATATAGCCCCTCAAGTAATGGAAAACAAATTCAAACAATCTATTTTTATAGAACAATTAATGGTAATTGGTGAAAACCAAAAACATCCCGCCGCATTCATAGTCCCAGATTTTTTATATTTAGAAGATTGGTGTAAAAATAACAATATTTCATACTCTGACTCTGAACAAATAATTAGAAACCCAAAAGTATTAGAAGTATTTGAAAATGAAATAACAAAATACAATGAAAACTTCAGTCAATTTGAAAGAATTAAAAAGTTTGTGTTAATTGGAAAGGCATGGTCACCTGATGGTGGAGAATTAACTGCAACATTAAAATTAAAAAGAAGAAATATTTTAGAAAAATACTCTAATCTATACAATAAAATTTTTGAAAAAAATGAATAGAAAAATTAATAAAGTAGCTGTAATTGGTTCTGGAATTATGGGTTCTAGAATCGCATGTCATTTTGCTAATATTGGAGTTGAGGTTTTGTTGTTAGATATATTAAATAAAGATGCAGAAAAAGATATAAAAAATAAACAACTAAGAAATAAAATTGTAAATGATTCTTTAAATAACACTTTAAAATCAAAACCCTCTCCAATCTATGCTAAAAAATTCACTAATAGAATTAAAACAGGAAATTTAACAGATGATTTAGAAAAAGTCAATGACTCTGATTGGATTATTGAAGTAATTATTGAAAATCTTGAAATAAAAAAAGAACTGTTCGAAAAAATAGAAAAATACAGAAAAGAAGGATCTATTATTAGCTCTAATACTTCTGGAATACCAATTAATCAAATGATAGAAGGTCGAAGTGAAGATTTTTGTAAAAATTTTTGCGGAACACATTTTTTTAACCCTCCTAGATATTTAAAACTACTTGAAATTATTCCGTCAAAAAAAACAGAAGAAAGCTTAATAAAATTTTTAATGTCCTACGGGGAAAAGTTTTTAGGAAAAAAGACTGTTCTCTGTAAAGACACCCCTGCATTCATAGCTAATAGAATTGGAATAGCGGGTATAGCGGCTCTATTTAAAATTATTAAAGAACTACAACTTTCTATAGAAGAAATTGATTCACTTACAGGTCCAATTATTGGAAGACCTAAATCAGCAACATTCAGAACGTGTGACTTAGTAGGTCTTGACACACTGTATAATGTAGCAAAAGGTGTTTACGAAAATTGTCCCAATGATGAAAATAGAAATGTTTTTAAACTACCTAATTTTATAGATGAAATGTTAAGAAAAAAATGGCTAGGCGATAAAACAAAACAAGGTTTTTATAAAAAAAGTAGAGATAAAAAAGGAAAACGAAAAATATTATCACTTGATTTAAATACTTTTTCATATGAAGAAAAAAAGAAAGTTAGATTTGAAACAATTGGAAAAGCCAAAAAAAATAACAACCTAAAAGAAAGATTAAATATCCTACTTGAAGGTAATGACAAAGCGTCTTTATTCTATAGAAAAATGTTTGCTGTAATGTTTTCATATGTTTCAAATAGAGTCCCTGAAATATCAAATGAAATCTATAAAATAGATGCTGCTATGTGTGCAGGATTTGGTTGGGAAATAGGGCCTTTTGAAACTTGGGATGCGATTGGTGTACAAAAAGGAATTAATTTAATAAAACAGGAAAACCTTCCTATACCTGATTGGGTGAAAAAGCTTGATTCAAATGTTTCATTTTACACTATAGAAGATGGTGAAAAAAAATATTATGAAATTTCAGAAGAAAAACAAGAAAATATACCTACACTCAATAAATTCATTAATTTACACAATCTACGATCTCATTCAATCATTTGGAAAAATGATGGAGTTTCAATATTTGATATTGGTGATGGTGTTGCAAATATTGAGTTTCATACAAAAATGAATAGTATTGGAGAAGATGTAATCGTTGGTGTACAAAAAGGCATTGAAATAGCAGAAGAAAAATATCGAGGACTGGTTATAGGAAATCAGGGCACTCATTTTTCAGCAGGAGCTGATATAAGTATGATATTTACTTTAGCTGTAGAACAAGAATATGAGAAATTAAATTTAGCAATTAAAACATTCCAAGATACATCTATGCTAATAAGATATTCTAAAATTCCTATTGTAGTAGCTCCACACGGTTTTACTTTTGGAGGAGGGTGTGAGTTTACACTACATGCAGATGCTGTGCAATGTGCAGCTGAAACTTATATGGGACTTGTGGAACTCGGCGTAGGATTGATTCCAGGTGGCGGAGGCACTAAAGAAATGGCACTTAGAGCTTCTGATGCTTATTACGAAGGAGATATTGAATTACCTAGACTCAAAGAGTACTTCCTAAACATTGGACAAGCAAAAGTAAGTACTTCTGGAGAAGAAGCATTTGAGTTGGGTTATTTAAGAAAAGGAATAGATAATATCAGTATAAATACAGAAAAATTAATTCAAGATGCTAAAGAAAAAGTGATCCTTTTAGATAATCTAGGATACACCAATCCGATAAAAAGAAAAGATATAAAGGTTTTAGGAAATCAAGCCTTAGGAATGTTTTTAGTTGGGGCAGATAGCTTTAAAGAAGGGAATTATATAACAGAACATGAAAAATTAATGTCTGAAAAATTAGCTCATGTATTATGTGGCGGAAATTTATCATCACCTACATATGTGTCTGAACAATACCTTTTAGACCTAGAAAGAGAAGCATTTTTATCTTTATGTGGAGAAGCAAAAACTCTTGAAAGAATTAAATATATGTTAGAAAAAGGAAAACCTTTAAGAAATTAAAAAATGGAAGTTTATATAGTACAAGCATACAGAACAGCTGTTGGAAAATCAAAAAGAGGAGCTTTGAGATTTACAAGGCCTGATGACTTAGCAAGTCAATTAATCAACAGGATGATGCAACAAATGCCTCAGTTAGACAAAGAATTAATTGATGATGTCATTGTTGGTAATGCAACTCCAGAGGCAGAGCAAGGATTGAATATTGGTCGCCTCATTTCTCTAATTGGATTAAATACAGTAAAAGTTCCTGGAATGACTGTGAATAGATTTTGTTCCTCTGGATTAGAAACTATTGCAATTGCTACTAGTAAAATTCATGCAGGGATGGCAGATTGCATATTAGCAGGAGGAGTGGAAACTATGTCACCAATACCATTTGGAGGTTGGAGAATTGTTCCAAATTATAAAGTGGCTGAGAAAAACCCTGATTGGTACTGGGGTATGGGAACTACTGCTGAAGCAATTGTAAAAAAATATAACATTAGCAGAGAAGATCAAGATGAATTTGCTTATCAATCGAATATGAAAGCAGTAAATGCAATTGAAGAAGGTCTATTTAAAAACGATATTATTCCTTACGATGTTACAGAAACTTATTTAGATGAAAATGAAAAAAAACAGGAAAGAGTCTACTCTGTAAAAGAAGATGAAGGACCAAGAAAAGACACAACTATTGAGAAATTATCGAAATTAAAGCCTGTCTTCTCTAAAAATGGAACAGTAACTGCTGGGAATTCATCTCAAACTTCAGATGGAGCAGCTTTTGTGATGTTGATGTCAGCAAAAATGGTAAAAAAATTAAATATAAAACCAATCGCTAAAATGATTACTTATGCTGTTAGTGGAGTAGAGCCTAAACACATGGGTATTGGGCCCATTGAAGCTATTCCAAAAGCATTAAAACAAGCAAGTTTATCATTAAATGATATAGATTTAATAGAACTAAATGAAGCATTTGCCTGTCAATCAATAGCAGTAATAAAGGAAGGGAATCTCAACCCTAGTATTATTAACGTAAATGGTGGGGCTATTGCTTTAGGTCATCCACTAGGATGTACCGGAGCAAAATTAACAGTACAATTGTTAAATGAAATGAGAAGAAGAAAACAAAAAAAAGGTATGGTAACGATGTGTGTAGGAACTGGTCAAGGAGCGGCTGGAATATTTGAATTGTTAAATTAAGTATATGAAAGAAAATTTAAAAGGAGGAGGTTTTTTAATCGCTGAAACATCACCTGATGAAATATTCATTTTGGAAGAATTTAATGAAGAAGCCAAAATGATGTTAGAGGCGACAAAAGAATTTAATGAAAAAGAAATTAAACCTAATATTTTTGAGTTTGAGAAAAAAAACTATAAGCTCACAGAAGACATCATGAGAAAAATTGGTGAAATGGGCTTATTGGGAATTACTGTTCCTGAAAAATATGGTGGACTAGGAATGGGATTAAATATATCCATGTTAATATGTGGTGAAATTAGTAGTTATTCTGGATCTATAGCAACAGCATATGGAGCTCATACAGGTATCGGAACATTACCTATTATTTTTTATGGTAACGAAGAGGTGAAAAATAAATTCTTACCTAAAATTTGCTCAGGTGAATGGATGTCATGTTATAATTTAACTGAACCAAATGCGGGATCTGATGCAAATTCAGGAAAAACTATTGCAGTATTAAGTGATAATGGTGAGAATTATGAAATTACAGGTCAAAAAATATGGATCAGTAATGCAGGTTTTGCTGAAGTATTCATCGTATTTGGAAGAATAGAAAATGATAAAAATATTACTGGATTTGTATTAGAAAAGTCAAAAGCAAATGGAATTACTTTAGGAGAAGAAGAAAATAAACTAGGGCTCCGATCTTCTTCTACTAGACAAGTGTTTTATGAAAAAACTAGCATTCCAAAATCACAAATGCTAGGATCTAGAGAAGAGGGTTTTAAAATCGCTTTAAATGCATTAAATGCAGGAAGAATAAAATTAGGAGCAGCTACTGGAACAGCAGCCATTAAAGTAATAAACGAATGTATAAAATATGCCATTGAAAGAAAACAATTTGGGAAATCTATTTCTGATTTTGGAGCGATACAAGAAAAATTAGCTATAATGGCAACATCAATATTCACAACTATATCAGGATTATATAGAACGGGTTATAATATTGAACAAAATACTGGAAAATTAGAAAAAGAAGGATTAGATACATGTGAAGCTAAAAAAAACGGTATTATAGAATATTCAATTGAATGTTCTATAATAAAAGTACATGGATCAGAGGTTATAAAAGAGGTTTCAGATGAAGCAATTCAGATATTTGGCGGGATGGGTTTTTCTGCAGAGTCAATAGTAGAACCTGCATATAGAGATGCTCGAATATCTAGAATATATGAAGGAACTAATGAAATCAATAGAATGTTAATCGTTGGCATGTTTATTAAAAAAGCATTGAAAAAAGAAATTGATCTATTTACTCATGCAAAAAAAGCAGGCAAAGAACTAACAAATATTTTTTCTTTTTTAAAGAAAGAAAAGGTTTTGGGAATTTTAGGAAAAGAAAACATATATATCAAAAATATTAAAAAATTAATTTTAATATTACTTGGAAAGTCCACTCAGGTTTTGAAAAAAGAATTAGAAAATGAACAAGAGATTATGTTAAATTTAGCGGACATGATCATTGATTTATATATGGCTGAATCTAGTTTATTGCGATCTGAAAAACTAATCTTGAAACATGGAAAGGAAAGTTGTGAAATTCAAACTTTAATGAGCAAAAATTATCTATATAAAACTATAAATACATGTTCACAAGCAGGCTTTGAAATAATTCAAGCTCTGCCTTTATCTGCAATAGAAAAAAAGTTATTTTTAAAAACTTTAAATCGTTTCACAAAAAAGCCTACATATAATATCAAAGAAATCCGACGAAAAATTGCTTTAGATTTGATACAAAATAAAAAATATAGATTCCATATTTAAAATCTTATACCAAAAGATTGGAAAACAACCCACGGTCTGTAATGAGGGAATTGATTAGCGTCTCTATCAATATAAGTACCTGCTGCATAAGACACATCAAATTTATAAGTTAAATTACAACGAAACATATATTGGATTCCAGCATGTAGTCTCGCTAAAAAATAATATTCTGAATACCAATTATTTACATAAATATTATTTTCCAATATATTCTCATAAAGATATTTTACTTCTAAACCTAAAGATGTACCTATATAAGGCCGAACTAATCCTGTATGACCTACAGGAAAAAAACTGATACCAGCTCTCAATCCATATCGTTGAACATCTTCATTGAAAATTGGCGCAGAAAGCCATAAATCATACGAAGTATTTTCAGCAAAATACTGCATCCCAATACTTAAATCAGCTAACTGCCAAGGATCATAATCATAAATTGCTCCCCAAGTATAATAATACTCAGGAAAATTAATATGCATAGCTAAGTTTCCAAATTCTGGTTTTTTACAACGGACTATATTTACAAATGTTTTAGTAATACTATATTTAAGATTAAACTTAGATTTTGAATAATACAAGGAGGATTTATCATCTGGACAATTGCAATCATCTTTTGTTTTACTCCTTTTTAATAAAATTGAATTAAACAAATTTTTCAATCTATTATTATCCCTGTCTTTTGTGTCTATTTTATTTTCTGGATTATGATACCTTTGAGGTGAATACTCCTGTGAAAAAGAAAATTGAAAAAAAATAAAAATAAAAATAAAAACAATTAACCTCATCTATTGATCTATATTTTTAATTAAATGTAGTAAATATTTTCTATGCTCAATAGATTTTCTATTTCCATTTCGAGTACTTAAATTTTTCTCTAACCAAATTAAATTATTATAAACTGCAGCTTTAGATAAATTATCATAAGATGATTTTTCTAAAATAGTTATTAATTTTTTTACATACTCTACTTGTAAATTCATCCTTAATGAACTAACAGATTTTGAGATATCGGATGCAAATACAGAATTAGTTAAGTCTTTTAAAAAATTATTTACGTCATAATTGTTACCATAAAATTCACTATTACTGATTCGTGTCAAAACATTTGGATGTAATAACTGAGAAAGCACTCTTTTTTGTCCGTATAATACTAATGAAAGAATTTTTGGATCTTCACCAGATGATCTAAAATTAAATCCCCTTCTTTGAGATTGTAGATATGGTACTAAATCTTCAAAAACAATAATTTTTTCATCACTAAAAGCATATTTAGAAAGAGTTTCTATAGCTTTTTTTTGTAAATCAGCCGGAACTACAGTAAAAGGTTTTTGATTAGTATTTTGACCAATAAAAGATCTATCCACATAAACGCCACCTATTTGTCGAGAAACAATATCTAAACAAGTGAAATAATTGCCAATCAAAGAATAATAAGATCTTTTTAATCTTTCATAAGACTCCCCATTAGAACTGTATCTGTTTTTTAAATCAGGAATCATAGAATTTATCAGTTCCATTTTTTCTATTGAATGTTCAACTGGATTACTTGTTAAATCGTTAATCATAGCATTAGGATCTATCCCTTTCCCAGGGTAACGCATGTCATCTGCATCATTAGCAAAAGACAATGATGGATAAATAGATTTTGAAAGTATGGCATTCAATTCTTCTTTATCATTTTCTTGAAAAGTAGAGTACCCAAATTGAATAGCCCAATAATCATATGGACCAGGTGTTATATCATAAAAAAGGCCTTGATTTTCCGGATCAATTGCAATATTTATAGCAGGATACTCCATAACAGAAGAACATAAACCTTTTTGAGCAACAATTTCCTTATTTTTAACTTCCTCATTAGTTAACAATGTGCTTCCCTTAAAGTTATGATTCAAACCTAAAGTATGGCCCACCTCATGTAAAACTAATCTATATAAAGATTGTTTTACCATTTCTTTTTGCATTTCATCTCCCAGGTTTAAAAAATCAATACAATTCGCCCCAAATATATTTTGTTTTTGAGTTTCATGAGATGCAAGGCAATAATTATTAGAATTTAAAAAAGAACTACCCTCATCATGATCATATAAAAAATCGTACTTAATTCTATTAGTTACATAAACCCACTCTAGCATGATGTCAGCTCCTATTATTTCACCAGTTTTTGGATTCACAAAAGATGGCCCATAACCCCCAAAAGGAGGATTAGGTGAAGAAGTCCATCTCAAAACATTATAACGAATATCACCAGCATCCCAATCTGCACTATCAGGTTGTATTTTTACTTGAATTGCATTTGAAAACCCAGCAGATTCAAAAGCTAAATTCCACGATTCAACTCCTTCCTTTATAATATCTCTAAATTCATATGGAGTTGTGTTTTCAATCCACCAAGTAATTGGTTTTATCGGATCTGATATTTTTTTTGAAGGGTCTTTTTTTTCAAGATTCCACCTATGTATCATATCTCTATAGTTTATTTGATCAATACTAGTCATATCATTTGTTTGAGTGTGAAAATAACCCACTCTAGGATCATCCCATCTAGGCTTAAAATTATTCTCTGGAACACGAATTAAACTATGTTGAATTTTAATTGTAACTACTCTGGAATCAGTTACTGCAGAACTTCCTCTTTGACTTGGGTATCTAGTTTCATAAACATAATCCACAACCACATCTGTATTTTCAGGATAATTTTTAATAGAACTGTATCTAGTTTTCTCTTTACTTAAAGATCCCAATTTAAAACCTTTGTAACCTGGAGGATAAGAAGATTTTACTTGCTGGAAAGCTTCTGTTAAAAATATTTTATCTGCGTTAATTAAAAATTTAGTACTATCATCATTAGTTGCGATGATTTCTTCACTTATAATCAGAGGCTCATTAATATTTGCTTTTGAAGATTTAAACAAAGGGCTATTTGGGTCAAAATAATATTTATTATTTTCAACAATAAAGTCAATTTTATTAAAAAACTTTTTAATCTTTATGATCTTTGACCCCCTAAAACCTCCTCGGAAATTCCATGAATCAACCACACCATCCTCCACATAACTAAAATAAATATATTCATTGTTTAATTGAGAAATGTCAATTTCAATAAATGACTTCCCATCCTTTTTAGATTGATATACATTAAACAATCCTTCATGTTTAATACAATCTTTTATTTTTGTATTTATTGAATTAGGATTTTCTGGAGTTTTTTCTTCGGTTTTTTCTTGTTTATTCTTTTTCCATTTTTTGAAAATGCCTTGCGCATCTGAAGAAGAAATATTTATAAAAGCAAAAAATAGAAAAATAGAAATTACTTTATTCATAGGTTTTTTTTTATGTACAACAAAAGTAATCATTTTAGTAACTTTATTTAAAATTAAATTAATATGAATTTTATAAATTCTGAAATAGAAAAATATTGCTTAAAATTCAGCAGTAAAGAAACCAAACTTTTAAAAAAATTATCGCGAGAAACACATCATAAAATAATGATGCCAAGAATGATGAGTAGTCACTATATGGGATTATTTTTAAAATTAATTTCAAGTCTTAAAAAACCAAAAAAAATATTAGAAATAGGCATGTTTACTGGTTATTCTACAATATGTCTAGCTAATGAATTACAAGAAAATGGAGAACTTCACACAATTGAAATTAATGAAGAAGTAATTGATTTTTCATCAAAATTTATTCAAGAAAGTCAACTTGAAAAAAAAATCTATATACATCAAGGAGACGCGAAAGATATTATTTCTAAAATGAAAAAAAAATTTGATTTAATATTTATTGATGCAGATAAAAAAAACTACTGTTTATATTATGATTTATGTGTCCCAAAATTAACAAAAGGAGGGCATATATTAATTGACAATGTATTGTGGAATGGAAAAGTTATACAAGAAATAAAAAAAAAAGATATAGAAACAAAACAAATAATGAAACTAAATAAGAAAATAACAGAAGACAAAAGAGTAGAAAATATTTTACTTCCTATAAGAGATGGATTAATGATTTGCAAATTAATTTAATGATTGATAAAATCTATATTTTTTGGATTTTTTTAGTTATTATATGGAATATTGGATATCCAAAAGCAGATCCATGGTTGGATATTTTAATTGCGGTATTACTTTCTATAATTGTTTATTGGCTTAGAAGGGAAAAATAATTTATATACTATAAAAGCTATACAAAAACCTAGTAAGGCTCCAAATATAATGTCTAAAGGAAAATGTTTTCCAACATAAATCCTACTATAGCAAATTAAAATAGCCCATATAACCAAAAGATCCTTTACCCATAATTTTAAATTAGGAATTGAAAAAAAAATCATACTTATCATACCTACTGTACTAGAAGCATGCCCAGAAACAAAACCATAATACCCACCTTTTTCAACTAAAATTCTGCAGATTTCAGAAATTTCAGGATCCCAACACGGTCTAAGTCTTTGAAAAACTTCTTTAAAACCATAAAAATGAATCAAATCAGTTAAAATGAAAGTTAAAAAAATACAACCCAGAATATATTTTATTTTTGTTTTTTGATAATTATAAGCAAGAAAAAAAACTGTTGGAATTATAAATAATGCCATAGTTTGCTTATTCGTAATAAATACAAAAAAATTATCTAAAAAAGAACTTCCTTTATTAAGAAATAAAAAAAGATCTTTATCAAATTGGATTAATCTATCAATCATGATTTGGATTTAACATAGACCATAAACAATCCTTTAAATCAATTAGCCCGGTACTTGCAATAGATGAAATAAAAACAAATGGAATTTTTTTTCCAATTTTTTTAGATATTTTATCTTTTAATTTTTGATCCCCTAGATCACATTTTGAAATTACTAAAATTCTTTTTTTTGTCAACATAGTCTTATCATACTTTTCAATTTCATTTAATAAAATATGATATTTTTCTAAAAAATTTTTTTCATTCATAGGAATCAAAAAAATTAAACAAGAGTTTCTTTCTATGTGCCTTAAAAACCTATAACCTAATCCTTTTCCTTCACTAGCCCCCTCAATAATTCCCGGAATATCAGCCATTACAAATGAATGTTCATTTCGATAATTTACAATACCTAAATTTGGAACCAAAGTAGTAAACTCATAATCTGCGATTTTTGGTTTTGCAGAAGTAATAACTGAAAGAAGTGTTGATTTTCCAGCATTTGGAAACCCCACTAAACCAACATCAGCTAAAACTTTTAATTCAAAAGAAAACTCACCTTCTTTTCCTAATTGACCACTTTGTGAAAACCTTGGAGTTTGCCTAGTGGAGCTTTTAAAAAAAGCATTTCCCTTACCACCTATTCCTCCATGTAATAAAATAAATTCCTCTTGATCATTATCTAGCTCAAATAAAAATTGATCATTTATAGTATTTTTAACTACTGTTCCAAGAGGAACATCAATGTAAATATCTTTTCCCTGAGAACCTGAACTCAAACTTTTACCTCCCTTTTGACCATGATCAGCCTTAATATGTCTAGTATATTTTAAATGCAACAAAGTCCATTTGTTTCTATTAGCCCTAACTATAACATGCCCGCCTCTACCACCATCTCCACCATCAGGACCACCCTTTGAAGTGAGTTTATCTCTTCTTAAATGAGCTGAACCACTCCCCCCATTTCCAGATTTGCAAAATATTTTCACAAAATCAACAAAATTACTTTTTGAATTCGCCATTATATTTTAAAAAAAATTAAAGTTATTTCTGATGATTATTAATTAAAGAAAATATTTTTTGTTTGACATCATCTATTGTGGACATTCCATCTATATTAAAAAATTTATTTTTTTGATCATAATATTCTTTAAGTATCTCCGTTTGTTCTTTATAAACTTTTATCCTACTTAAAATAATTTCTTTGTTTTGATCATCTGCTCTATCACTACTTTTACCTCTTTTTAAAAGCCTTTTTACTAATTCTTCTTTTGGGACTTCAATACATATCATCATAGAAATTTCTTGATTCATTTTAAACAAAAAGTCATCTAAAGATTCTGCTTGTTTTATGGTTCTTGGAAAACCATCAAAAAGGAACCCATTAAAATCACTCTTGCTTTGCATTTTTTCACCTAACATATTAATGGTAATAAAATCAGGGACTAATTGTCCTTGATCTATGTATGTTTTTGCTTCAATTCCTAAATCAGTTTTGTTTTTAATGTTTTCCCTAAAAATATCTCCTGTAGACAAGTGTTTTAAATTATACTGAATTGCTAAAAATTCAGATTGTGTTCCTTTCCCACAACCCGGAGGACCAAAAATTAAAATATTTAACATAATAAATTGATAATTAACTACAAGTTAAACAATTAAAACAAAAAAAAATGAAATAATTTATTACGATAATATCTTTTTTTCACTTAAAAGATTATTTTTACTTTTTCAAAATTTAAAAATTAAAATACATGAAAGCAATAGTAAGTATTATAATGGGAAGCACATCTGATTGGCCTGTAATGAAAAAAGCAGCTGATTTTTTTGAAACAATGGAAATACCCTTTGAAGTTAACGCTTTATCAGCTCACAGAACCCCAGAAGAAGTTGAAAAATTTGCAAAAAATTCTGTGGAAAATGGAATAAAAGTTATTATTGCTGGTGCAGGGATGGCAGCTCATTTACCAGGTGTAATTGCGGCTATGACACCAGTTCCTGTAATAGGTGTCCCTATCAAAGCATCATTAGATGGGCTTGATTCTTTATTAGCTATTGTACAAATGCCCCCTGGAATACCAGTAGCAACAGTAGCCATTAATGGTTCATTAAATGCTGGAATACTTGCAGCTCAAATGTTAGCTACGAATAATAGTGAAATCTTTGCTAAAACCATAGCTTATAAAAAAGAGTTGAAAAATAAAATTGTCAAAGCTAATCAAGATTTAGAAAAAGAAAAATTTAAATTTAGAATATCTTAGAACTATAAACCACTTAACTTTATTGCTATAGCTAAAAGAAGAATCCCAAAAACTCTTCTCAGAATCTCTATGCCTACGGGCCCTAATAATTTTTCTATGGGAATTAGCATTTTCAATACAATATAGATAAAAAATACATTAATAATTATACCTAAAAAAATCTCTAAATAACTGTAAACTTCTATAGATTTCAAGGATAATAAAGTTGTTAATGTTCCTGCACCAGCAATTAAAGGAAAAGCAATAGGAACTACATCACTAACTTTTTTTGCTTGCTTAGCAGGTCTGAAAAGTTCAATATTTAAAATCATCTCAATAGCTATTAAAAAAATCACAACAGCACCAGCCAATGAAAACGATTTTAAATCTATTCCTATTAGATTTAAAATTTCTTCTCCTATAAATAAAAAAACAAGCATTATAAAAGTAGATATCCATGTGACTTTTAGGGCGTTTATATGACCCGTTTTTTGTTTAATACTAATCATTAAAGGAATATTTCCTAAAATATCTATCACGGCAAACAAGGTTAATGTTATAGTTAATAAATCTGCAAATTGTATCATATATATCTATATTTTTTTGCAAATGTAAAAACATTAATCTTCTGACCTAATTTTTATGCCTATTTTTTCTAAATCATTCCAAAATGCTGGATATGATTTAGAAACAACATTAAAATCATCAAAAACTAATTCTTTAGTAAGTAAGACCAAAGGGGAAAAGGCTAATGCTATTCTATGATCAAAATAAGTGTTTATAAATTGTCGTTTAAATTTTCTCGAAGAACTATCCATAAAAAAGGAATTTTCAGTTAACACAACTTTCACATTAAATTTTTCTAATTCTTTTTTCATGACTTTCAACCTATTAGATTCTTTATACATTAAAGTTTGAATTCCAGTTAATTTCAAATTAATTCCTAATCCTAAACAAGAAACTATATAACTTAAAGTAAGATCTGGTGTGTCTAACACATCCCATTGAATAAACTTTGGTAATGGAAGGTTTTTGTTTTTTTTTAAAATTATTTTTCCATTATCAAAACATGTTTTAACACCAAGTAAATTAAAAAAATAAATCTGTTTGGAATCAGGCTGCAAACTATTCTTATAGAATTTAGAACAAATAATGGAACTATTGTTTGAAAATGCTATGATTTCATAAATATAAGACAAGGAAGTCCAATCCGATTCTATTTTATCATAATCTTTTTGATACCCGCCATCTTTAATTAGAAGAAAATTTTTAGAACAAAAAATTTTAGCGCCACATATTTTCATCATTTGAATTGTCATATTAAAATAAGACGGAGAAACAATCCCATCTTTAAAAATTAACTTCAAACCACCATGAACATATGGTGCGATCAGAGCTAAAGAAGAAGCAAACTGGCTAGTCTCATTAGAATCTATTATTAATTCTTTAGATTTTAAATTGCCACCTATAATATGCAAAGGAATTTGATAGTCTTGTTTTTGAAATTTAAATAACACTCCCATTTTTTTTAAATTAACAATCAATTGTTTTAAAGGCCTCTTTTTTAAAGACGTACTACCATTTATAAAAAAAGCACCCTTTCTCAAAGATAAAACAGATAATAAAAAACGTAATGTTGTACCTCCATCTTTTACGTTTAATGAATTTTTTAGATCATTTAAAATGTGACAAAGAGTTTTAGTATCATCCGAATTAGACAAATTGATTATTTTTTTTTTGCTCGAATTCAAAAAATTGATAACTAATGCTCGTTGCGAAATACTTTTCGAACCACATATTTCTAATTTTAGATTAGACTTAAAATTCTTGAAATTTAAAATGAACTTACTCATGTAAAGAATTAAAAAATATTAAGGATTCTTTCAAATCATCTTCACTAACAAAAACATCAAAATGAGCTTTTCCTATTTCTGAAATAGTTATAATATTAACCTTGTTGGATTTATTTTTCTTATCCTCTTTAATGAAAAACAACACATCTTCTATATTATTAATTTTAGAAAGTGAAAATTTAGAGAATAATGTTTTCTGTATCTCTAAAAAAGTAGAATCAGAAAGGTAATTTAATTTATTTGAAATATATGATTCACATATCATCCCTATAACTACACAAATACCGTGATTAAATTTAGAATCCAAAAAATATACTGATTCTATTGCATGACCAATAGTATGTCCAAAATTTAATGTTTTTCTTACATGATCATCAAATGGATCTCGCTGGACAATATTTTCTTTTATAATTACCGACTTTGATATTAAATCTTCTAAGATAGAGCCTAATTGAAATTCTGTTTTTTTTAATACATTCCACATTCTCTTATCATATATCAAAGAATACTTAAAGATTTCCCCAAAACCAGAAATTAATTCATTTTTATGTAAAGTTTTAAGAAATCCTGGAATAATTAACACTAAACTAGGAGCATAAAAAAAACCTAATTTATTTTTGATTTGATTAAAATTAACAGCTGTTTTTCCTCCTATTGAAGCATCTACTTGTGACAATAAAGTAGTTGGAATATTTACATATCTAATTCCTCTATTCAATATAGAAGCTAAGAACCCGCCCAGATCAGAAATCACACCTCCCCCTAAATTAATTAACAAAGATTGTTTTTCTGCTTTATATTTAATTAATTGATTTGATAAAGCAATAATAGTACTAATTGATTTGTGGAGCTCTCCTGCTTCTATTTCTAGAATAATAGATTTTTTAAGAAATGGAAAAAAAGAAAAAAAAATATCTAAGCAAAACTTATTAGTATTAGCGTCTACTATTATAAATATTTTTTCTTTTTCAAATTTATTAAAAAATACTTGCGCATCAGAAAATGAATCGGCACCTATTAAAATAATTGATTTTTTCAATATTTTTTTATTAAAAGAATAAATCTAAATATAAATCAAAACAACTTAAAAAACGTTAAATCTTGTTTTAATATATTTGCATTAAGCTATGTTTGAAAATACTGAAATATCTTTCCATTCAAAATCTGAAAAAGATTTAAAAAAATCTAAAAAATTATTTCAACTATTGAAAAGCACATTTCTAGTAAAGCTAGGAAAGGTCTTTTTGCAAATTGCTATTTTGTTAAGAATTCCAATTAATTCTATAATAAAAAAACTATTCTTTAAACAATTTTGCGGAGGTGAAACAATTGAAGAATGTCAAAATTTAATCATTGATTTGTCACAGTATAATATTAAATCTACTCTTGATTATTGTGTAGAAGGGAAAAATACTAGTGACAAAAGAAAACGAACATTTGATGCTATTCTCCAAACACTAGAAGCAAGTAAAGAAAATATTAATATCCCATTTTGTGTTTTTAAAATGAGTGGCGTTTTAACATTAATGAACGATTCTTATGTAACTGATTTTTGGTGTCAAAAAAATACTGAAAAAATCAAAGTATTATTTGAAACTGCACAAAAAAATAACATTCCTATTCTAATTGATGCAGAAGAAAGTTGGATACAAAATGGAATAGATAAAATAACAGAAATATTAATGAAAGAGTTTAATAAAACTGAAGTCATTATATATAACACTGTTCAATTATATAGAAAAGATCGATTACACTACATAAAAAAACTACACTTACAAGCTAAAAAAGAACATTTTAAAATAGGATTAAAACTAGTTCGTGGAGCTTATATGGAAAAAGAACGTGCTTATGCTAAAAAAAATAAATCTGTGTCACCCATACAAGAGACTAAAGAAGATTGTGATAGAGATTTTAATAATGCATTGAAATATTGTGTGCAAAACATTCATGATATTTCAATATTTGTGGGCACTCATAATGAAGAAAGCTCATTATATCTAACAAAAATAATGAAAGAGCATAATATACATCCAAATGATAAACGAATTTACTTTTCACAATTACTAGGAATGAGTGACCACATTAGCTATAACTTAGCAAAAAATAGATACAATGTGGCAAAATATATTCCATTTGGACCTATTAAAGAAATGATCCCTTATTTAATTCGAAGAGCAGAAGAAAATTCGTCAGTAAAAGGGCAAACTTCTAGAGAATTAAAGCTTATAAAAAAAGAATTGGATAGAAGAAGAGCTAATCTTTCTTAAACTCAAATCTAATTAAAGACACTTTTTTTTCACATTTTTCAATTAATAATTCTAAGATAGAATATTCTTCATTAGGTTTTAATAAGTATTGAAAACACGGTTTTCTGGATATTATTTTTAAATCTGAATTTTGAATCAAATCATAATAAAAAAGAGAGTCTTCTTCTGAAAGATCTAAAACAGATTCTACCTCCTTTTTAAGATCTTTTTCATGAATTAAAAAATCAATAATTTTATCATGCCCCTTGAAGTAATTTACATAACCTTGTGTGATTTTAGAGATTTTTTCAGAAGGAAAAATAAATCTTATTAAAAAAATACCTATAATTATTCCGAAAAAAAAAATTATCAATCTATTACTAAATGACATATGAAATTATTTTAAAGTTTTAAAAGGCAAGTCATACCATTCACCTATTACTTTATTTGTTAAATTCCCATTAATAACATAAACACCTTGAGAAATATTATCATTTTGTATAATTGTATTTTTAACACCTCCCAAGTTTGCAATTTTTAGTAATAAGGAAGAGAATATATTACTTAAAGCAAATGATGCAGTACGAGCCATTCTAGAGGGAATATTTGGAACACAATAATGTATTACACCATGCTTAATATATGTCGGATTAATATGAGAAGTTAATTCTGAGGTTTCAAAACACCCTCCTCTATCAATACTAACATCAACAATAACAGAAAGAGGTTTCATCATTTTAACCATTTCTTCACTTACAACACAAGGTGTTCTTTCATCTTTAAATCTTATAGCGCCAATAACAACATCAGCTCTTCTAATTGCTTTCTGTAAAGCTTTTGGGTGAATAATACTAGTATCTAATCTAACGCCTAACTTATCTTGTATTCTTCGAAGTTTATGTAAAGATGTATCAAAAATTTTAACTGAACAGCCTAATGCTTTTGCTGAACGAGCGGCAAATTCACCAACAGTTCCAGCGCCTATAATTAATATGTTTGTTGTACTCACTCCAGCAATACCACCTAAAAGCAGACCTTTTCCTCCATTAAAATTACTTAAACATTCGGCTGCTATTAATATTGAACCATTACCTGCTATTTCACTCATTGATCTAACCACCGGGAAAATTCCTTCCTCATCTTTTATATAGTCAAAAGCAATGGCGGTTGTTTTTTTATTGATTAATTTTTGAAAATATTCTTTTTTTTGAATTTTTAATTGTAGTGCTGAAATTAATGTCGATCCATTCTTCATCATATTAAGTTCATCTAAATTTGGAGGAGAAACTTTTAAAACAATATCTGCTTGGTATACTTTCTTGACATCATCTACAATTTGCGCACCAGCTTCACTATACTCATGATCTAAAAAACTACAGGAAACACCAGCACCTCTTTCAAAAATAATATTATGGCCATGATTAACTAATAAAGCAACTGTATCTGGAGCCAAAGCAACTCTTTTTTCTTGCAAAAAAATTTCTTTAGGTATTCCAATATCTAATGCTTTTTTTCCATGTTTTGTTTCTAAAACTTCCTCTTGAGGAAGATAGAAACCTGATTCTGTAAATGAAAGAAATTCCTTTGTCATTTAAATTATAATATAGTTAAAACTCTTTTTGTATTTATAATTTCCAAATTTAAAAACAATACCTGGTCTTGTAACAAAGGTATAATTAATTCTGGCCATTCTATAAAACAATAAACATCCAAATTTAAGTAAAATTCTGAACCTATATCTAAAGCTTCTTGTAAGGAAGTTAATCTATAAAAATCAAAATGAAAGATTTTTTCACCACTATGACACATATATTCATTAATAATTGGAAAAGTTGGGCTAGACACAACATCTATCACTCCTAATTGAGCACAAAAACTTTTTATTAAAGTTGTTTTACCTGCACCAAGACTACCACTAATTGCAATAATACGATTTGGAAAAGAAGATAAAATATAAGAAGCGACTTTAAATAAATCTTCTTCATTAAAAATATTTATTTTTTTATTCATCTTTTTTAGACAAATGTACAAAAGGTATTATCATTTCTTCTAAAGAGATCCCTCCATGTTGATATGTGTTCTTATAATAATTAACATAATGATTAAAGTTATTTGGATAAGCAAAAAAATTATCACCGCCAGCAAAAACAAAAGATGAAGTAATATTACTATGCGGCAAATAAATTGATTTAGGGTTTTCTACGTGGAATGTGTTTTTACTCTCAAAACTCATCCTTCTTCCTGTTTTATATCTCAAATTTGTTGAAATATCTTTTTCTCCAACAATCCTTGATGCATTTTCAACATTAATAGTTCCATGATCTGTGGTAATAATTAAATCAATGTTTTTAGAAGATAATTCTTTGAACAAATCAAATAAAGGTGAATTTTTAAACCAAGTAAGTGTTAAATCCCTATAAGATTTTTCATCTCCAGCTAATTCCTTAATCATTTTAATATCGGTCTTAGCATGAGATAAAAAATCCACAAAATTATAAATAATAATATTTAAATCATTATTCATTAGATCACCTATTTTATCAACTAATTTTTTACCTGATTCTAAATTTAGAATCTTATTATAACTTTTTTTATATGATTTGTTTTCTCTAATTAAAAGTTCATTAAATAATTTGTCTTCATATAAATTTTTGCCTCCTGATTGAAAGTCTTCAACCCAAAAATCCGGAAAATTTTGTTTTATTTCAGACGGCATTAAGCCTGAAAATATAGCATTTCTAGCATATTGTGTTGAAGTTGGTAATATGCTACAGTAAGTTGAATCTTCTAATATTACAAAAAGTTGTTCTAAAAAAGGCTTAATTAAAACCCATTGATCTAGTCTGAAATTATCAATTAAAACAAAAAACAATGGCTTTTGAGAAATTACTGGAAATACTTTTTTAGAAAATAGTTCATTAGAAAAAAGTGGGGATTCATGAATGTTTTCAGAAAACCAAGAAATATACTCATCTTTTATATATTTAAAAAAAGATTTATTTGCTTCTTTTTTTTGCATTAATAAGACTTCTTTTATTGAATCATCATTCAAAGTATCTAAATCTAATTCCCAATTAATTATATCTTTATATACATTCACCCAATTATCAAAGCAACTAGCTTGATGTATAGCGTCTGTAATAATTGTATAGTCTTTTCTATAGTCAGTTTGAACTTTATTATGAATCAATCTATCTACATCTAAATTTCTTTTTATACTAGATAAAATTTGATGAGGATTAACCGGCTTGATTAAATAATCTGCTATTTTACTACCTATGGCATCTTCCATAATAGACTCCTCTTCACTTTTTGTGATCATAACAACCGGAGTTTTTGTGATTTTTTTTATTTCCGACAAAGTTTCTATCCCACTTAAACCTGGCATGTTTTCATCTAAAAAAATAATATCAAAATTATTTTTTTTTAAATTATTAATTGCATCACTACCGTTGGTCTCTGAAGAAACAAAAAACCCTCTTTCTTCTAAAAATAAAATATGAGGTTTTAATAAATCAACTTCATCATCTATCCATAATATCTTAAAATTTTCCATTATATTTCAGTAACTAAATTTGAAATCATAAATTTATGTTTTTCTTTTAAAAGTGAAAAAGACCAAAAACAAAATATTAAACGATCCTATTTATGGTTTTATTGCCATACCAAGTGAGTTAATATATAAAATAATTGAACATCCCTACTTTCAAAGACTTAGAAGAATTTCTCAACTTGGACTTTCTTATCTTGTTTATCCAGGTGCTCATCATACTAGATTCCACCATGCCATAGGGGCAATGCACTTAATGCAAAAAGCAATAAGAGTATTGAGAAACAAAAATATTAAAATTAACTCAAAAGAGGAAGAAGCATTATTAATAGCTATTTTACTACACGATATAGGTCACGGTCCTTTTTCACATGCCTTAGAACATAGTTTAGTAAATAATATCTCACATGAAAAAATTTCCATTCAATTCATGAAAGAATTAAATAAAATTTTCAAAAATAAACTATCTCTAGCAATTAAAATTTTTCAAAATAATTATAAAAAAAAATATTTACATGAATTAATCTCAAGTCAGATAGATGTAGACAGATTAGATTATTTAAATAGGGATAGTTTTTATTCAGGTGTAGCAGAAGGTATAGTGAATTCAACTAGAATTATAGATATGTATAACGTATATCAAGGAAAATTAGTTTTAGATTATAAAGGATTATATACTATTGAAAAATTTCTTCTTTCAAGAAAATTAATGTATTTACAGGTTTACATGCACAAAACAGTTTTATCTGCAGAACATACATTGATGAACATATTAAAAAGGGCAAAATATTTAGCAAATAATAATCATGAGATTTTCATGACAAAAAATTTGCAAAAATTCCTCAAAGAAGAAATAGACATGAATAATCAAAAAAATCTCACAAAAAATTTAAATTACTTTTCTAACCTTGATGATTATGATATTATGATTTCTATAAAAGAATGGCAAAATAATAATGATCTTATTTTATCCATGTTGTCAAAACAAATTATTGAAAGAAAATTGCACAAAATAAAGGAAGTAGATAAAAAAGAATTAAAACAAATGACCAAAGAAATCACAAAAAAATTGAAGAAAAAATATACCATTAACAATTCTGATTTAGAATATTTAGTTTTTTCCATCCAAACAAAACATAAAATCTATGTTCCTGAAAAAAATCCTATATATATACTAAAAGAAAAAAATAACAAACCTGAACTTAGTGGCATAGAAAAAAAATTGAATTTCAATAAAAAACAAAACACAATAATTAAAAACTTTATTTGTTATCATCCAAGTATAAAAAACTAATTACTATGAGCTTTAGTGTAAAAGAAATATGTAAGAAAATAAATGGTGTGATTTTGGGAAGCTCACACACTATCGTAAAATCAAGCTCTGGAATTGAAAAAACAACACGTGAATCAATTTGTTACATAGATGATGTGAAATTCATGAAAATTATTCTTTCCGGAAACATCAAAGCCTCTGTTATTATAATAGAATCTCATTTAATAGGAAAATTAGACCTATCATTAGAAAAAATAATAACAAAAAATAAAAATTTAAAGTCAATAATAAAAGTGGAAAATGCAAAAGAATCTTTTGCTAATGTATTATGCTTATTTACTCCAAATAATACAATCAACGAAATTGATCAAAAATCGCATATAGCACACACTGCAAAAATAGGAGAAACAGTACACATTGGAGCTTTCTGTTATATTGACGAAGAAAGTGAAATAAATGATTTAGTCAAAATATATCCAAGTTGCTTTATAGGAAAAAATGTAAGCATAGGGACAAATACTATTATACATGCTGGAGTAAAAATTTATGATAATACAAAAATAGGATCAAATTGCATTATTCATTCCGGAGTTGTACTTGGTTCTGATGGATTTGGATTTATTCCACAAAAAGCAGAAAACAAAAAAATACCTCACCTAGGTAATGTGATCATTGAAAATAATGTGGAAATTGGAGCAAATAGTTGTGTAGATAGAGGAACAACACATTCAGATAGCACAATGATTAAACAGGGTGCTAAATTAGATAATTTAGTTCAAATAGGGCACAACGTCAGTATAGGAAGAAATACTATAATTGCTGGATGTACTGGAATAGCAGGATCTACGACAATAGGAAATAATTGTTTAATAGGTGGAAAAGTTGCTATTGCAGATCATTTGGAAATAGCAGATAATATAAAAATAGCAGGAAATTCAGGAGTAACAAAGAGTTTCCTAAAAAAAGGAATAATTATACAAGGGCCTATTGCATTTAATCAAAAAGATTTTCAAAAATCATATATACATTTCAGAAAAAAAGGAAAAGACTAAACATCCCAATTTATGTTACAAAAAACAATAAAAAAAAGCGTTCAAATTAGTGGTTTTGGACTACATAATGGGGAAAGTGTAACGATGAAAATAAAACCTGCTAAAGAAAATTCAGGAATATATTTCATTAGAACGGACTCAAAAAAAAACTTAATAATAGAAGCTTCTATAAAAAATGTCTCCAAAACATATCGCGCTACTAATCTGAAAAAAAATAATATTGAAATCAAAACAACTGAACATTTTTTAGCAGCCTGTTGGTCTCTTTGTATTGATAATTTAGAGATTGAAATAGATAACGAAGAATTACCTATCCTAGATGGAAGCTCAAAAAGTTTTATGAAAATATTAAAAGAAGCGGGAGAAAAAGAGCAAAAAGAAAATAAAAAAACATTTAAAATAAAAAATTACATTAAAGTTATAGACGAAAAAACAGGAGCTTACATTGAATGTGTCCCCTCAAATAAATTTGAAATTCACACCACGATAGACTATGACTCAAGTGTTATAAAAAAACAAAAAATTGTTTTTAATGAACCTGAAAAATTTGAAAAAGAAATTGCTAAAGCAAAAACGTTTTTCATTGTTAGAAATTCAAAAAATCTAAAAGAAATAAAAAAAATAAAAGGAGGAAATCTAAAAAATGCTATTGTTTTTATAGAAAACTCTATATCCAAAAAAGAACTTGCTGATGTGGAAATTAATACTAATAAAAAACGACTTGAAAAAGGGATTATAAATCCTGAAATCATATCCTTTGAAGATGAATGTGTCAGACACAAAACTTTAGATATAATTGGAGATATTTATTTATTACAACAAAGAATTATAGGAAAAATAATAGCATATAAACCTGGACACTCTATTAATCTGAAATTAACTCTAGAAATACAAAAAAATATGGAACAAGAAAAGAATGGAATACCTAACTATGATTTAAATAAAAAACCTCTCATGGATCTTGAAAAGATTAAACAAATTCTTCCTCATCGAGATCCTTTCTTATTAATTGATGAAATAAGAGAATTAGAATATAATTATGTAGTAGGCATAAAATATGTAAGAAAAGAAGAAGATTATTTCAGAGGTCATTTCCCTGATGAACCAGTAATGCCTGGGGTTTTACAAATTGAAGCAATGGCTCAAACAGGAGGAATATTAGCATTAAACACAGTGCCTGATCCAGAAAATTATTTAACTTATTTTATGAAAATTGATAATGTTAAATTCAAACAAAAAGTTGTACCTTCGGACATCTTAATTTTTGAATTAAAACTTTTATCTCCAATAAGAAGAGGCATTTGTCACATGCATGGAAAAGCTTATGTGAAAGACAACCTTGTAATGGAAGCAGAATTAATGGCGAAAATTGCAAAAAATGATAAATAAATTAAGCTCTATTAGTAAAAATGCTAAAATTGGGAAAAATTTCACAATTGATCCTTTTTCTATCATTCACGACAACGTTGAAATAGGTGATAATTGTTGGATAGGATCAAATGTAACTATTTTTTCTGGGGCTAGAATTGGAAATAATTGTAAAATATTTCCTGGTGCTGTTATTTCAGGAGCTCCACAAGACTTAAAATTTAGTAATGGCAATACATTAGCTATAATAGGTGATAACACTATAATAAGAGAATACGTAACAATTAACAGAGGTACACTTGCAACTAAAAAAACAATTATTGGATCAAATTGTTTTATAATGGCATATTGTCATATAGCACATGACTGCGAGATTGGAGCAAATTGCATAATTGCAAATGCTGTTAATATAGCAGGACATGTAATTATTGGAAATGATGTAACCATTGGGGGTATGACAGCTATAAAACAGTTTACAAAAATTGGAGCATATTCCATGGTTTCAGGTGGAAGTTTAGTAAGAAAAGACATCCCCCCATATATTAAAGTAGCCAAAGAACCATTAAAGTTTTTAGGTATAAATATTGTTGGTTTAAAGCGAAAGCTTTTTTCTAAAAAAGAAATAGAAATAATAAAAAATATTTATAGGAAAATTTACGAAAACGGCCAAAATATATCTGATGCTATAAATAACATTCCAGAAAAAAATAATCTAAACGATATAGAGAAAAATATTATTAATTTTATAAAAAACTCGCAACAAGGAATAATAAAAAATTAATTTCATAAAATATGGCAACAACTTCAGATTTTAAAAATGGATTATGTATTAAACATAATAATGATTTATGGAAAATTGAATCTTTCCAACATGTAAAACCAGGAAAAGGTCCCGCTTTTGTAAGAACTAAAATAAGAAACTTAAATACTGGAAGAGTTTTAGAAAATACATTTACAGCTGGAGTTAAAATTGAAATTATTCGTATTGAAAATAGAACTTCACAGTTTTTATATAAAAGTGGTGAAATGTATCATTTCATGGATCAAAAAACCTTTGAACAAATTCAGATTGCTGAAAATTTAATCAATGCACCAAAATATTTAAAAGAAGGTAATATGGCGGACATTATATTTTATACTGAAGAAGAGCGTCCTATTTCTTGTAATTTACCAGCAAATGTATCCTTAGAAGTTAAAAACACAGAACCGGGAGAAAAAGGTAATACAGCAACTAATGCATTAAAGCCAGCGACGTTAGAAACTGGAGCAGAAATAAAAGTGCCTCTTTTTATAAATACAGGAGATAAAATTAAAGTAGATACATCTTCAGGACAATATTTAGAAAGAATTAAATCTTAGATCTTTGCATATCTACATAAACAATAATTGCAACAAAAAACCATAAGGGGATAGCTGCTTTATCCATATCCAAAAAATTATTAAATAACCCATGAATAAAATATGTCATTAACCCTATCACACTACCTAACAAATATGTTTTTAGAAGGTCAGTTTGTTCACTATAATAGAGAGATATACCCTTTTTGAAAATTGTAGTAATTAATAGTAATAATAAACCTAAACCTATCAAGCCTGTTTCTGAAAGAGCACCTAAATATTCACTATGTGCATTTCCCATATCTCCACTATTTGTGCTAATTATTGTTTTATCTTTGTGCATTTGAAAAATACCATATTGAAATTGATAAGTACCTGGGCCGAAACCTAAAATTGGTTTTTCTTTAAACATACTAAGTGCGCAATTCCAACGATTAATACGCTCCATATTTGAAGCATCTGATTTTATATTATAAATAGATCGCACGTGCTCTGTTAAAGAAGAAGATGAGTCTTGTTTATTATCTGAAACAATAGAAGAAATTTGATGTCTAAATGGGAAAAGTATAAAAAGCACTAATACAGAAAACATTATAAAATGTTTTAATTTAAATTTAAATTTCACAAATAACCCTAAAATAATAGCACCAAATAAACTCACCCAAGCAGCTCTTGTATAAGAAAAAATTAAAGCAATAGAAAACAAGACAAAACAAAAAAATGAAATAACTCTATAACTAATTTTTATTTTAGAAGAAGAGCAAAATAAAGCCAATATTGGAATAAAAAATGCTAACATGGCTCCATATGAAGTGTGATCATCAAAAAAAGGAGCAACAACCCAATTTGAAGAAGGACCACTAAATGAATACGCAGAATGCTTTATTAAAGTATGTATAATAACAACAGAGAATGAAATACAATATGCAACCACAAAATGCACTATTCTATTATGATTTTTGTAAAAAATTAAAGTCGCAAATATAAAACAAGGGATAATATACCAAAGCCTTGTAATAAATAGCTTTAAAGATACAAATGGCATTGTAGAGGTAATAGAACAAACGAACATCCACAGCAAATAAATAAATAAATAAAAAGTGATCTTATTTCCAAGTATTTTTTTAAACAGTTCAGGCTGATAAAACATCTTAAAACTGACTAGACACAAAAATCCAAATAAAAAAAACTCAGTTGGGAAAGATATATCTACATTTTCAAAAAAAAAACCTAGTTCAGTTAGACTCAATGAGAATGGCGAACAAAAAACGATAAACATTAAAAATTGATCTAATCGAAATAAATAATAAATACTAAATGTTAATATTACTGGAATTGGCAATAACCACAATTGCCCCTCTATTAATTTACTAGAAAGAAAAACCCCAAATAAAAAAGTAAAAAAAAATGCAATAAAATTTTGAACCAATTTAGTTGTCATTTTTTTTGATATTTAGCAACTCAAATAAACGTAAAAAAATTATAGTTATCATTAACATGGAAAAAGAAGCACAAAAAACTACCAACCATCTAATTGGATAAGATTTCTTATCAGCTGGATAGGCCTCATTTATCCGAAAATAATTTGTCAATTCATACTCTGAATCTATATCAATTAAATCACAGATGTTTTGCACTCGATTTAATTCCTCTTGAATTTCAACAGTTCTTCTAAATAATAAATTATGTTCAGCAAGATACTTTGAAATAGTTTTTAATTCATCTTTCAAAAGCTGAGCGCCTCTTTTATTGTTCTGAGCTATACAAATAGCATATTGTTCCGTTAATCTTTCTACCTGAACCTCACCATAAATAACGCCCTTATCTCGAATAATATTCAAAGAGTCATTAACTGCATTCATTAAAAATTCTAAATCATTTTTTCTTTCTTCACATATAAATAAAGCTTTTTTAGAACGATCTGATTTTATTCTTTTAATTGCAAAGTCAACTAATTCCAAACATTTATTTGCTATATCTGCAGCTAACTTTGGATCCTTATCTAGGACCTCAATTTTAATTGAATTATAAGGTGTTTTTTTAAAATTCACATTCTCATTAAAAGCTAAATTCATCCATGTTTTAGAATATGGATCCTCTTGACTAATTTCATAATGATTATATAAATCAAATATATGTACAATAGAGTCCCGTACCATATCACTATTTAGAACTTGTAATAATTGTTCTGTAGATTCTTCTTCTCCAAATTCTAAAATATCTTTTTTATAAGGATAATTATACTGATCTGAAAACAATGCTCCAGAAACAGAGTTGGTCGTAGTAGGAAAAATTACCGCAGAAGATTTGAATTTTTCCTCCATAAAAAACCAAGATACTATACTTGAAAGAACAACTGAAAAAAGTAGAGACACTATCAATATAGTTCTATGCTTAAAGCAAAAACTTAAAAGATTGTGAATGTTGAAAATTGAATTATCATGTGTCATAACTAAAAAATTTATTCATTATAAAAAATATATTTCAAGTACTTGAATCTAATCATACCAGTAACAAAGGACCAAATTATTGATAAAAATCCAAATAAACATATATTTAAGTGCCATTTTTGAGTACAATCCACTGTAATAAAAGCTATTAAAAGAAGACCTATAATAAAGAAAATAAGTGGCTCAATAATTAATTTTAAATTATTTAATTTAAAAATTTTAAAACATAAAAATATTTGTATTAAAGCTGTGAATATCTGAGTGACTAAACTGGAAATTGAAGCCCCAAAAGCGCCTTCAGCATGTATTAAAAAATAATTAAGTAAAATATTCAAAACCATTCCGAAACAAGCCATTTGATTCAACATCTTAAGATTACCATTTGCTGTCAATAAGGTGCCAAAAATATAGGTACATGAAATAAACAAAAAACAAAACATTAAAACTGGAAAAACATTAAATGATTTATTTAAAAACATATCAATATCATCAAACTGACCTGCCCCATATCTAAATTGAATTATTTCCTGATTATAAAAAATTGAAATAAAACACAAAACTAACGAAAAAGTAAAAATGATTTTACAAGCAATAAAAACAATCTCAGAAATAGATTCTTTTTTTTTCAACAATCTAGAAAAAATTGGTAAAAGTAAAACTGCAAACAAATAAGAAATCATATTAGATGCTTCAAAAAACCTAAAAGAACCAGCGTATATACCCGCTTCAGCAGGGCCTTTAATTAACTCTATCATAATAACATCAACTCTATAATAAATAGTCATTAAAAATATCAAAAGAGCATAGGGAAAGCTTTTTTTTAGTATAGCTAAAGAAAAAATAGGATCCCAGTAAAATTTAAAACCTCTTGTTTTTTTTAAGATGAAAATTAAAGAAATAATAACCGCAATAAAATAAGATATAGTTTGAGCATAAACAAACCACATAATTTGAAATGAAGATGATGAAAAATTACCCCATAGTAACATTGAACAAATTAAAATCAATAAAAATCTATCTAGAACAGAAACAATACTATCTTTAAAAAATAAATGTAACCCAGCAAGGTTTGACCTTAAAAACAATAATAAAACAGCTAAAAATTGATTGAATAGCAAAAACATTAATATCTTAAAATCATAATCAAGAAAACAACCTATAGTACCAACAACAACAAAATAAAAAAATGCTAATAAAATCTTTAAAGGAATAATTTTTGAAAAATGTTTTTTCAATAAAAAACTATGTTGAGCTAAATTTGTGACATTAAAATTATTAATTCCTAGATCTAGAAAAATATTAAAAAGAAAAGTTAAATTTATAATTGAAAAATAAATCCCATACTCTACTTCCCCTACTCTATTTATAATCTCAGCATCAATCCCTAAAATATAAAAAGGCTTGACAATTAAATTCAAAAAAATAATTAATACTAAATTTGAAAGGAATTTTTTTTTCATAAAATAAAAAAGAAAAAATAAGTTATAATATTGTTTAAGAGAACGCAAAATAAACAATTATCTTGCAATAATATCATAAAAATATGAGAGTCGCTGTAAACACAAGATTGCTTATTGAAAATGAATTAGAAGGAATCGGAAGATTTTCATATGAAATATTAAAAGAATTATGTAACAAAAACCCTAATATTGAATTTGATTTTATTTTTGATAGACCATTTTCAAAAAAATTTTTATTCAATAAAAATATAACTGGGCATATTTTAAGTCCTCAAACACGACATCCTTTTTTATGGTATTACTGGTTTGAGATCAAACTTCCAAAATTATTAAAACAAATAAAACCAGATGTTTTTTTATCTCTAGATGGATTTATATCTACATCAATCAACCTCAAACAAATTTCTGTAATACATGATATAAATTTTGAACACTATCCACAAAACTTACCCTTTTTTCATAGAAAATTTTATCAATTTTTCTTTCCAAAATATTCAAAAAAAGCTAAAACTATAATAACTGTTTCAAATTATTCAAAAGAAGATATTATAAAAACATATGGAATACAAAAAGAAAAAATACATGTGATTTATAATGGTGTTGGAAATTCATTTTTCCCTATGAATGAACAAGAAAAAATAGAAATAAAAAAAATATTTTCTTCAGGGTTAGATTATTTTATTTTTATTGGATCTATTCACAAAAGAAAGAACATCTCTAATCTTCTAAAAGGATTTGATTTATATAAAGAAAAAACAAAATCAAAAACAAAGTTATTAATTGTGGGTAAAAAAAGATGGTGGTCTAAAGAAATGAATAAAACTTATCATGAAAATAATTTTAAAAATGATATTTTATTCACCGGTTACTTACAAGAAAAAATGCTCCCAAAAGTTCTTGGTTCAGCAAAAGGATTATGTTTTCCCTCCCTATTTGAGGGTTTTGGATTGCCTATCGTAGAAGCTATGAAATGCGGAGTGCCAGTTATAACATCTAATACTACTTCTATGCCTGAAATATGTGGAGAATCGGGAATAAAAGTTAATCCAAATAATGTGAACGAAATTTCTAATGCAATAAAAAAAATAGATGAAGACCCAAAGCTTAGAGAAAAACTAATAAAACTAGGTCTAAAACGAGCGAAAATATTTAATTGGCAAATAGCAAGTGAGAAATTATTAGAAATCTTAAAAAATTGAAATTAAAACTTTATAACCAAAATTTGAAAATTTGCGGATGCGATGAAGCTGGAAGAGGAGCTTTGGCAGGACCTGTTTTTGCTGGAGCCGTAATACTCCCAAAAAACTTTTATCATCCATTATTAAATGACTCGAAAAAAATTTCTAAAAAAACGAGAGATGTACTCAAAATATTTATTGAAGAACATGCAGTTTCTTGGGCTGTAGCAAAAATTTCCCCAAAGAGAATTGATAAAATAAATATTTTAAATGCATCTATAGAGGCTATGCATAAAGCAATCCAAAAAATAAACCAGAAAATAGATTTAATCATAGTCGATGGTAACAGATTTAAAAAATATAAAGACCTTAATCATACTTGCATTATAAAAGGGGACTCAAAATATATCTCTATTGCATCAGCATCTATTTTAGCAAAAACATATCGAGATAATTACATGAAAAAGATATCCCGAAAAGAGAGTTTATATCGTTGGGAAAAAAACAAAGGATACCCTACCAAGGAACATAAGATTAAAATAAAAAAATATGGATTATCTACATACCATAGAAAAACATTTAAATCAAATTAATTTTTTTTCTTTTTCTTCTGCAAATATATCACATCACCTTCTCTAATTTCTCTTTCTAAAAACATGCGATTTTTTTTATACAAAACAGCTAATTTTATACCATATAATTGTGAAATTTGCCACATTGTTTGACCATTTGATGCTATATGAAAAGATTGACTTAAATGACTTCTTCTTTTTGGTTTTATATAGACCCTATCACCCTCCTTTAAATTAATTTCAGATTTTTTTTTTGATTTTTTAGATTCATAAAATAAAATATCGTTGTACTTTATCAGCTCAGAAACCCATATCCCAAAATCATCCGCAATTGATTGAAAAGTATCTTCTGATTTAGCAGTCACATATGGAATATTATTACTTTTTTCAATCAAATATTTAACTATTGAATCAACATCTTTTTCATTAACCTTATGGTTCTTTTTAATTTTATCATATTCGTATAAATAATATTTTTCAATTAGCCTAATTAAATTAGAAGCATAATTTGGATCAGTAGCATAACCTGCTTTTTTTAATCCCTTTGCCCAACCTTTATAATCCGTAATTTTTAAAGAAAATAAATCACTATATCTACTTTTATTTTTTAAAAAAAGAGAGTGGTCTAAAAAAGATTCGGCTTCTGAATTATATTTTCTAAAACATTCATTTTCCTCATCGTCATCATAGTAAGATTTTTGACCTTCCCAATCACTATGACATTTAATACCAAAGTGATTGTTAGATTTTGTTGCCAAATCACTTGTCCCAGAACCAGATTCCAATATTCCTTGAGCTAATGTAATACTGGCCGGTATACCATATTCAAACATATGATGAATAGCTAAGTCTTTGTATTTTTCAATATATAACTCAACTTTATTAGGTGTTTGAGAAAATGAAAAATAGGGCAAAAAAAATAAAAGAAAAAAAAATCTCATCATATTAATTTTTAAATTCATTAAGACCTTGAAGACCTCCCGTATGCAAAACTAATATACGAGATTCCTTTGGAAACTTCTTTTTGGAAATCATATCGAATAAACCAAAAAATAACTTAGAGGTATATATAGGATCCAGTTTTATTTGATAGGCTTTTTCGAAATATTTCATAAAATTAATCAACTTTAAATTAATTTTTCCAAATCCACCAAAATTATAATCAAAGTTTATACTCCAGTTTGAAATTGAATTTACGTGATTTTGTATTTGTTTATTAAAAAAAAATGGATTTTTAAATGAACAAAACCCTAAAAAATATTGATTTGAATGTAAAGAATTAATAAGGCCAATTGCAGTACAGCCAGAGCCAATAGAGCAAGAAATGACATCAAAGTGTTTGTGGACTTCATTCATGATTTCTTTGCATCCTTTTACTCCGAATTCATTAAAACCTCCCTCTGGAATTATATATATATTTTTATCTTTTTCTTTTAAGTAATTTATAATTTTATTATCATATTTTGATTCTCTATAAGTTGTTCTATCTAAAAAATATAATGACATATTATTTTCAAAACAAAATGATAACGTTGGATTCCTTTTTGAGGCTTCTTCTCCTCTAACCAAACCAATTGACTTTATTTCATTTTTTTTTGCTAACCAACTTAATGCATGTAAATGATTGGAATAAGCCCCCCCAAAACTTAAAATGGTTTTTATATTTCTTTTTTTTATATACTCAAAATTATACTTTAACTTTCTCCATTTATTTCCAGAAACAATATTATGTATTAAATCTTCTCTCTTTATGTATAACCTTACCTGGTTAGGGTTATCAATATTTAATTTAATTTCTTGAATTGGAGAAGGTATGTTAAATATCATATTAAGTTTTATTATTTTTGAAAATTATTAATAATTTACTTTTTATTTGAAAAGATTTTCAAAAATAAACAAACTATGTTCAGATGAATATTATTATTCGAAAGAAGGATACATTATATTTACTGAAAAATACTTATTAAAACGTGGCTACTGTTGTGAAAATGGATGTAGACACTGCCCATACCAAAACGACAATGAAAAAAAATAATTTTTTTAAAGAGATTTTAGAAGGTATACCTGAAAAATTACCAAAAAAATATATTTATAATAAAAAAGAAAACCACGCTCCCAACAGAAAAGACATACTAACTTTTGAAGAAAAAAAATTAGCACTAATAAACGCTTTAAGATATTTTCCTAAAAATCAACATAAAACTTTAATTCAAGAATTTTATAATGAGTTGAAAAAATATGGCCGAATCTATATGTATCGATTTAAGCCATCTTACAAAATATCAGCAAGAAATATAAATTCTTACCCACATAAAAGCAAGCAAGCTGCAGGAATCATGATGATGTTAAATAATAATCTTGACGAATTGGTTGCTCAACATCCATCTGAGTTAATTACTTATGGTGGAAACGGCTCTGTATTTCAAAATTGGGCACAATATAAAATAACTATGAGGTATTTGTCTGAAATGAATGATAATCAGACGCTTGTGATATACTCTGGACACCCAATGGGTTTATTCCCATCAAAAAAAGATTCACCTAGAGTAATTGTCACTAACGGAATGATGATACCTAATTATTCAAAACAAGATGATTGGGAAAAATTTAATGCTTTAGGGGTTACCCAATTTGGCCAAATGACAGCCGGTTCATTTATGTACATTGGCCCACAAGGAATTGTTCATGGGACAACTATCACTATTCTAAATGCTTTACGAAAAATAAAAAAAGAAAATGATAATATTTGGAAGCTATTTTTAACATCCGGTTTAGGAGGTATGAGTGGAGCCCAACCAAAAGCAGCAAAAATAGCTGGGATCACTAGCATAACCGCTGAAGTAAATAAAAATGCGATTCAAAAACGATTTGAACAAGGATGGATTGATGAAATAATAAATGACATTAATAAGTTAATTGAAAGAGTAAAAGAGTTAAAAGAAAAAAATAAAATAGCATCTATTGGATATCATGGAAATGTTGTGGAAATATGGGAAAAATTTCACACAAAAAATATTTTTATTGATATAGCATCAGATCAAACCTCGTTACACAACCCTTGGTCTGGAGGGTATTATCCTATTTCACTTTCTTTTCAAGAAGCAAATAAAATGATAAAAAAAAGACCGGAATCTTTTAAAAAACATGTAAAAAAATCGCTAATCAGACAAGTGAAAGCTATTAATCACCATACAAAAAGAGGAACATATTTTTTTGATTATGGAAATGCTTTTCTTTTAGAGTCAGGTAGAGCCAAGGCAAATATTTTTCAAAAAAATGGATTATATAAATACCCTTCTTACGTACAAGATATTATGGGTCCTGTTTGCTTTGATTATGGATTTGGGCCATTTAGATGGGTGTGCACATCAAATAAAAAGAAAGATTTAAAAATAACTGATCAAATAGCGATTAATGTGTTGAAAAAACTACAAAAAATATCCCCAGAAGAAATAAAAGAACAGATGCAAGATAATATAAAATGGATCAAGTCTGCTCAAAAAAACAATTTAGTAGTTGGTTCTCAATCTAGAATATTATATGCAAATTGTGAAGGTAGAATACAAATCGCAAAAGAATTTAACAAAGCGATTAAAAAAGGAATTATTGAGCCTATTATTTTAGGAAGAGATCATCATGATGTAGCTGGAACTGATTCTCCATTCAGAGAAACTTCAAATATTTATGATGGTTCTCAATTTACAGCTGATATGGCTATTCATAATGTGATCGGTGATAGCTTTAGGGGAGCTACTTGGGTTTCTATTCATAATGGTGGAGGTGTTGGTTGGGGAGAAGTAATAAATGGAGGATTTGGACTCTTTTTAGATGGAAGTAAAAAAGCTGAAGAAAATCTAAAAAGTATGCTTTATTGGGATGTGAATAATGGAATTGCCAGAAGATCTTGGGCAAGAAATAGCGGGGCTATAAATACAATCAAAAGGGCAATGAAAAAAAATTCACTATTAAAAGTGACTTTACCTAAAATAGTGAACGAAAATTTGATCAATTCTCTTCCAGAAAAGAATTAATTTTACTTATGACTAATTTTATATTTTCTATATTTTTCCCTGAAGCTGAAGCAAAAAAATCTTGACCTCCACCAGTACCCTCAATATCTTTTGAAAATTCTTTAATTAAATCAGAAGCCTTCCATTTTTTTTGGTTTATTAAATCTTTTGAAAGTCCTATGTTAAAAATCACTTTGCCATCTTGTACAGAAAAAAGTGCTAAAAAGAATTTTTTAGAATTTTTAATTAAATCAAAAGAAATATTTTTCAATAATTTACTTGAGATGTCTACAGAAGAAACTAGGGTGTTTATCTGATTAATTTTTTTAACTGATTTTAGAAGATTATCCTTAATTATAGCATATTCTTTAACTTCTAAAGCATCTAGTCTATCTTGTAATTTTTTATTTTCAAAAATTAAATTTTCAATTGCCTTGACAGGGTTTTGTGTATTTTTTAAAATACTTTTTACTTGTTCAAAATTAGAAAAAATAGATTCAAAATAAGATGCCGCCCCAAAGCTTGTAACTGCTTCTATACGTCTAACGCCCGAAGCTACAGAACTCTCAGATAAAATTTTAAAAAAACCTATTTCAGACGTATTTTGAACATGGGTCCCGCCACATAACTCTATTGACTCATCAAACTTAATAACCCGAACTAAATCTTCATATTTCTCGCCAAATAATGCAATAGCACCACTACTTTTCGCTTCTTCTAAGGACACATTTATCTTTTCTTCTAAATTGATAGATAAAAATATTTTTTGATTCACATTGTTTTCTATTTCTTTTAATTTAATTAAATCAATTTTTTCAAAATGTGAAAAATCAAATCTTAAATATTTTGAGTTCACTAAAGATCCTTTTTGTTCTACATGATTACCTAAAATGTTAATTAATTGATTATGAAGTAAATGAGTAGCTGTGTGGTTTCTAGATGACAATTTTCGTGCCTCTTTATCAACTTTAGCAATAAAATTATGGTCCAATTTTTTAGGTAAATTTTCTACTAAGTGAAGAATTAAATTATTTTCTTTTTTTGTATCAATTATGGAAATAATTTCATCATTATTCATTAAAACTCCTTGATCTCCAACTTGACCACCCCCTTCAGGATAAAAAGGAGTTTTATTAAACACAAGTTGAAAATAACTTTTGTTTTTTATTCTTAATTCTCTATACATTAAAATATTAACTGAACATTCTAGTGTAAACGAATCCTCATAGCCTAGAAAACCCTTACTATGTTCTTTTGATATATAAATCCATTCTCTTGCCAATAAATTAGATGCTGATTTAGATCTTTCTTTTTGTTCGTTTAAATAAAAAGTAAAATCTTTTTCAGAAAATGACATGCTGTTTTCTTTTAAAATTAAAGAAGTTAAGTCTTTTGGAAACCCATATGTGTCATATAGCTCAAATACTTTTTTTGCATCAACAATATTTGATTTCGTATTCCTTATGATCTCTTGAATTAAAACTGTTCCTTTTTCTAAAGTGTTAAAAAAAGTTTTCTCCTCTTCTAAAACAATATTCGTGACATATTTATTTTGATTAAATATCTCAGGAAACACATTTTTAAACTGATTAAAAACTAACTCCACTAATTGATATAAAAAAGGAGTCTTTAAATTTAAAAAAGAGAAGCCATATCTAACTGCTCTCCTAAGAATTCTTCTAACTACATATCCAGCGCCAACATTACTGGGAAGTTGCCCATCTGCAATAGCAAAAGAAATAGCTCTAATATGATCAACAATAACTCTTATAGCAATATCTTTTTCTTGTGAAACTCCATATTCAATTTGAGATTTCTGAGAAACAGCTGAAATAAGATCGGAAAACAAATCTGTTTCATAAGTTGAATTCTTTTTCTGTAAGACCATGCATAATCTCTCAAAACCCATACCAGTATCTACATGTTTTTTAGACAATTTTTCTAAAATCCCACTTTCTTTTCTATTAAATTCCATGAAAACTAAATTCCAAAGTTCAATAACTTCTGGGTGATCTTTATTGATGAGTTTTTTTCCATCTATATGCTTTCTTTGCTCAGAATCTCTTAAATCAATGTGAATTTCAGAACAAGGCCCACATGGCCCTATATTACCCATTTCCCAAAAATTAAACCTTTTTGAACAAGAGATGATTCGATCATTTGATATAATGGAAGACCATATTTCTTTTGATTCTATATCTTCATTTAAATCGTCTTCTTTATTACCTGAAAAAATTGTAATATATAGTCTGTCTTTATCAATTTTTAAAACCTCTGTCAAAAATTCCCAAGACCATAAAATAGCATCTTTTTTAAAATAATCTCCAAATGACCAATTTCCAAGCATTTCAAACATTGTATGATGATATGTGTCATGCCCAACTTCTTCTAAATCATTGTGTTTACCTGAAACCCTTAAACATCTTTGAGAATTAACAACTCTAGGAATTTCAACTTTAACATTGCCTAAAAATAAATCTTTAAATTGATTCATTCCTGCATTCACAAACATTAATGAAGGATCATTTTTTATAACCAGCGGACAAGATTTTACTGTTGAATGCCCCTTGTTATTAAAAAATAAAATAAAACTCTTGCGTATTTTTTCAGAATTCATAATTGATTAGTAAAGTAAAAAAAGTATATCTATTAAATAATTTATATACATTTGCAATCACAAAAAAACTTAACAGCTTTTAAATTTAATTAATTATTATCAGAAATGATAAAAACTAAATATTATTACGACCCAGAAAGTCTTAGTTATAAAAAGATTAAAGTATCCAAAGCTGGTATTATCAAAACTGTTGCATTTTATTTAGTTCCAATTCTTATAGTTAATTGTCTGATATGTGTAGTTATTTTATCCTTTTTTTCAACTCCAAAAGAACTATTACTTAAGAAGGAAATTGGTCAACTAAGTAACCAATACAAAAATATTGAAGAAAAAATTTTCAATGCTGAAAAAGAATTAGAAAAACTCTACGAAAAAGAACTAACTAGTCGAATTATTTTGGAATCCAAACCTATGCATGAAGATATAAGAAAAGCGGGTTATGGAGGAACAAATCTGTATGAAAAATTTGAAAAATTTAATTCTTCTGAATTAATGATAGATATATCAAAAAAAACTGACCAAATAATAAAAAAATTAAGTGTTCAATCTAAATCGTTTGATGAAATTATAAATCTTGCAAAAGATTATTCTAATAAAATACGATGTATTCCTGCTATACAACCTATTTCAAATAAAGATTTGTCAAGAATTTCATCTGGATTTGGGTATAGAATAGATCCTCATTACGGAATTAAAAAAATGCATACAGGAACAGATTTTGCTGCTCCGAGAGGCACACCAGTTTATGCGACTGGAAATGGCCAGGTCATTAAGGCCGAAAATAAAGTACGAGGAGGTTATGGAAAAAATATTATTATTGATCATGGATATGGTTATAAAACACAATACGCTCATTTAAATAGATTAGCAGTAAAAGAAGGACAAAAAGTTAAAAGAGGTGAGCTAATAGGTTATGTTGGGAGCACAGGAAAATCTACCAGTCCTCATTTACACTATGAAGTTCATTTAAATGATAAAAAAGTCAATCCTATTAACTACTTTTACAACGATTTAACGATAGAAGAGTATGATGAAATGCGAAAAATATGTTCCCAAGAAAATCAATCATTTGATTAAATCAAAAGATACATTAATCAGAATCAGCTTATTAATCCTATTAATTTTTCCAAAAAATTACATCAAAGGACAATCTAAAATAGATTCCTTAAATAGAAACCTTACTATTACTGCAGTAGGAGACATAATGTTTGGAACTAACTTTCCATCAAAAAAATATTTACCTAAAAATGAAAACTGCATTCCACTAATAGAAAACGTACAAGATTTTTTCAACCAAACTGATATAATATTTGGAAATCTAGAAGGATGTATATCAGATGATGCCCCTGCTAGAAAAAGATGTAATGACCCTACAAAATGTTACTTATATAGAATGCCGAAAAAATTTGGGAATTGCCTAAAATATGCTGGTTTTAATTTGATAAGCCTTGCAAATAATCACACATGGGATTTTGGGGAAAAAGGAGTCGAAGACACAAAATCTATATTAGATTCTCTAAAAATAAATTATGCAGGGTTAGACTACAAACCATATGCTATATTTAATGTAAATGAAGATCAAAAAATTGGATTTTGTTCATTTGCACCTAATTATAGAACACCTTCTCTTTTAAATATTGAAAAAGCAACAAACATTGTTAAAAAACTTTCTAAAACATGTGAGATAGTTATAGTTTCTTTCCATGGAGGAGGAGAAGGCTCAAAATATCAAAATGTGACACGAAAAACAGAGTATTGTTATGGCGAAAATAGAGGAAATGTTTATGAGTTTTCACATGCTATGATAGACGCTGGAGCAGATGTAGTTATTGGGCACGGGCCTCATGTAACTCGAGCTATAGATATATATAAAGATAAATTCATCGCCTATAGTTTGGGGAATTTCTGTACTTATGGAAGATTTAAGTTGTCTGGAGTAAATGGAATTGCTCCAATATTACAATTAGAAATTTCTGAAACAGGAAAATTTATTTCTGGGAAAATCATACCTATAAAACAAACAAACGGAGGGTACGTAAATGTAGATTCTGAAAAAAAAGCAATTAAAAAAATTCAAGAATTAACTAATCTAAATTTTCCAAATCATTCAATTATAATAGATAATAACGGAAACATAAGAAAAAAATAAATTATGTCAGAGGAGAAACATCTTAATGAAAAATTATACTACTCAATTGGTGAAGTTTCTAAAGTTTTAGGAATCACAACATCTAAAATTCGATTTTGGGAAAAAGAGTTTGAAATAATTAAACTAAAAAAAAATAAAAAAGGAAATAGAATATTTACAAAAAAAGATTTAGAAAAAATAAAATTAATTCAACACCTTTTAAAAGAAAAAAATTACACGATTGCTGGTGCAAAAAAAAAGATTAGAAAAAATCCAAAAAAAACAGAAATACATCAAAAAGTAATTGAAAACTTAAAAAAAATTAAACAAGAATTAATAGAGATAAAAAACAACCTAAGCTAAATAATTACTTATATAATGTTTTATAGCTTTTTCAATATTTAAAAATTCTTTTTCATAACCAACATTTCTTAATTTATTCATATCAGCTTTAGTATAATTCTGATATTGATTTTGCAAAACTGAAGGCATCTCAATGTAATCTATTAATGTCGTTTTATTTATTGAATTAAAAACATGCTGTATAAGTCTATTGAATGTCGTTACCTTTCCTGTTCCAACATTATATATGCCAGATTTAATTTTTTTATTATATAAAAAGAATATTATATCTATGACATCATTTATATAAATAAAATCTCTACATTGATCACCATCTTTAATACCAGAATCATTAGATTTAAATAACTGCATTTTATTTGTTTTTAAAATTTGATGAAACGATTGAAAAATAATTGATGCCATTTTTCCTTTTTTAGACTCGTCAAATCCAAAAACATTAAAAAATTTAAGACCAAACCATGATGGTGGTTTATTCTTTTGAGCAAGAATATATTTATCGAAATCATGTTTGGAATGAGCATATAAATTTAATGGTTTTAAGGAATTTACTTTTTCGTGATCATCTGAAAAACCCAAATCTCCATTCCCATAAGTCGCCGCAGAAGAAGCAAAAATTAGTGAAATAGAATACTCAACACATTTATCCCAAATAACCTTACTATAAGATAAATTATATTTAATTAATAAATCTGCGTTTTTTTCTGTAGTATCAGTGATTGCGCCTAAATGAATAATTAAATCTATCTGACCTTTTTTAAAATCTATAAAATCAAATAAATCATCTGTATGCACAAAATGACATTTTTTTAATTTTTCATCCTTAGTTTTGAAAAAATCTACTAAAACAATAGATGACACCTCGTTTTTCTGAAAAAAAATAGCCGTTGCTTTTCCTATAAAACCTGATGCACCTGTAATTATAATCAAACCAAAAAATATTTAGTATTCGTATAAATATAGTTAGTATATTTGGCATACAATGAATAAAAACATAATCTATCTTACAAGACGTGAACGTTTTTCTGCTTCGCACAAATTAGAAAATCCAAATATTTCTAATAAAGAAAATGAAAACATATTTGGAAAATGCCTAAACCTACATGGTCATAATTATGAATTATTCATAACTGTTAAAGGAAATATAAAAATGAAAGATGGGTTTGTGTGTGATTTAAAAGAATTAAGTTTCTTATTAAAAAAATATATTATAAATAAATTAGACCATGAATTTATTAATGAAGTGGACTTTATGAAAGGAAAAATTGCATCTACAGAGAACTTATGTGTGTCTATCTGGGAAGAATTAGAAAGAAAAATTAATTCTGAACTTCACTGCCAACTTCATTGTGTAAAAATATATGAAACAGAAAATAATATATTTGAATATTTTGGTTAATAAAAATGGAAAAAGATTTAAAAAAAATCTCAGAAAATTATAAAAAAATAATTGAAACCATTGGGGAGAACCCACATAGAGAAGGTATGTTAAAAACTCCTATGAGAGCATCCAAAGCTATACAATTCTTAACAGAAGGATACGATAAAGATCCTGATAAAATTTTACAATCTGCATTATTTCAAGAAGATTATAACCAAATGGTTTTAATAAAAAGTATAGAGTTATATTCTCTATGTGAACATCATATCTTACCTTTTTTTGGAAAAGCGCATATTGCATATATTCCAAATGGACAAATTGTAGGGCTGAGTAAAATACCTAGAATTGTTAATGTTTTTGCAAGACGTCTACAAGTCCAAGAAAGACTTACGGAGCAAATTTCAGAATGTTTAGAAAAAAACTTAAAACCTAAAGGAGTCGCTGTTGTTATTGAAGCATCTCATCTTTGTGTACAAATGAGAGGAATTGAAAAACAAAATTCAGTAACAACAACATCTGCTTTTACAGGTGTCTTTTTACAAGAAGAGAAAACAAGAGCAGAATTCATGAATCTTATTCAATCTAAATTACATTAATTTATTATGAAAGCATTTATTTTCCCTGGACAGGGCTCTCAATTCTCGGGTATGGGCAAAGAACTTTACAGTACCCCTGAAGGAAAAAAATTATTTGAAATAGCTAATAATATTTTAGGTTTCAATATTACTAAAATAATGTTTAATGGAAATGATGAAGAGTTAAAGCAAACCAAAGTCACTCAACCTTCTATATTTATTCACTCAGTTATTTTAGCAGAAATAATTAAAAAAAATCAAGAATTTAATCCAAATATGCTAGCTGGACATTCATTAGGAGAAATATCAGCTTTAACGGCAGGAGAAGTATTATCATTTGAAGATGGATTGAAATTAGTAAAAATTCGATCTGAAGAAATGCAAAAAGCATGCGAAAAACAAACTTCCACAATGGCCGCAATTCTTCAAATGGATATAAATACTATAATAGAGGTTTGTGATAAAACTAAAGGTATTGTAGTTCCCGCAAACTATAATTGCCCAGGACAAATAGTGATTTCTGGTGAGCAGAAATCTGTAGAAAATGCATGCGAAAAACTAAAATCACTAGGTGCAAGAAGGGCCATTATTCTTCCTGTTGGTGGAGCATTTCATTCTCCATTAATGGAACCGGCAAAAAAAAAATTAAGAGAATTTATAGAAAAAACTAAATTCACAAACCCTATTTGCCCTATATATCAAAATGTTAATGCTAATGGAGTTACTAACCCTGAAGAGATCAAAGTGAATTTAATAGAACAATTAGTTTCTCCAGTAAAATGGGAACAATCTATAAAAAAAATGATTAATAGTGGCGCAACTGAATTTATTGAAGTTGGTCCAGGAAAAGTGCTACAAAGTTTAGTAAAAAAAATTAATACTGAAACGACAGCATATTCACTTTCTATTTAATTTATTATTATGAAATTACATGACCTATTCTTATCACAAAAAAACCTTTTTAATCAAAATAATAAATCAGATATATATAAAAGAATAAAAAAAATAAAGAAAATCAGAACATGGATCAAAGAGAATGAAAAAGTTATAATAGATGCTATTTTAAAAGATTATGAAAAACCTATAACAGAAATATATACAACTGAATTTAAACCTGTCATTAGTCATATTGATTACACCCTAAAAAATTTAAAAAAATGGTGCTCTCCTAAAACTGTAAAAACACCATTGCATCTTCTAGGAACAAGATCCAAAATCTATTATGAACCTAAAGGGATTTGCCTTATTATATCACCTTGGAACTATCCTTTGAACTTAACTCTTAATCCTTTAATATCATCGATTGCTGCAGGTAATTATAATATTATTAAACCATCTGAATTCACACCAAATGTTAGTGAATTAATTCATAACATGATTAGTAACTTATTTGAGAACAAAGAAAATATTGTAGTACTAGGAGATTATAGAACAGGAGAAGAGTTAATTACGTTACCTTTTAATCATATTTTTTTCACTGGATCTCCAAAAATTGGAAAAAAAGTAATGGAAGCAGCAGGAAAAAACTTGAGCTCTGTCACCTTAGAACTAGGCGGAAAAAATCATACTCTAGTAGATGAGTCTGCTAACTTAAAAGATTCAATAGAAAAAATTATTTGGTCAAAATATGTCAATGCAGGACAAACATGTATAGCTTGTAATCATGTCTTTATACATAAAAATATCGCTAAAAAATTCTATGAAAAAATCACGAAAAAAATAGAGCAACTTAATACAGAAAAAAAATTCACTCAAATAGTAAATTCTTTACACGTAAAAAGAATTAATAACATTATGCTCAGTTGTTTAAAACATAGTGGAGAAAAACTAATTTTAAAAGATGATTCACAAAATCAAAACATCCGAATAAGTCCCATAAAAAATGTATCTATCGAAAACCCAATATTAAATGAAGAAATATTTGGCCCAATTTTACCAATCATTGAATATGAAAAAATTAATGACATTATCCAATTTATAAACTCACAAGAAAAGCCTTTAGCTATTTACTTATTTAGTAATAATAAAAAAATGATAGATTTGATATTAAAAGAAACTAGTTCAGGAGGTGTAGTAATAAATGACTGTATGATTCAATATATGAACCCAAATTTACCTTTTGGAGGCGTTAACACTAGTGGAATAGGAAAATCTGGAGGAAAGAGAACTTTTTTAAATTTCACAAATGAAAAATCTGTATTAATTCAAAGGCCTGGTTTTTCAATTGCAAAAATATTTTACCCACCTTATACGGATTTCAAAAAAAAATTAGCAAAAAAAATACCTTGGTTATTTAACTAATTTATCTAAATACCAATCTATTGTTATCTGTAAACCTTTTTTAAATTTAGTTTTTGGGCTCCAATCTAATTGATTAATAATTTTAGATGAATTTATAGCATATCTTTTATCATGACCTGGCCTGTCAGCTACTAGCTCAATAAGATTTTCTGAATTTTTAGATCCTATTTTTTTATCAATTAAAACACAAAGCAACTGGACTAATTCTAAATTTCTTATCTCTGTATTAGCCCCCACATTATAAGTTTCCCCAATAATTCCTTTATGAAAAACAATATCAATAGCATCAATATGATCTAAAACAAATATCCAATCCCTAATTGCCTGCCCATCACCATAAACAGGGATTTTTTTATGATTCAAAACATTTTTTATAGTCAAAGGGATTAATTTTTCTGTATGTTGATTTGGCCCATAATTATTTGAACAATTTGAGATAACAAATGGAATACCATATGTATTCCCATAAGACCTAATAAAATGATCTGCACTAGCCTTAGATGCAGAATAAGGAGACTTTGGAAGATAAGGAGAGTCTTCTGAGAATTCACCTTTTTTACCTAAAGAACCATAAACTTCGTCTGTAGAAATTGCATAAAACAAATGATTAGAATTAGAGTTAGCCCATCTTACTTTAACCTCTTCAAGCAAATTAATAGTCCCTAAAATATTTGTTTGCACAAAAAGTAATGGGTTTTCAATAGAATTATCAACATGTGATTCAGCGGCAAGGTGAATAATCGAATCTATTTTAAAATCATCAAAAACATTTTTAATAATTGATGTATCACTAATATCCCCTTTAATAAACTTATAATTAGGCTCTCTTTCTAGATCTAAAATACTTGTTATGTTAGAAGCATACGTTAAATTGTCAATATTAACAATAAAATAATTTTTATACTCAGTAACAAATTTCCTGACTAAATGAGAACCTATAAAACCTGCCCCCCCTGTTATTAAAATGTATCTATCAAAATTCATTATAAGTAATTAAAAGTAATTCAAATATAACATTTATTATATCGTTAACGTTTTTGTTTATTCAACGTATATTTGTTTTTTATTTGACTTTTAATGAAAAAGAAAATTTTCCTTTTTATCATACTACCAATAATAGTATTCTCACAAAAAGATGAAACAAAGACTTCTTCTTTTATGTTCTCTGTTGATTACGCATATCAATTTCCCGAATTTGATTTAAAAGAAAGATTTGGGAAAAATTCTTCTTTAGGAGGATCATTAATTCAAAAAACTAAAAATGATTATTTGTTTTCCTTATCAGGAAGATGGTTGTTTGGAAATGACATAAGAGAAGATAATATTTTTGACTTTATAGATGGAGATAATGGAGACATCATAAATATAAATGGTCAAATTCCTATTATTAGACTATTTGAAAGAGGTGCTCAATTTCATGTAAATTTTGGAAAAAAGTTTAATTTGAATATTAAAAAGTCTGAATCTGGAATAGTCCCATCAATCGGTTTTGGTTATGTATATCATAAAATACTTATAGAAACTTTGCTTGGCGAAATACCACAATTAAATGAAGATTTAATAAAAGGATATGATCGTCTCTCAGGAGGATTTTCATTCAAACAATCCTTAACATTTATGTATTTATCTGAAAATAATATGAAAAATTTTAATTTTGGGATTGAAATCATTGAATGTTGGGCGAAAGATTTAAGAAATTATAATTACACGAACAACTCTATTCCAAAAAAAAGATTTGATGTTTTTATAGGATTGAAATTTGAATGGATTGTTCCTTTGAAAAAAAGAACTACTTCTAACTATTATTATTATTAATATTAGATATGTTTTTATTATATAATAGTTTTCTAATAATATTTTATAAAATAATTGCTCCTATTCTTTCTGTTTTTTCAAAAAAAATAAGAATATGGCTTATAGAACAAAGCAAAATTCCAAATTTCATAGAAAGCATAAATAATGACAAAAAAATTTGGATTCACTGTTCATCAGTCGGGGAATATGAACAAATAAAGCCAATCATTAAATATTTTGAAGAAAATCAAAAAAAAATGATAATTACGTTTTTTTCTCCAGATGCTTATAACTATTTAAAAGGAAAAATTTCCCACCCTTGCTCATTATTCCCTTTAGATACAGAAAAAAACATAACAAACTTTATTAAAAGAACAAATACCGAAAAAATTTTTATTGCAAAAAATGAAATTTGGCTGAATTTAATTAACGTTTGTTTTCAAAAAACAATACCAATATATCTTATAGGTTCAAAAATAAAAAGTTCAAAAATTAATAACATTTTTTATGGTAAATACTATTGTGATTTATTAGCAAAAATTGACCTAATATTTGTTCAAGACGAAGAATCAAAAAAAATACTTAAAAACAAGGGAATCGATTCTATTTTAAGCGGAGACCCTAGAGTTGATCAAGTTTTATTAGACCAAGAAGAACCTAAAAAAGAGAACCTATTAATAAAAAACTTCATTAATGGAGAGAGAGTAATATTAGCTGGTAGCACTGAGTCAGAAGATTATAACCTTTTTGAAAACTTAATGAATTCAGGAGAGGAAAAATGGATTATTGTGCCTCACAAAAACTCAAAAAAAGCAATTAACACCCTCGTAAAACGAATAAAGAAAAAATGGTCTCTTTACTCTAATCCAAATGATTTAAAAAAATCCAAAATTCTGATAATAGATAAAATTGGAATACTCAAGTATATTTATAAATATTCCAATATTGTTTATGTAGGAGGTGGATTTTCAAAAGGAATTCATAATTGTCTAGAGCCTGCAGTATTTGGAAAACCTATACTATTTGGCCCCAAATACAAAAATTTCCCAGAAGCAAATTATTTTATAGACAAAAAAATTGCTTTTTGCATCAAAAATTCAAAAGACTTTAAAAAGTTAATCCTTAATAAAAACTTTAACTACAAAGACCAAAAAATTAAAACTACATTATTTTTTGAAAAACATCAAGGAGCTTCTCAAAGAATTATACAAGAGATAAGTATCTAATCAATTTGTTTTTTTATCTTTGGGAACAATTTTTGCATACATATTATATATACAAACATTTTAAATAAAAAACGCATGAAAAATTTTACTTTATCTATCATTTTTATATTATTCATTCCATTTATATCCTTAGGTCAATCAGATATTGTTGGAGGTGATGACGCAAATATTTCTGACTACCCATATCAAGTTGCTTTAGGGTACCAATCAAGTCCAGGTAGTTGGTTTAGTGCATACTGTGGTGCCTCTATAATAAACGAATATTGGGCATTAACTGCAGCCCATTGTGTACAAGGTGAAAGTGCAAGCTCAACTTCAATTCGTGTTGGAGCCACTAATAGTTATGCGTCAGGGGGAGATATTTATCAAGCTGCTGAAATAATAGCTCATCCAAACTATAATAGTAATACTATGAATAACGATATTGCTTTAATTAGACTAGAACAGCCAATACAATTTGACGAAAATGCTCAGGAAGTATTACTTGTTTGTGACCAACAAGTACAATTAGGGGTAGAAGATGTAGGGCAAATGTCATGGATCACTGGATGGGGTGAAGATGAAGGAACAGCAAACAACCCCAACCAATTACAAGTAGTAGATGTTCCAATTACAGAAACTTCAAATTATGGATGGAATCAAATAGATGATGATATGATTATGGCTGGATATAGTAATGGTGGGTATGACTCTTGTCAAGGAGACAGTGGAGGCCCCATGGTAGTATTAGCAACAGATGAAGAAACATACCTACAAGTAGGAATTGTAAGTTGGGGATATGGGTGTGCAGAAGCTGGTTATCCAGGTGTATATACTCGAGTCTCTTATTTCTTAGATTGGATTTGCACAAACAGTGGGGTTTGCGCAAACGAACAGGCTTTATGTAATGAAAATGCAGTTTTTGGATGTACAGATCCAATTGCAGAAAATTACAATCCAGCAGCCGATGTAAATGATGGTTCTTGTGAATATATTTATGGATGCACCGATTCTAGCGCAGACAATTTTAATTCGAATGCAACTGCAGATGACGGATCATGTCAATACTCTTGCGATAATACAGTATCTCTATATCTAGTATTAGACTGTTATGGAGAAGAAATTAGCTGGCAACTAGTTAATGATAATGGTGTCATTATTGATGAGGTTTCTGAAGGAACCTATCCAGGAGGAAGTACTGGTCAAAGTATGGAGGAAGGCGGAAGTACTCAACAACAAGAAATTTGCTTAAGTGCAGGTTGTTATACATTCACCATCACTGATAGTTATGGTGATGGTGTAGGAGGATCAGAATTTAGCTGTGGGATTGATGGAACACCTTTCTCAATAACTGATGAAACTGGAGAAGTATTATTTGAAGAAACTAATCCTATATTTGGAGATTGTGAATCAGGAGGAGATGCTGGACCATGTTCTGCTAGTTATTCATTCTGTGTAACGGCTGGAGAGCCAATTTATGGATGTACTGATCCAGAAGCATCTAATTATAATCCTGAAGCTAACACGAATGATGGTTCTTGTATTTATGAGGGTTGTACAGATTCAGATGCATGTAATTATGATTCTTCGGCAATTGATGAGGATGGTTCTTGTGAATATTTATCCTGCGCAGGATGCACAGATGATGATTATTTGGAATATGATTCTTCTGCAACTATTGATGATGGAAGTTGTATAACATTAATTGTCTTAGGTTGTACTGATTCAGAAGGATTAAATTATAATCCTTCTGCAAATATTGATGATGGTTCATGTGAATATCCTGAAGGATGCACTGATCCAAATGCTGATAATTATGATCCTAATGCAATTCAAGATGATGGGTCTTGTGTTTATCCATGGGAACCATGTGATATATTACAATGGGGAGAAAATTTTGAAAGTTATGATGATAGTAACATAGACTCACAATCAAGCGACTGGATTGGTTGGGATAATAATAATTCGGGGGTAGATGTTACAGATAATTTTGCATTTAGTAGTAACCAATCAATTTTAGTAGAACAAGGTGATGACTTAGTTCACATATTTGATGGTATTAACGCTGGTAGTGGTGAAATTATATTTTGGATGTATATTCCTTCAGATGGTGGTGCTGGAGCATATTATAATATTCTACATGAATATAACGCAGCAAATAGTGTTTGGGCTCATCAAATTATTTTTGCTTCTGCAGAAAGTGGAGACCAATCTGTTTTAGATGCAGCTGGATATGAAGCCGCTTATTTTGATGCAGTTTATGATACATGGGTAGAAGTTAGACAAGAAATTGACTTAGATAATGATTATACCACACTATATTATAATGGAGAAGAAATTTATTCTTGGCAATTTAGTCAAGATGCAGGCGGAGAACAACAATTAAATGTTTTAGATGCAATTAATTTTTTTGGCTTTTGTGCTGGAGCAGGATGTACTGGACTTGCATACTATGATAATATAGAAATGTGTGGTGACTTTAAAGTAGAAATTTTTGGATGTACCGATCCTATAGCAATAAATTATAATCCTAATGCCACTGTAGATGATGGTAGTTGTGTATACGATAACTCTGATATAGAAGAAAACACTTTATTAGAAATGAATCTTTATCCTAATCCAAATAATGGATCATTTAGTATTACATTAAATGACAACTTACCTTCATTTAAAGTAAGTATATTTAATATTTTAGGACAAGAAGTTTATAGTCAAAAAATTGAGAATTATTTAATTAATTCACAACAAAAAGTTGAAGTAGATTTAGTCAAAGGAACATATATTGTTAACTTACAGACAGAAAATAAATCTATAAAAACACCTATAATTATTGAATAAATACAATTTTAAAATGAAAATAAAAGGGGAGACACTAGTCTCCCTTTTTTAATGCATCCTATCCCCTCTTAACTCCATCCTATTCATAAGGTCTTTTTCAAAATCTAAAAATTCCCCCCATCTTTTTTTAACATACGATTCTGATTGATAAATTTTAGCCAAATCCATAAACAACCTATAATGACCAGCTTCCGAAACCATAAAACTATGATAGAATTTTTTAAAATATGGATCTTCTAGCCCTTCAGATAATAATTTAAATCGCTCACAACTTCTAGCTTCTATTAAAGCATTTGTTAATAATTTATCTACTAAAACAATCTCTTTTTGTAAACCTTTTTTTTGAAATGATAATAATTGCTTTACATATTCATCTTTTCTCGGTTGACCAAGCTCAAATCCTCTTTTATATAATTCATTTAAAACCAATGTAAAGTGATCCCATTCTTCTCTAACAACAGGGGTGATTGCCTCTACTATAGGCTTTAAATAAGAATATGTTACTATCAAAGATATACAAGAAGTTGCAGCTTTTTGTTCACAAAAAGCATGATCAATTAGTATCTCTTCTATACTTTTTTCTGCTAGATTAACCCATCTAGGATCAGTTGGTAATTTTAGATGTAGCATTTTTTAGATTTAAATTTATTATTAAATATCTAAAACATATTTATAGTTTTGTATTAATTACAAAATAAAAAATTATGACAATAGAAGAATTACAAAAAAAAATTGACAATTGGATAAAAAAATATGGAGTAAGATATTTTTCTGAACTAACCAATATGGCACTTTTAACAGAAGAAGTTGGAGAATTATCAAGACATATTGCCAGAAAATACGGTGAGCAAAACTATAAAAAGAAAGTAAATAGTAAAAAATTAATTAAAGAAGAAATTGGTGATATATTTTTTGTTTTAGTATGCCTTTGTAATCAAATGAATATAGACTTAGAAGAATGTATCTCAAATTCTATCTCTAAAAAAACTATTAGAGATTCTAAAAGACACAAAGGAAATAAAAAATTAACTAATCAATAGAATATTTTTTTTCAACTACGCCATTATCAAAAATCTCAATATAAAATCCATTTACGTCATTTTTTACTCTACCTAAAAGATCTATTTTTTGAATACTTTTTCCAGTGTTAACAATATTTCCCTCAAATAAATTGAGTGATTGATTATTGTTAATTAAACCTGGTCTTGAAACCTCTAATATAGTTCGCATTATATTTATTTGCCCATTCGTAAATAAATTTTGACAAGCACCTGGACTATAATCCATAAAATTTTCTACCATATCTGGAAGATCTTCACCTGTTTCCCCAAAATCATCACCAGAACATGTGTTTTTATTTAAATCACATACATACCCTGCTTGGTCTGAAGCATTTGGGGTATCTTGAATCCCATCATCCACTGAACATCCATCATCTCCAAAAAAAGCAAGGGCATCTCCCCATATATGTCTGAGACCTAAATAATGAGCAACCTCATGCACTGCAGCTCTTCCCATGTTATTTTCTGTCATTCCGTCTTCGTTGGCAGATGGATTATTTCTTCCAACAGCAGTATAATGAAGAACAACTCCTTGAACATTTTCATCATCACTAAGCATATCAACAGGCCAATCTGGAACAATAGCGTCACCTAAAGTTGCTAATGCTTCATCTACATTAGTAGGTGGATAAGCATATCCATATACTTGCCCAAGCTCTAAACCTAAAACATCAATTACTCCAATATTACAAATCCAGATATTAAGATACTTATTAGTGTCCCAAGCATCTGAGCCATCTGTTTCAGAAAACTTAACTTCATCTAAAGTTATTTCATTTGAAAAAATATCCTCAAACATTAAAAATTCAACCCTCTCTGTGTATTTTCGAATTATTCCATTTGTTGGGTTTCCATTAGGGTCCACATTTGCTAAAAAAAACTCTATATTAGAATCTCCTGCAAATTCTAAAAACTCATCTCTAGTATCAATTGCATTTTCATTTAATCTTCTATAATCCTCATTTAATACATCTATTTGAGATTCTATAACAGAATCTGGTAGATTTTGAGAATCTTGATTATATACTATGTGAAAAACAACTGGAATATAATAAGTTTCTTGTGAAAAAGATTGACCTCTTTCAATCGCTTTTTGGTATAAATTTTTATAGGCAATTTCATAGTGAGGGTTTTTAAGAACTTTTTTCTGTATTACCTGATCATAAGCGCAATTTTGAGAAAAAATAAATCCAAAAATCAGAAAATGGAAAATAAAAATACGTCTCATAATGAAAATAGTGAATTAAATTATATATAATACTAAAACATAGTACCCAGGGCGGGACTTGAACCCGCACGGACATTACTGCCCACAGGATTTTAAGTCCTGCGTGTCTACCAATTCCACCACCTGGGCATCTATATTTTGAGCGAGTGAAGGGATTTGAACCCTCGACCCCGACCTTGGCAAGGTCGTGCTCTACCCCTGAGCTACACTCGCTTATAGAGTCGACAAATATAATGACTTTTTTAGTAAGAAAAGAATAGAAGGAAATTATTTCTTAGATTTTTTAGGATTAACTTTTTCTTTTATGTTATTCAATTTCATTAAAGCCTGAACCGGAGTTAAACTATTAATATCTGTGTTAATAAGCTCTTGCTTTATTTCTTCTAAAATAGGATCATCTAATTGAATAAAGCTAAGCTGCATGTTGTCTTTAGTTTTATTTATTTTGTTTGAACTCCTATGACTTTCCAACCAATTTAACATTTCATGAGCTTTACTTAAAATAGAAGGTGGCATACCAGCCATTTTTGCAACATGTATTCCAAAACTGTGATTAGATCCACCTTTTTCTAATTTTCTAACAAATAAAACTTCATTATTTTTTTCTATTACTGAAACATGGAAATTTTGAATTCTTTCAAATTTTTCTGCCATTTCATTTAATTCATGATAATGTGTAGCAAAAAGTGTTTTAGCTTTAAATGGGTTATTATGTAAAAACTCTGCAATTGCCCAAGCAATTGAGACTCCGTCAAATGTACTTGTCCCCCTTCCTATTTCATCCAATAATATCAAACTCCTATCAGATAGGTTATTTAAAATACTCGCTGACTCATTCATTTCTACCATAAATGTAGATTCACCTTGAGATATATTATCAGAAGCTCCCACTCTAGTAAATATCTTGTCCACTAAACCTATTTTTGCTTTTTCACAAGGAACATAACAACCTATTTGAGCCATTAATACTATTAATGCAGTTTGCCTTAATAAAGCAGATTTTCCTGACATATTAGGACCGGTTATAATAATGATTTGTTGAGTGTTATTATCTAAATACAGATCATTAGGAATATACATTTCTCCGTTTGAAAAAGTAGATTCTATAACTGGATGACGCCCCTTCCTAATATCAATATGATTAGCTAAAGAAATAGTTGGTTTTACATAATTGTTTTTTTTTGAAACTATAGCAAATGACAACAAACAATCTATAGAAGCTAATACAGATGCATTTTTCTGAAAAACAGAAATATGAGTTTTCAAAGAATGTATTAAATCCTCATAAATTTTAGACTCTAAATCTAAAATGTTAGACTTAGCATGTATAATTTTAGTTTCAATATCTTTTAATTCTTCAGTAATATAGC